>JBBQHC010000249.1:0-1507 GCA_038323615.1 Rhodobacterales bacterium | reverse complement strand
TGATGGCGGTGTCGGTGGTGCGTCCGGCGATCACGATATCGGCCCCGGTTTCCAATGCAGCGACGATCTGTTCGGCCCCGGCAAGTGCAACGATATGGGTGCAATCGTCGATCAAAGCATCGTCGATGGCGGGGGCGTGGGGCAGGGGGGTGATCCGACCACCGGCAAGCGCCGATTTGACCCGCGCGGCGGGCTGTTCGGATTTCAGTACGGCAATCTTGGCGCTTAGCCCTTGTTCGGCAAGGATTTCCAAAGTGATGTCGTAAAGCCATTCCACGACTTCGTCCGCCCCGCAGGTGCCTGCCGTGCCGATCACCAGCGGCACGCCCGCCTTGGCCCGCGCCGCGATCAGCCCGGCCCATTCGACCTTGGTCGAGGACCGCGCGTATTTCGACACGCCCCGGCCCAGATAGGACGGCCCGGAATCGGTCGAACCGCCGTCGATGGCGATCAGGTCGGGCTTGTTGGCGATGCCCCGGTCGAGCGCCACCTGGTCGTAACCAAGGCCCAATGCCCCCGAGGGAATAAGGATGCGGCAGCTAGTCAATGATCGCCTCCGGTTTGCGGATCACCCGGCGCAGGAATATCGGCGCCACGAACCCCAGAACTGCAGCAATCAGCAGGCCGATGGAAATGCCCGATCCCAGCAGATAGGTCCAGTCGCCCCCTGACAGCACCATCGCGTCGCGCAGCGATTTTTCCATCGCGTTGCCCAGCAGGATGCCCATGATGACCGGCACCGTCGGGATGTCCATCTTGCGCAGGATATAGCCAAGCAGGCCAAACATGACGACCAGCAGCAGATCGAAATAGCTGCCCGTCAGCGAATAGATGCCGACGAAGGATACCATGGTGACGCCCGGCATCAGGATGGCGGGGGGCACCTGCAGGATGCGCACGAAGATTTTGACCATCGGCACGTTCATCGCCAGCAGCACGAAGTTGGCGATCAGCAGCGATGCGATCAGGCCCCAGACCACATCGGGGCGGTCGGTGAACAATGTCGGCCCCGGCGTGATGTTCAGCGTCATCAGCACCGCCAGCAGCACCGCCGTCGTCCCCGAACCCGGCACGCCTAGGGTCAGCATCGGCACCAGCGCACCGCCTGCGGCAGCGTTGTTGCCAGCCTCGGGTGCGGCGACGCCTCGGATGGCACCTTGGCCGAACCCGCCTTTGTCACCGGCAATGGATTTTTCCATCATGTAGGTCATGAATGACCCGAGCGAGGCGCCCGCCCCCGGCAATATTCCGGCGATGAACCCCAGAAAGGACGAGCGCAGCATGGTCCATTTGGTTTCCCAGATGTCGCGCCACGGCACTGTGACCTTGCCAAGCTTCACGCCCAACGCGCCGCCCTTGCCGTGGCTTTCGATGAAAAAGAACACCTCGGACACCGCGAACAGGCCGACGATTGCGACAAGGAAATCGCCGCCGTCCATCAGGTGCAGGTTGCCGCCCGTCAGGCGGGGCATCCCTGAATTCGGGTCCAGCCCGATCATCGCGATCA
>JBBQHC010000248.1:0-1530 GCA_038323615.1 Rhodobacterales bacterium | reverse complement strand
ATTGCATCGCAATCGGCTTTGTGGCGCTTTTCTCCAATTCCGTGCTGCTTGGCCTGCCGATCACCGAGCGGGCCTATGGCGCGGCGGCACTGTCCGGCAATTATGCCATCGTATCGATCCACGCGCCGTTCTGTTACCTTGTCGGGATCAGCGCGATGGAGATCGTGCGCAACCGGGGCGGTAAAATCGCAGCATTGCCGGGAAAGATCCTCAAGGCGATGTTCTCGAACGCCCTCATCGTCGGCATCAGTCTTGGCCTTGCGGTGAATCTGACCGGCCTGCCTCTGCCCGGCGTGTTGACCGACGCCATTGATCTGGTGGCCAAGGCCGCCCTGCCCGCCGCCCTGTTCGGACTTGGCGGCGTCCTCTACCGCTACCGGCCCGAAGGGGACATGCGCACGATCCTGTTCATCGTCGTGGTGTCGCTGGTCCTGCATCCGGCGGTGATCTGGGGGATGGGACGATGGACCGGGCTGGACGTGAATGCCTTCAGATCGGCGATTCTGACCGGGGCAATGGCGCCGGGGGTCAACGCTTATGTGTTCGCCAACATGTATGGCACGGCGCGGCGGGTCGCCGCATCGGCGGTGCTGATCGGAACTGCGCTGTCGCTGATTACGGTCTGGGGGTGGCTGGCGATTCTTCCCTAGGCGGCCAGCAGAACCCGCGCCTCGGATGCCCGCAGCGAGGGATGGACGGCGCTGTAGCCGCCCGGTTCGTCGCGCAGGTCGGGAAACAGCGTGAAAAGCTCCTCGCGCGTGGCGTGGTCAAGCCCGCCGATCCCGGCTTCGCCCGGATGAAAGCTTTCGGTCGCGACCCCTTCGGCCCAGATGATCTGGTGGCGGTCGAACATCAGGTGGTGGTAGGAGACGATCCCGCCCTGATCGACCACAATGTCGGTCCCGTTGACGAATTGCTGTGCCGCGATCAGCACCGCGTCCTCGCCGCACCAAAGCTGGGTGCGCCAGTCAGCAATCCTGATCCGGTGTTGTGGCGACAGGCGCAGCGCCCGCGTGTTGCCGATGGCACCGGCGCAAAACAGGATGGGGGAAAAACGACCGCAGGCGGGAAAGTCGCGTCCGTTGCGCCAGCGTACCGCCTGCAACCCGTCATGCAGGGTTCGCACCAACGTGCCGACGACGATCTCCTCGACCGGGCGCGGCCCGTCCGCGGTGTCGATCAGGGTGCCCGCAGCGAAACAGATCGGCGTGGCATAGGACGCGGCGGCAAAATTTGGCCCCTCGCCGTTCGACACGACGGTCAGCGGCACGCCGTGCGGGGGAAACCCGCCCGATCCGCCGATAAAGGCCAGGCCTTCGACCGTCGCATAGGCCGGACTGGAATCGTTGACGTTGAATCCGACGACCGTCCAGGTGTTGGTTCCGTCGGTCAGGACCAGCGAATACTCCGCCTCGACAACGGTATTGTTGGCATAGCCCGTGCCGTTGATCGTCTGGGCGCCGTTCAGCCTCTGGCTGGTATCGTTGTCCTGAAAATTCGGATCGTCGTCGTTGATGGCGACGCTGTACC
>JBBQHC010000247.1:0-1564 GCA_038323615.1 Rhodobacterales bacterium | reverse complement strand
GAGAAGCCGAAAATCCCCGCCGATCAGGCCAAACCCGATCCCCGCCGCAGCAATTTCGAAGTGATCGAAGGCGGCCCCGACCGCGACATCACCGACCACGCCGCTGACGGCAGCGATAGCGCACAGGCTCTTGCCGCGATGAAGCGGGTCGATCCTTCCTTCAACGTGACGCAGTTCCTGACTGGTGCCCGGTCCGCCTACGAAATGATCCTGATGTCTTTCGAACACGGCGATCTAGACGAAGTGCGCAATTTCATCTCTCCCGACGTCTATGACGCCTTTGAACAGGTCGTCCATCAGCGCGCCGATCAGGGCCTTCTGGTCAAGGCGACCTTTGTCGGGATCAGCGATCTTGCCTTGAAAGAGGCGACGTTTGATCCGCAGACGAAAGAGGCGGAAATGACCGTCCGCTTTACCGGGGAAATGACGTGGGTCGTGCGTGACCATGGCGGCGATATCGTCGATGGCGACGCCAACGCGATCAAGCGGCAAAAAGACGTCTGGACCTTTGCCCGTGTGATGGACAGTGCCGATCCGAACTGGCGGCTTGTTGCCACTGGCGAATGATCGCAGGTCTGGCGCGGACGGCCCTTGTGGCCCTTGGCATGACGGGGGCCGCCGTGGCTGAACCGAGTTACACGTTTCTGACCTTTGACGATCTGGACGGCTGGGCTGCGGACGATCACGCTGCAGCCCTTGATGTGTTCACCCAGACCTGCGGTGACATTCCGCGCCCCGAATGGGTGCAGCTTTGCGCGGTGGCTAAGGATGGTCCCGCAGCCCGCGACTTTTTCGAGACATTCTTTCAGCCTGTCTTGATCGAAGACGGCGCACCCATGCTGTTCACCGGCTACTACGAGCCGGAGATCGCAGGCAGCCTGACGCCCGACGACACCTATCGCTTTCCGATTTACCAGCTGCCCGGCGACGGCACCGAAGGTGTCTATTCCCGGCGCGAAATCGAAGAAGACCAACCCTTTGCAGATCGTGGGCTGGAAATCGCATGGCTGTCCGATCCAGTCGATCTGTTCTTTTTGCAGGTGCAGGGATCGGGCCGCATCCGCTTGCCCGGCGGTCGTGTCATCCGGGTCGGTTATGCGGGCAAGAACGGGCGCGACTACACGTCCATCGGACGGGCGCTGGTGGATCGCGGTGTCTATACGCTTGATCAGGTCTCTTCGCCCAAGATCCGGCAATGGGTCGTGGATAACCCCGAAGAAGGTCAGGCGCTGCTGTGGCTGAACGATTCATACGTGTTTTTCCGCACCATCGACCAGGTGCCCGCCGACAAGGGTCCGCTGGGCGCGATGAACCGGTCGATCACGCCCCTGCGCAGCATTGCCGTGGACCCTGCGATCACGATCCTTGGTGCGCCGGTCTGGATCGAAAAGGACGGTGTCGATCCTCTGCGCCGCCTGATGATCGCGCAGGATACCGGGTCGGCAATCAAGGGCGCCCAACGCGCCGATGTGTATTACGGCACCGGTGACGCAGCAGGTGTTGCGGCTAGTGCGGTGAAAGACGGCGGGCGCATGATCGTGCTGATGCCGATTTCCTATGCGCT
>JBBQHC010000246.1:0-1601 GCA_038323615.1 Rhodobacterales bacterium | reverse complement strand
AGAGGTCATGTCACAACAGCTTTTCTTCAAGGTTTGCGACAAAGAATCTTTGTGCGATTTGTCCGTTCGTGAATTATCTTTACGCTTCCCTTGCAAGCGCCCGGCTTCATTCACAAATTCCCGTGAAGGGCAGATCAATTGCCCCTTGGGGGCACCGATTTGGACTATCTCTACTTGTTTATCGGACTGATCGGTCTGTTCTTCGGAGGCGAGGCGCTTGTGAGGGGCAGCGTTGGCATCGCCCGGCGCATGGCTATCCCACCGCTGCTGATCGGCCTGACCGTGGTGGGATTCGGCACATCTACGCCTGAACTTCTGGTTTCAGTCGACGCAGCCTGGCGCGGCGTTCCCGATATCGCATTGGGCAACATCATCGGGTCCAACATCGCCAACATCCTGCTGATCGTCGGCCTTTCGGCGCTGGTCTGGCCGATCAAGGTCATGGGTGCGACCCTGCGGCGTGACACGGCGGTCATGATGGCAGCGGCACTTTTGCTAGTCCCGATTTTCGCCTTTGGCCAGATGACGCGCCTGTCCGGGCTGGTTCTATTCGGCGGCTTGGTGGCCTATCTGATCTGGGCCTATCTGAAGCCGGGTGAGGCAGAAGCAGAGGACGAGAGTCTGAAACCTCCGGCCTCGACCCTTGTGTCGGTGCTATGGGTCCTCGGCGGCCTTGTCGCGTTGATGGTCGGCGCGCGGTTTCTGGTAGACGGCGCTGTGTCGATCGCGCGCGGATACGGCATATCGGAGGCGTTCATCGGCCTGACCATCGTTGCCGTTGGCACGTCTCTGCCGGAACTGGCCACGTCCCTGATCGCGGCCTTCCGCCGCCAGTCCGAAATCGCCATCGGCAATATCATCGGATCGAACATCTTTAACGTTCTGGGCATTCTCGGCGTCACTGCCCTGATCGCGCCGATCCCGGTGGCGTCGCGGTTCCTGACCTTCGACCTTCCGGTGATGATTGCCGTGTCGCTGGTGCTGACCGGGCTTCTGCTCACCCGTCCGGTGATCGGACGCAGCGTTGGGGTCGTGATGCTGGCGGGATATGCCGCCTATGTCTGGGCTGCGCAGGGATGACAAAAGGGCGTGGCCAAGCCGCAAGGGGGATGGCCGCGATTGTGTCGCGGCTTTTCCTTGTGCTGGCGGTTGCGCTTTTTGGGGCGCATCATGTCGGCGCGGAACGAACTGCCACGCACAATGGCCCCGTTGCGGCACTTGAGACCGCATTTGCACCGGTCATCCTGACGGCGCAAAGCCATCTAATCCGCGCGTCAGTGCCCGAGGGCGACACACCGCCGGCCACCGCGCCCGGATCAGAAATTCCTACGCCACGACAAGCGCTGGCGCGTGTTTCGTGGGAACCTGTGGCATCTGTTTCTATCCCTGCAATCAATATCCTTCCGCCAGTTCGGGGACCGCCTGCGGTCTGACATTTCGACGTCAGACCGAACACTCAGGCACCAAAGGATACTGAAAATGCGCCGACCAGCATGGGTCGTGATGACCTATGCCGTCCTTCTGCTTCTGGCAGTTGTGACGGCCGTCCCGAACTTTCTTTCCAAAGACATACGCGACACGCTGCCGCCGTGGGCAACCAG
>JBBQHC010000245.1:0-1623 GCA_038323615.1 Rhodobacterales bacterium | reverse complement strand
CAGGCATCGCAGGGGAAACGGTGATCAACGGGTTCTGTCGTGTCAGTCTGGGTCATAGTATCTTATGCATGAAACGCGGCATCATCATCCGCAGGGCATTGTCGTACAGCACATTATGCCGCCAGAAATGAAACAGCCCGTGAAAGGTCGCAGCAAAAAGCAGCGCCAAAAGGCTGTTCCATGCGAGATCGAGGCTGACCCAGTTCAGCAAGGCGGCGGTATTCAACGCGACAGCCGTGAAGAGGGCGGCATACATCCCCCGATGCATCCAGGGATAGGCCTGCCGCCACGCGCCTTGCAGTTTTGGGCCGGGTTTGCCCAGCATCCCGCGCGCCCCGGTCATGCCCAGCCACAGCGCCCCGGCGCCGACGAAGACCCAGCGCAGGATTTCATTGGCGCTGCCGCCTTTGATCATCGCCAGAAGTAGCATGAACAAGGACCAATGCAGCAATATTGTCAGGCGACGCTGGGTCATGCGCCGGGGGGGGGCGGTGGCATCACGGTGAACAGATGCGCCAGTTCGGTTACATCTTCGGCCGCCATCCAGCCGTCCTGGCCCTGCGTCCAGACCATACTGGCGCGGGTCAGACTGCCATCGGTGACCTTGCGGCCCATCGCGGCCTTGGAGTAGGGGCCGCTGACCTGACCATTCTCGGCGATATGCCAGACATGTTCGACCGGCGGGGGTGGTGGAGGCGGCGGCGCAGCGGCGGTTTGCGGCTGCGCGACGGGCCCCCAAGGCCCCATCGTATGGCCCATCTGCATGCCCAGTCCGGCGCCCATGCCCATCCCCATGGCTTGCCCGGCGGCTGATCCTTCTGCCGCCATCGCCTCTGCCGCTTTGTATTTCAGATGCTCATCCAGATTGCCCGCGATCCCGCGCGAGGTGCGGGTATCCAGCGCCTTTTCCACCGCAGGCGGCAGGCTGATGTTTTCGACGTAAAGTTCCGGCAGCGAAAGACCGTAGTTTTTCAGCGTTGGGTCAATGGCTTCGGCGACCAATTTGCCCAGATCGCCGGTATTGGCGGCCATATCAAGGGCCGGAATACCCGAAGCCGCCAGCGCGCGGCTGAATTCCTGCACGATGATATTGCGAATCTGATAGCTGATTTCATCCATGGTGAATTCACCATCGGTGCCGACGATTTCGCGCAAGAACATCGCAGGGTCGGTCACGCGCACCGTATAGGTGCCAAAGGCGCGCAACCGGGTGGGGCCGAATTCCGGATCACGCAGCATGATCGGGTTCTTGGTGCCCCATTTGAGATTGCCGAAACGCGTGGTGTTGACGAAGTAAACTTCCGATTTGAACGGGCTTTTGAAGCCATGATCCCAGTGCTGCAGAGAGGTCATGATCGGCATGTTGTTGGTTTCCAGCATGTAAAGGCCGGGGGAAAAGACATCCGCCAATTGTCCTTCATGCACGAAAACCGCTGCCTGCCCTTCGCGCACGGTGAGCTTGGCGCCATATTTGATCTCATGCCCTTCACGCTCGAACCGCCAGACCATCGTGTCGCGGGTATTGTCGGTCCAGTGGATGACGTCGATGAACTGGCCGGAGAGGAAATCGAGAATACCCATGGGTCATATCCTTGTGGTTTGGAGGGAAGGATATGGCGGCGG
>JBBQHC010000244.1:0-1694 GCA_038323615.1 Rhodobacterales bacterium | reverse complement strand
GTCAACACGACGGTGGCCCCGCCGACGCGTCGCCACGGCAACAGGCCGTGCCGAAGGCAGACGGCCGGGCCATAGGCCACGATCAGGCGTTGGTCAGGGGGGCTGCTGACCGGGTCGATCAGGGCGGCGCCGGCAAGTTCGGCCTCGGCCTCGGCCAATTTGGCGGCGGGCAAAGCGAGACCAAGCCGCAGCGCATCGGCAAGACGCGCATCCTGCCGGGCGGCGGCGGTTTCGGCGTCCTGCAGGCGGCGGGCCGAAACGAGGCCGCGACGCAGCAGGATTTGACCAATCGGCGAGGGTGGCTTTTCACCCTCGGGCAGCCGCGCCCCAGCCCCGGAAATCGCCCGGATCGTCATCGCGTCCCGTTCCCCTCGACAAAGCTGGGCCCAACCATCCGTTCAAGGCTTGCGATAACGGGGTTAACAGGTGGTTAACGCGTTTTGCATTTTATCTGAAACAGAGGTATCGCAAATCGCGTTCGGCCGAAGGGAGAGGCAGCGAATTGCGATTCCGATCAAACGCAAAACGCTTTAATGCAGCCGCAGGTTGCGCCCGAATTCAGGCGGCACGTGCCGCCATCGCTGCGGCAAACCGTTCGAACAGGTAATAGCTGTCTTGCGGGCCGGGACTTGCTTCGGGGTGATACTGGACCGAAAACACCGGGCGGTCGGTCATCCGGATGCCGCAGTTGGACCCGTCGAACAGCGACAGGTGGGTTTCCTTGACCCCGGCGGGCAGAGTCTGGCTGTCGACGGTAAAGCCATGGTTCATCGACGTGATTTCGACCTTACCGGTTTCCATATCCTTGACCGGATGATTGGCGCCGTGGTGGCCGTGGTTCATCTTGATGGTGCGCGCGCCCAGCGCCAGCGCCAGCATCTGATGCCCCAGACAGATGCCGAATACCGGCATGGCGGACCGGTCCAGCACGCCCCTGATCATCGGAACGGCATAGGCGCCGGTCGCCGCCGGATCGCCGGGACCATTGGACAGGAACAACCCGTCAGGGTTCAGGGCCAGCACGTCGTCGGCCGTGGCGGATGCGGGCAGGACGGTGACATCGCAGCCCGCGCTGGCAAGGCACCGCAGGATGTTGCGCTTGGCACCGTAGTCGATGGCGACGACCCGGTGCACTGGGGCAGTCTGCGGGGCGTAGCCCTTCGGCCAGGCCCAGCGCATCTCGTTCCAGCGATAGGACTGCGCACAGGTCACATCCCTGGCCAGATCGAGGCCGACAAGCCCCTTGAAGCTGCGGGCGGCCTTGACCAGCGCGTCGATGTCGAAATTGCCCGCCGGGTCGTGGGCAAGGGCGACGTGCGGTGCGCCCTGCTGGCGGATCGCGCGGGTCAGGCGGCGGGTGTCCAGACCGCCGATCCCGATCCGGCCCTTGGCGGCCAGCCATGCGGCCAGATTGCCCGTCGCACGCCAGTTGCTCGGTTCGGTCGGGTCCCATTTGACGACCATCCCGGCGGCGACGCGGTCGGCGGTTTCGTCATCTTCGGGATTGGTGCCGGTGTTGCCGATATGGGGAAAGGTAAAGGTGACAATCTGCCCGGCGTAGGACGGATCGGTCATGATTTCCTGATAGCCGGTCATCGCGGTGTTGAAACAAAGTTCGGCCTGCGCCTGCCCGGTGGCGCCAAACCCCTTGCCATAAAACAGGGTGCCGTCGGCAAGGGCCAGACAGGCGGTGG
>JBBQHC010000243.1:0-1733 GCA_038323615.1 Rhodobacterales bacterium | reverse complement strand
CCTGCCCGACACGACGACCGTCCGGGTCCACGACAGCACCGCCGACATGCGCTATATCGTGATCCCGGCGCGGCCCGACGGGACCAAGGGCTGGTCTGCGGACCGGCTTGCGACCCTTGTCCGCCGCGACAGCATGATCGGCACCGCGACCGCACTGCCCGCGCCATCCATGATTGGCTCGGGTTGAGGTCGGACAAACCTGCCGTTATCTGTGCCGGAAGTAAAACGCGGACCCGGGCATGAGCGACGACAATCCCAGTACAACAGACTGGCTTATCGACCGGGTTCTGCGCTGCCTCATCGCTACAGTCATGGCGCTGCCTTACCGGCGGCGAGTCCCGGCAATGGGTTGGCTGGTGCGGCGGATCATCGGCCCGCTGGCAGGGTATCGTCGCCGGGCGATGGAAAACTTGTCGCTGATCCATCCTTCGATGCCCAGTTCAGAACGGCGCCGGATCGCGGACGCAGTCTGCGACAACTTTGGCCGCACCCTGATCGAAAACTATTCCGGACCCGCGTTCGGGGCGCATCTGAAAGACGCCCCGATCACCGGCAACGGTCTTGCCGCTGTGGCAAAGGCGCGCACCGCAGGGCGCCCGGTGATCTTTGTCACCGGCCATTTCGGCAATCACGAGGCCCCGCGGCAGGTGCTGACCGCGATGGGCTACAAGATCGGTGGCCTGTTCCGCCCCATGCAGAACCAGTTCTTCAACGACCACTACGCCCGCACCATGACCGAGATGTCGGGCCCGGTGTTCGCACAGGGGCATCGCGGCACGATGGGCTTTGTGCGGTTTCTGCGGAAAGGTGGGATGGGGACGCTGCTGTTCGACGTCCGCGTGGTCAAAGTCCCGCTGATCGACTTTCTGGGCCACCCGGCCCTGACGTCAACGTCTGCCGCCGATTTCGCATTGAAGTTCAACGCCCTGCTTGTGCCCTATTTCGGCATTCGCCAGCCCGACGGCCTGTCGTTCGAAATCGCGATCGAAGACCCGATTGCGCATTCGGACGCCCTGACGATGACCACCGAAATGACCCGCCGGCTTGAATTTCGGATCGCTGCCAATCCCGAACAATGGTTCTGGATCCACCGGCGCTGGCGGCCCTAAAGCGTTTTGGGTTTGACCGGAATCGCAATTCGCTGCCTCTCCCTTCGACGAGACCCGATTTGCGATACCTCTGTTTCAGATAAAACGCAAAACGCGTTAACGCAGCCGGGCGGCCGCCATGATGGGGCCGAAAGCGGCAGCCTGCACGATCACAACGATAGGCGAATCGCCCGTCACCGGGGTCGTCATATCCAGCGCCGCGCGACCGTCCCATTGTCCGACCACGTCCCAGGCGGTCACGATGTTCGAATAGGCGATGGTTCGCCCGGCATTTTCGCCTCTCTGGATCGCCACCTGTGCCTCGGGTGTATAGCGCACGACCTGCACCACCATGTCGCGCCCGGTCTGTCCCGGCGTCGCGGCGATATGCAGGTTGTTGGCGGACCGGCTGACATTCAAGGCGAAACCGCTGGGGCGGTGCGCCGCGACTGCATCCATCAAGGCCATCGACTTGGCTCCGACGATGAAATCGGTGCCCCCGACGATGAACTGCGGCGTATAGACGGTGCGGGCCTGCGCCGCGTGGGCAAAGCCGTTCTGGCGGCGAGTAAAGGCGGGACTGCCAAAGCTGTCTTTCCAGCCGATATAATCCCAGTAGTCGACATGCAGTGCCAACGCGATGAT
>JBBQHC010000242.1:0-1785 GCA_038323615.1 Rhodobacterales bacterium | reverse complement strand
AGGCGTTTCCCGCCGCCCGCAGCTCCACCGCACCGCCGGGAACATAAGGCTCGTGCCGCCCGCGCCCGAAGGCTTCTGCCGCGCGGGCGAGCCTTTTGATCGGGCGCAACTGGTTGCGCAGATAGATGAACGCGATCAACGCCATCAGAAACCCGAAGAACATGGTATAGACGAAGAACTGATGCGGGTTCGCCGCCGATATCCGCCGCCTGTCGAAACCGATCCGGAACGGGCCGAGATCCGTCGAGAGGTAGACCTGCACCGCCTTGTCGACGGTCAGATCGACCGCGCGAAACCCCGGCAGCCGGTCCTGCATCCGCTGGTTCAGCACGCGGCCTGAATAATCGTACCAGACCCAGCGACTCCGCTCCGGAACCGCCGCGACGGGCGTTGCGGTCATCTGCAAGGGCGAAAGATCCGCCTCGATGGCGGGCTGAACCGCTTCGGGTGTGGCCGCCTCCTCGATCACGTCGCGCACAAGCTCCAGCTCGCGCAGCACCGTATCGGTCATCTGATTCGTCACCGTGTCGAAATGCCCTTGGGCGAAGATCACCGTGACGACCAGTTGCAGGAACACCACCGGCAACAGCAGGATCAGCGCGGCGCGCCCATAGATGCCGCGCGGCACATACCGTTTGAGCCAGTGGAAGAACATGCGCTACATGTTACCCAGCAGTTTCCAGGCGTGAAAGGCCAAAGAGTGACCCCTCCCGACGACTTCGATCCGCCCATCGGCATGGCCCAGACACTGGAACCCGGTTTGCGCCGTATCGTGGCCCCGAACCCATCCCCGATGACCTATCGCGGGACCAACACCTATCTGATCGGGAAACGCCGGCTCGCTGTTGTCGATCCCGGACCGATGGACCAGGCGCATCTCGGGGCGATACTGCACGCCGTCGGACCGGGGCAATCCATCAGCCACATCATCGTCACGCACACCCATATTGATCATTCGCCGCTTGCCCGCGCGCTGGCGGACCGATGCGGCGCACCCGTGCTGGCATTTGGCGGGCCGCAAGCCGGGCGGTCCACGGTCATGCGACAACTGGCAGCCAACGGCCTGGTCGGTGGCGGCGAAGGCATCGACGCGGCCTTCACATGCGACAGGACGCTGACCGACGGCACCCGGATCGACGGGGATGCGTGGATGCTTGACGTGATCCATACGCCTGGGCATCTGGGGAATCACATCTGCCTGCGGTGGGGCGATGCCTGCCTGACCGCGGATCACGTCATGGGCTGGGCTTCGTCGTTGGTATCGCCGCCCGATGGCGATCTGACGGATTTCATGGCCTCGTGCGAACGCCTCGCCGCGCAGGACTCGCGCATCTTCTACCCCGGACACGGCGCGCCCGTCGACGCACCCTCGGCCCGCCTGGATTGGCTGATCGCCCACCGGCGCGCCCGCGAGGACGCGATCATGGCGGCGCTCTGCGATGGCCCCGCAACGGCATCCAGCCTCGCCGCCCGGATCTACACCGACACCCCCGCCGCACTGCTTGACGCGGCCACGCGCAATGTTCTTGCCCATCTTATTGATCTCTCTGGAAAATCCAGTGTATTATACCAAGGATCGATATCGGCCGACACGGTTTTCTACCGCCCCTGAGCCTCCTCCGATTTTTCCCAGATTGTTCCTGATACCCTCTGGACGCGCCAAAACCACACTGCTATATCGCCCGGACCGTTCCGGCGTAGCTCAGCGGTAGAGCAGTTGACTGTTAATCAATTGGTCGTAGGTTCGATCCCTACCGCCGGAGCCAAAAGTTTCAAGGGGTTAGC
>JBBQHC010000241.1:0-1785 GCA_038323615.1 Rhodobacterales bacterium | reverse complement strand
CGCCGCGCCGATCCCGCCCGAAGCGCCGATGATCAATGCGTTTTCCATGCCGCGACAGCTAGCGGTCAGGCGGCCGTCGTCAACACGATCAGGTCGATCCGCCGCAGTCACGAATCGGGACCGCAGCGGCTCAGCGACTTTGGGGCTTTCCCCCGGCAAAATCGGCGGTATAGTCCGGTCGCATGAACAGCTGCGCACATATCATCGAACGGGCCGCCAACGGTCTGTCGCTGTGCGCCCTGCTTCTCCTTAGCCGCCTCTGAGCGTGCCTTTCGGCGCGACCGCTCAGAGGGGTGCAGCGCTGGTCAGCTAAGGAACAAAGGATCACACAGATGAACGACACGAACCGCGTGGTGATTTTCGACACCACATTGCGCGACGGCGAACAATCCCCCGGCGCCACCATGACCCACGCCGAGAAACTGGAAATCGCCGACCTGCTGGACGACATGGGCGTTGACGTCATCGAGGCGGGGTTTCCGATTGCGTCCGAGGGTGATTTCAAGGCGGTGGCCGACATTGCGCGGGTTGCCAAAAGGGCGACGATCTGCGGGCTGGCGCGGGCAAGTTACAAGGACATCGACCGCTGATGGGAGGCGGTTAAACACGCCAAATAGACGCGCATCCACACCTTTATCGGCACCTCGCCACTGCACCGCGACATCCCCAGTCTTGACAAGGACCAGATGGCCGAACGGATCCACGACACCGTCACCCACGCCCGCAATCTGTGCGACAACGTCCAGTGGTCGCCAATGGACGCCACCCGCTCCGAGCACGACTATCTGTGCCGGGTCGTGGAAATCGCGAACAATGCGGGGGCGACCACGATCAATATCCCCGACACGGTCGGCTATACCGCGCCACAGGAAAGCGCCGATCTGATCCGCATGCTGCTGGAAAAGGTGCCTGGAGCCGACGACATCATTTTCGCCACCCACTGCCACAATGACCTTGGCATGGCGACCGCCAATTCGCTGGCCGCCGTCGCGGGCGGCGCGCGCCAGATCGAATGTACGATCAACGGATTGGGCGAACGGGCCGGCAACACCGCGCTGGAAGAGGTCGTCATGGCCCTCAAGGTGCGGCGCGACATCATGCCGTGGACCACGGGCATCGACACCACCAAGATCATGAACATCTCGCGCCGCGTCGCCACGGTCAGCGGCTTTCCGGTGCAGTTCAACAAGGCCATCGTCGGAAAGAACGCATTTGCCCACGAATCTGGCATCCATCAGGACGGCATGCTGAAAAACGCCGAAACGTTCGAGATCATGCGCCCGACCGATATCGGGCTGGCCGAAACCAATCTGGTGATGGGCAAACATTCGGGGCGGGCAGCACTTCGGTCCAAGTTGAAAGAACTCGGGTTCGATCTGGCCGACAACCAGTTGAACGATGCCTTCGTGCGGTTCAAGGAACTGGCCGATCGTAAAAAGGAAGTTTACGACGACGACCTGATCGCGCTGGTCCGCCAGAACGACGCCGCCGACGACCGGCTGCGGCTGAAATCGCTGCGGGTTGTGTGCGGTACCACCGGGCCGCAAACCGCCGACATGACGCTGGAAATCGACGGGACCGACCAGTCGGTGACGGCGACGGGCGATGGCCCGGTCGATGCGACGTTCAACGCGGTGAAAGCCCTGTTCCCGCACAGCGCCCGCCTGCAACTTTATCAGGTGAACGCCGTCACCGAAGGGACAGATGCGCAGGCGACCGTATCCGTGCGCATGGAAGAAGAGGGGCGGATCGCCACCGGGCAATCGTCGGATACGGACACCGTCG
>JBBQHC010000240.1:0-1845 GCA_038323615.1 Rhodobacterales bacterium | reverse complement strand
CCCTTGGCGCGGGTCAGTTCGTCCACGTCGATATGGTTTGTCCCGGCATAGCGCCGCCTTTGCCCGCCCGACGCTGGCCAGCATGCAACCTCCAGCGCTGACATCCCGTTGGCGGCGGCCCAGTCAGCGACATCCATCAGGTCGGTCGTTTCAAATGGTGCTGTCAGAATGCCCAGTTTCATCACATCAACCTTTTTGTTCTAAACATCGGCCCATCGTCCCTCGGCGGCGCTGCGCAATACAGCATCACAGACCTGCATTTCGTAGTGACCGTCGGCAAATCCGGCATAGGTCGCATCGGCCGACCGCCCTCCGGCCATCGCATCGGCATAGATCTGCCGGAACAGCGCCGCAAAGCTGTCGGCAAAGCCTTCGACATGTCCGCCAGGCAGGTAGGCAGCGGCGGCCCCTGTCGCATTCATCAAGGCCGCGTCCCGTTGCAGGATTTGGTTTGGCGCGTCGCGCCTGCCGATGAACAGGTGATCGGGCACCTCGCTGTCCCAGGCGGCCGAGGCCGTAGATCCCGCGATATCCCAGACCAGCGAATTCTTCCGACCGATGTTGATCTGGCTGGTCGATACCACACCCCTGGCGCGATTCCCGAACCGCAACAGGATCATCGCCGCGTCATCTGTCCGGATCGTCCGGGTCTCCGTCTCGCCCTGCGCTGCCGCGAAAGTGGCAACCGGTCCTTTGGGCTTTTGCCGTTCGGGAATGAACGTCGACAGATCTGCAAAGACCGAAACCACCTTTTGCCCCGTGATGAAACTGATCAGATCGAGCCAGTGCGTGCCAATGTCCCCGACCGAACGCAGCGCGCCGCCCTGATCGGTTTCCAGCCGCCAGTTCCAATCGGTCGGCCTGGCAAGCCAGTCCTGATGATAATGTCCGGTGACAAATCGGATATCGCCAAGCTCGCCAGCCTTCACCATGCCCTGCGCGTGCTGGTTCAGCGGATAGAACCGGATGTTGTAGCAGACCGCGGCGACCTTGCCGCTTGCCGCCGCCAAATTGACCATCTCTGCCGACTGGGACGAAGTCATGGCCAGTGGCTTTTCACAGATCACGTGCTTTCCTGCGGCCAGGATCGCCTTGACCTGCGGATAGTGCAGATGGTTGGGCGAGGTCACGTGGACCAGATCCACCGTAACATCGGCCAACAATTCATCAAGGCTGGCATAGGCCAGACCTGCCCCCATCTCGGCCGCCCTGTTGGCCCCTCGTTCGGCACTGGATCCCAGCACGCCCCGCAGGTTAACCCCAATGCGCCGCAGTGCCTCGGCATGGACCACCCCGATAAAGCCGGTGCCGATCACGGCCGCGCCCATTGCGCTGAAATCAGTCATCTCACAACGGCTCCCCCCGGATCAACGTCACGCAACAGAATACCCTCCGTCAACCGGTATGCAGGCGCCGGTAATGAAGGCAGCGGCAGGCGAAGCCAAAAACAAGGCCGGCCCGACGACATCCTCGGGCAAGCCCCAGCGTCCCATCGGGGTCCGGGCGCTGACATTGGCCACATGAACCGGATCGGTGCGACTGCGGGCCGATTGGGCGGTAACGATAAAACCCGGGGCAATGGCGTTGACCCGGATGTTTTCCGCTGCCCAGGCAACCGCCAGCGATTTGGTCAGTTGGGCGACCGCGGCCTTGCTGGCGCCATAGGCGGGATTGCGGGGGCTGCCGAACTGCGCATACATCGACGCAATGTTGATAACGCATCCGTGCGCCCGCGCCAGATGGTCATGAAACGCTGCGGCCATCCTGAAGGTCCCGTGCAGGTTGACGTCGACGACCCTTGCAAAGAAATCCGGGGCCATTTCTTCGCCCCGTGCGGTGATGGCC
>JBBQHC010000239.1:0-1845 GCA_038323615.1 Rhodobacterales bacterium | reverse complement strand
GCCAGCTTTGGCCTGCCCCCGCAAGCCGCGCTGCGACGGCGGCGGGGCGCGAGCGACCTTAACGCGTTTTGCGTTTTATCTGAAACAGAGGTATCGCAAATCGCGTTCGACCGAAGGGAGAGGCAGCGAATTGATTCCGATCAAACGCAAAACGCTTTAGGACAGGCAGTCGGTCAGGGCATTGGCCATCTGGCGCAGCATGGCGGGATAATTGCCCGCCCCCGCCGGGAAACTGCCGCCAAGGCCGTCGATACTGGCTGTCTTGGTGGCGGCGGTTCCTTCTGCCAGCAGATTGACCCATTTAGGACTGGTTTCCGCGTCGGTCAGGATACAGACCACGTTGCCCGTCGCGACCAGATCGCGCAGGGCCGCGATATGCGCCGGGCCGGGCGCAGTGGCATCCGACAGGGTGACGGCCCCGGCGGCCTTCAGGTCAAAGCGGCGTTCGAAATACTGATAGCCGTCATGCGGCAGGATGAAACGGCGGTCAGCCAGCGGGGCCAGTTGCGCGGTGATCCCGGTGCCAAGGTCGCGCAGGATTGTGGCGCTTGCCGTTGCATTGGCCGTGTAGACGGCGGCGTTTTCGCGGTCGGCCTGGGCCAACGTGGTCGCGATATGGCCCAGCCAGATCGCCGCGATATCCGGGTTCATCCAGGCGTGCGGATCGGCAGCAGGGTCGTGATCGTGGTCATGGTCGTCGTCGTCGTCCTCGGCAAAGGCCGGGTCGTCGCGCACCGGCAAGGGTGCCCAGTCGGGCGTGTCCAGCAAGACCAGCGCGGCGGCATCGGGGGCCAGCGTCGCCAGTGGGTCCGCGAGCCACGCCGACAGCCCCGGCCCGGTCCAGATCACCACATCGGCGGCGGCCAGCGCGGCCGCATCGGCGGGGCGCATGGCAAAGTCGTGCGGCGACGTGCCCGGCGGCAGCAGCACGCCAGCACTGCCAAGGTCGCCCAGCACCATGTCGGTCAGGCTTTGCACCGGGGCGATGTCGGTCATCACGTTTGGCGGGGCCGCCCAAAGGGGCATGGCGGATAGGGTCAGGATCAGGGAAAGAACGCGCATGAGATGCCTCTTGTGATTCGGGTGCAGTGACCTTAAGCTGTGATGTTATACTATTACAAGGCCTCGCGATGCCCCATCACGCCGACTTTGCCCCGCACGATCACGCCAGTTGTGTATCGACGGCCCTGCGGATTGCCGACGCGGCCTGCGCTGCGCGGGGCGTGCAACTAACACCGGTGCGGCGCCGGACCCTTGAAATCCTGCTGGAAAACCACGCTGCGATGGGGGCCTATGACGTGCTGGCGCGGCTCGCCACCGATGGCTTTGGGGCCAAGCCCCCGGTCGCCTACCGCGCCCTGAATTTCCTTGTCGATCAGGGCTTTGCGCACCGGATCGAACGGCTGAATGCCTTTGTTGCCTGCGCCCTACCCGGTGTGGCCCATGACCCGGCCTTTATGATCTGCCGGACCTGCGGGACGGTCGCCGAGGCCGATAACGCCCCCGGTGTCGGCCTGCGCAAGTCGGCCGCCAGCGCGGGTTTCCGCATCGAGCAGACCGTGGTCGAGGCACAGGGGCTGTGCCCCGCCTGCCAGCCCGAGGCCGCGCCATGACCCTGCTGTCAGCCAATGCAATCGGGGTGCGCTATGGGGCGCACAAGGTTTTGCAGAACGTATCCATCAAGTTGCATGCGGCCGAGATCGTCACCATCGTCGGCCCGAACGGGTCAGGCAAATCGACCCTGCTGCAAGTGCTGATCGGCGCGATCAAGCCAGAGACGGGGCAGGTCATACGGGCGCCCGGCCTGCGGATCGGTTATGTCCCGCAACGGTTGCATGTCGACCC
>JBBQHC010000238.1:0-1871 GCA_038323615.1 Rhodobacterales bacterium | reverse complement strand
CATTGGATCTCAGATATGTCAGAGGTGATTGCGAATTCGTAGACCGAGAAGCCGAACGGGTGGGTCCAGACATCCTCATGCTAACGGGCCTCACTGGTGTCGTAGCGAAAGGCCAGTGTCGCCGTGAACAGCCCTTGGGTTTCCCCATCATTATCCTGCAGCCGCTTGCGCAGCCGGACTTGGGCCCGATCATTGGTGATCTGCGTGACCGACAGAACTTCCACATCCATACGCGCATTCGCACCGTATTTGCTTTGCGGATAGTCCGGGTTTTCCGACGACCAGAGACTGCGCATGGATTGCAGCGCCGCCCCCGACGACCGGGCCAGCACCGAGCGGACCCGAAGGTCATTGTCGAGCATGCTGTAGGTTTCCCGGTCGCGCACATAGGCGTGGACCAGCGACTGCACGATAGCATCACGGTTGCTGACGGAGATTGTTTGCAGGTTCACCATCGGCAGCGCCATGCCGCTGGACGGATCGAACGGCACCAGGACCGGGGCGGGCGTCTCATGGCTGGCCGCGATCACCGCCGCCATGATGCAGCCGATGGCACCGAAGCCCCATCCGGCAACCCCAAACTTCTGCCAGAAGGCACCGCGCCGCCGCGCGCCATAGATCAATTCTTCCTCTGTCTCACTGACACCCCGGGAAGCGACGGCTGCGGCTTGCGCCTTATTGTTTTTGCGATTGAACATCGGTGGCCTCACTCCAAATCCGGCATGGTGAAATCGAGCATCTGCTGTTCCTGCGCCCAGGCACTGGCCTGCGACACGTCCGACATGCCCATCCCGTAGCTCTGGATGGCGAGAAGCTGGTTGTTCTTGATCAGCTCGCTGACAGCCTCACCCATCATCCGGGTGTTCAGGTCGATGGCTTCCTTGATGCCGGTCTGTTGCGGGATTTCCCCGACCAGGCGGTCAAGGCGCTGGAGGCTGACTGCACTTTCCCGCTGCGCGGTATCGGCCGAGGCCGCCACCATCGCGCCGGTCGTGGCTTGGTTGGCCGCGCGTTTTTCCGCCACGCTGCCATCCCGGCCCATGGCCTCGACCCGTGCCGGATCGAGGCCCGCCCCGATCATCGTCGTCTGCGCGGCCGCCTGTATCTGCTCACGGTAATCCGAGGACAGGCCCGACCAGTCGCCGGACGATGCCGCATTGGCGGCTTGCAGGATGCTGGTCATTTTCGGAGCGAGAACCGTATCCAGCCCGCCCCCCATGAGAAGGCCCTGAATGTCGGCATTGCCGGTCAGGACGGCATAGATCTGTTGCAGCTCGTTCGTCTGCGATTGCAGTTCGGCCAGTTGCTCGACAAGCTGGTCCAGCATGTCGGTCTGGATGCCGTAATCTTCCAGCATCCGCCTGATCTGCGTGATCTGCTGCGCGATGGACTGGGTATCGACGGTCGGCACACCCTGCGCCGTGACCGGCGCGGGTAGTGCCACAGACAGGCACAGACCCGCGCCGACGATCAATCCCTTGAATGCAATCCGCATCTTACAATCCCCCTTCAAAATTCATGACTGCGCGTTCCTGCGCAAAGGCAGAGGCAGCCGCGATCTGCTCTGCCGTCATCGGCTTGGAGCGTGTGGCGACAAGGCGCGTCCTGATGACCAGAAGGCGCACAAATTCGGCGCGCACATAGCTGTTCAGGGCCATCGCCTCTGCTGCATTGGTGGTATCCCCAAGACGGGACATGGCTTCCTCAAGGCGCGCCATCGCCAGCCCCATGTCCTGTCCGGCCTCGTCGGCATATTCCGCCGTGGCCCCACCGATCATCGCCCGGTCGGCATTCGCCATGTAGCTGGCCTCGATGCTGCCTATCTGGTCGGCCGCGCCAAGCGCAGCCATGTATTCCCGATACTTGGTCGG
>JBBQHC010000237.1:0-1943 GCA_038323615.1 Rhodobacterales bacterium | reverse complement strand
ACTTGGCCAGATCAGGCCGGAACGCCCGCCACTGCTGTCCGAACCGGCGCTTTGCGCGGGGCTGGCTGCACGGATTCGCGCCGGGCTGGCGCATCGCTATGTCACGGCGATCCGGGCCGGGCTGGCCACACCGATCCTGCTGGTGCGTGAACCCGCCCCTTCCGAAGCGATCTTTGACACCCCCGGCAAGCACCCGTTCCTGAAACGGGCAGCGGCGTCGGGCGATGCGCTGGCGTGCCATGTGGTGCTGAATCAGGCCCACAAAGCGGCGTTTGCCGACATGACCCACCTGATCGTGCTGGAACAACCGGCGCACAGCCTGACGGCGCAAGGCCTGACACGTCGTGCTTTCACCTCCGGCGCGGTGCGGCTGGACACACGCTTTGTCCAGCCCGACACCGATGTGATCCACGCCAACGCGGCCTACGGGGCTGACGTCTGGCACCAGATCAGAGCGGCTGCACCGGAAATCGCGTCGAGTTTGCGTTAAATCGTCACGATCGGACCGTGAGGAATTAAGCCTGCTTTAAACCTGATCGGGCAGCTTCTGCGACGAGAGTCAGCAGGAGCGAACAATTGGGAATTCCGATTTTTATTCTCGCCGGGCAAAGCAATGCCGTCGCCATCGAAAACGAGATGCGGGCAAATCTTGACCAGCTTTATGGACTCGGCAATTACCGCCTTGTGTCAGTCAGCGCCGGCGGTGCGCCGCTGACCTATGCCCGGGCCCTGCAGGACTGGTTCAATCCCAACGAACTTCGCGCCGATCTGATCACCCAGACGGTGCGGATGCTGGATGCCAATCCGACCGGCGAAGTCGCCGGGATCATCTGGTTGCAGGGCGAGGCCGATACGACGGCCGGGGCGCGCGCCGAACTTTATCAAACCCGGCTGACCGAATTCATTGCCGGCTTTCGCAGCAGCGTCGAAGACGCGACCGGCAGTCGCCAGACCGGGATCGACACCGCCAATTTCGTCATTTCCGCCCTGTCCGCACAGGCCCCCATGGCAGTCAACCGGATCGACTGGACGACCGTGCTTGATGCCCAGACCGCAATTGCAAACGGTCTGGATCATCTGCGGCTGGTCGATCCCGACACCCTGTTGCAAGCGGCGGCAACGAGCAGGATGACAGGCGTGTTCAAGGATGATCTGCACTACACCGACAGTTTTGCCGCCCAACTGGCCAATGCCCTGATCGACGCAGCGATCAGCCCCGATGATACATTTCATGGCACGGCCGGGGCAGACCGGATGGCGGGCGGGGCGGGTAACGATGTCTATATCGTCAATCATGTCGCCGACCGGATCATCGAATTGCGAGATGAGGGCACTGATACCACCCGCGCCTCGGTCAGCGATTCGCTGCGGGTCGCGGGAACCGAGATTGAAAACCTGACCCTGACCGGCGACGCAGATCTGAGCGGGATCGGAAATTTTCTGAACAACGGCATTCTCGGTAATGCCGGCAACAACCGGCTGAACGGGGCCCGCGGCGCCGATGTCCTTTATGGAATGGACGGCAACGACCTGCTTATTGGGGGTTCTGGCTACGACCGGCTGTTTGGCGGATCCGGAAACGACCGGCTGGTCGGCGGTCAGGGTTTGGATCAGTTCTGGGGCGGCGCCGGGGCCGACACCTTTGTGCTGTTGGACAAGGGTGTCTGGCGCGAAAAGGTAATGGATTTCGAAGACGAGATCGACCGGATCGATCTGCGCGGCGGCGGGTTGCGCGGCCTGTCCGATCTGGTGCTTGTCGCGGATCCCGATGGCATCGTCATCAATTACGGCCCCGGTTCGTTCCAGTTGGCCGGGATCAGCGCAAACCAGCTGGACGCGTCCGACTTTCTGTTCTGAACGGGAAAAGGCGGACCCTGCGGCCCGCCCTTTGCATCCTGTCAGACGACCCGGCGACCCTGGGGCTTGCGCCGCCGTTGACCGCC
>JBBQHC010000236.1:0-1960 GCA_038323615.1 Rhodobacterales bacterium | reverse complement strand
GCGCAGTTGTTGAAACCCAACATTGGCAAGCCGGGCCACGCCATAAGCGACGGTCAGGCCGATGGCCCCCATTGCCAGAAAAAATGCCGGTGCCGAGGCATCACCGCCCAGCGCATCCACCGCCCATTTATACAAGAGCGGCGTTCCCACCGCGATCAGCTTGGCAACAAACAGCAGCGCCAGCGCCACAACGACCCGCCACTTGACGCCGCTGTCACCCGCCGGCCACAGATAGGGCATGACCCTGCGGATGGTCCGCCAACCGCTGATACGTTCGTCCGAAAGGTTCTTGTCGGTTTTGGGCAGGGACCGCATGGGAGGCTCCATCAGATCAGGAGCCAGACCCTATTCATCTGCCGCGCCAATGACCAGAGGCAAGCGGCCTCACTCGGCCGCAAGCTCGGGCAGGATAAATATCTGGCCCGGATAGATCAGATCAGGGTCACGGATCCGGTCGCGGTTCGCCTCGAACACGGCGACATACAGGATACCATCCCCATATCTGTCCCGCGCAATCGCCCAGAGTGTATTGCCCGGCTGCACCGTACGCACGGCAAGGTTAAAGCCTTCCTGTGCTGTGTCCTCGGCCATGGCGGCGGCAATCGACTCGCGTTCCTCGCGTAAAAACGGCGTTTCGATCCGCGAAACCACTGTTCCTGACGAATCAACCTGATCGACCCGCATCGTATAGACACCGGTCGGCACGTCAGGCAGACCGCTTTCCCAGATGCCATCTTCGCCGACAACCGCCTCGGTCACCGGGCGATTGTCGACATAGACCCGCACGAACCCGCCACCCACGGCGCGACCGGACAGCGTGACATCCCCCAGATCGTCGTAAGCGATGGAATCGAGCGCCACCGTCTCCAAAACATCCGCCGTCGCCCCCGGCCCGATCGCCGGTTGCAGCACCCGCACCCCGCCAGCATCGGCGACCAGAACCGGCGCCCGCGCCGGCGCATCGGGTGCAGGCGGGGTCGCAAGTGCCGCCCCGGTCATGTCAGGCGCAGCAAGCATGCCCGACAACTCCGACGCATCAGGATACTGCACCTCGGGCAACGGATCGGTAGAAGGTTCCGCCAATGCGTCCGGCTTACCATCGCTCTGCGCCGTCTCCAGCACGTCTTGCGACCCGGCAACAGGCGCGACAGGCTCGGCAACGGCGATCGGCTCAACTTGCGCGAGCGGTCCCGGCGTCTGCGAATCGGCATCGGGCGGCGTCTGTGCGACGGCGACCTCATCACGACGCTCAGCCCCGGGGTTCGGTGCCGTAGCCCCCGCAGCCTCGGCCATCTCTGCGGTCGGGTCCGGCAAAATCTCCGGGTCGACGTGTGCCGTGGGGGCGGCAACCGGGCCCTCATTGTCCGGCGCCACAACAGTCACCGCGCCAGTTTCTGCCTCAGCCCCACCAACAGTCGGCCTGTTCGCTGTTGTATCCGGTGCGGCGTCATTTCCCGCCACAGTGGTCTGCAGGTCGTCTGTCACCGCCGGTTCGTCCATGGCGGCCTCGTTCGACGAAAGGGGCTCCGGCAGTGGCTCGGCCAGATCGACAGTCGTTTCCGGCGCTGCATCAGCAACTGTATCGGCAACCGTTTCGGCGCTGGGATCAACACGCGGCGCAACCGCCGCCTCGCCCGTCGCAACCACCGGTTCCCCGATGTCTTGCACGACGGGATCAGCACCAGCATCTTCCACCACGGTCTCACCAAGGCCGCTCTCCTGCGACTGGCTTTCGATCTCCCCCTCGTCGCTCACAGAAGCCGTCGCGGTGGGTTCTGGCACGTCCGGTGTGGCATCGTCCGCCCCCAGGCCGTCGGTCTCTGCCTCAGTGCCGTTATCCTGAAGCGCGGTATCAGTCGGCAGGTCTGCCTCTGCCACGACATCGGGCCCCGGAATCGCAGTTGCCTCAGGGACCGCAGGTTCCATCGCCACAACCACCAGCGGCGCGGTCGGGGCAATC
>JBBQHC010000235.1:0-1989 GCA_038323615.1 Rhodobacterales bacterium | reverse complement strand
TGTCGCAATCGCGCAGGAGGCGTGCGGACAGCAACGGCGAACCGGGATAGGCGTTGGGCCCGTGCTGGCGGCGGATCGCTTGCAGGACGCGCATGTAGGGATGGTCCGCGCTGAACCAATGCGCCGCACGGGATATGCCCTGCGCCGCCTCGCCGGTCTTGACCGCGGCCGCGTTCGCCAGATCATAGAGCGCCCGGCCTGCGTGGGTTTCCATGTAGCTGAGCGGTTTGTCCTTTGCCGTCAGATAGTCCAGCATCCAGGCCAGCAGACCGTGCTTGTGCACATCGCCGAGATTTCCAGCGTGGTAGATGTGTTGGTAGCTCAGCATGCGAACGGTCTAGCCGATGGACATGGCGACACAAGGGGTCACGCGCGGTCTCGCAGCGCGGTGCCCCAGAACCGGCTCTTGACCGCCCAGGACAGGCCGAACGCCCAGAGCGCGACAGCCTCGCACCAGAAGGTGAGGTTGTTGGCGGACCAGCGGGGGAGGCTGCTGCCTGTCGTCGCGAAAACGGCAATGTTGACCGCCATGATCAGGATGGCACCGACCATCACGGCCCCGCATGCGCGGTAGATGTGGTTGCGCCGGGCCTTGTTGGGCGTGAGGCGGCCGTCCGGCAGGCACTGATGGTCCTGAACCGCGGTGAAGACGAAGAAGGCGAACCAGGCGAGAATGGCAAACAGCAGCGCCGCACTGGTGTAGTGAATGATTTCCGAATAGGACGTTAGCTGGAAATATGCCGAGATGTCGGGCAGGTCGTCCACCGTCGGATGTTTCAGCAGGTCAAGCGGCCCGCCTTCGCCGTCCGGCCCGAAATTGGTCAACGCCCGCGCCCTGAACGACGGCGCATCGCAGCCGTGGCCGGATACCGGGAACAATGCGACAGCGATGGCGAAGACCCCGGCGATCGAGGCCAGATTGCCCTCGGCCCGATGCTGGCCGCGATAGGCGATCATGTAGGTTCCGATGAAAACCAGCGCGCCGATGAACGGGCCGCCCCAGAACTGCGCATAGTAATAATTGGAAATCGAATCCCGAAAACAGGTCCGCAAGTCGCCAAGCGGAAGTGTCGATGCCAGCAGGAGCACCGTTGGCAACCCAAGCGCGACCACCCCGACGAAGAATGCGAGCGTGTGCTGATTGACCGTCGGGCTGTAATCGTGTTGTTGCGCCGGATATCGGCCTGGGCCGGTCTGAAGCAGCTTCATCTGAGTGCCTGTCGCAGGGACCTGAACGATTTCATTGCAAGGGATTTACCACAGCCAGAGCGAGGGGGGAATCCTTCAGCAAAACAACACCTACACGACGCGACAAAAAAGACGCCCCCGCAACATGCAGGGGCGCTTCGTTGATCGCTTTGGTGGGATCAGGCGGTCTGCTTTTGCTTCTTGCGGCGTGCGACGCCCGCAAGTGCACCGAAGCCGCCGAGCAGCAGCAGGACGGACGCAGGCAGCGGCACCGGGCTGATCGCGGCTCCGTCGATGGTGAAACCGTCGTTGATGGACGTCCGCATCTCTACGCTCGCATCGTGGACGGCCATGTCGAAATCGATCACGACGATCTGCCGGCTGTTGTTGGAGAACCTTCGGAAAACAGACCGATCCGTTCCGGTCCGGATCGTTAGAACGCGGTCGCCCGAATCGGCGGCATCGCGGAGCGCGAAAACGAGTTGGGTGAAGCCCTGACCCCCCAGGGTGGCATTCCACAAGATCCCGAGCGTGTCATTCGAGTTCAGCGCCCAACGGCCATCCGCCGGAATGACGTTGCCCTGGCCATTGACGGCAGGGTCATGTTGGAGCGCCAGCGTGGAGCATACATCGTCCCCATTGCGGTCCTGGCTCAGACAGGTACTCCCGGTGCCGGTGCCGCCCAGCGAAGAGAACACGCCGACAGCGGTGCCGATGGCACCGGCCAATTCGCCCGATTGGACGCCGGAGCCGCCGTTTGTCGGTCCGGCGAAGTCGAACGACAGGGACGACTGGTCTTCA
>JBBQHC010000234.1:0-1992 GCA_038323615.1 Rhodobacterales bacterium | reverse complement strand
CTGACGGTGCCTGCGGCGATCGCCGTCTTTGCAGGCGTGCGGCTGGTAAAAGTCCTGCCGGAGGTGCTGTTTTTCCGGATCGTGTTCTGGGCCCTGCTCGGGATCTTGGTACGGCTGATCTGGCAGGGCCTCGTTGCGCTATAGAGCGCGTCAGGCCGGGGTGTCGGAGTTCGGCAACGTCTCGGCCAGGGTCTGGAACGCCTCGCCAGAGGCGACCAGACAGGTTGGCCCGCCCGGCTGCGTCACCGCAATCGTCCAGGTGCCGGTGCTCAGCGCGGCAAATACCTCGACCACGGCGTTGTTGCTGGACAAACCGATCGACTGGCGGCTCTCGCCGAAACGATCGGCAAGCCGTTCGACGATGACATCGTGCGGCGCGCAGTTGGCGGTCTGGGCATGGGCATGGTCGGCCGCGATAAGCAGCGCGCCGACTCCGAAGGAAAGTGCAATCATCGGACTGGTCATATCATCACCTTGGCTGGGCGGGGGGCGCTTGGCAAGCCTGACCCCGCAACTTTGCGGGCTTGCAGGGGAACAGTGCGGCAACAGGCGCGAAAATATGGTTAACGGACCGGGCGTTGCGTCAGCGATGCAGCGGCGAAGGCTTGCATATCCGCAACACAAAGGCGACCTTGGCAAAAGCGGCGGCAATCGTCGAAATGGAGTCACGATGTTTCTGATCCTTCTGGGCCTGATCCTGTGGTCCGCCGCCCATTTCTTCAAACGCGCCCTGCCCACCCAGCGCGCCGCAATGGGCAACACAGGCAAGGGGCTGGTCGCCGTTGCGTCGATTGTCGCCATCGTGCTGATGGTGATCGGCTATCGCGGGTCCGGGGGCACGGTTTACTGGGATCGCAACCCGGCGATGACGGGCATCAACAACCTGCTGATAGTATTTGCCTTTTACCTTTTCGCTGCCTCTGGCGCAAAAACATGGATCACTACCAAAATCCGCCACCCGCAACTGACTGCCGTCAGCGTCTGGGCCGTGGCGCATCTGCTGGTCAACGGCGACGCCCCGTCTTTCCTGCTGTTCGGCGGGCTGCTGGTCTGGGCGGCGGCGGAAATCGTCGTGCTGAACCGGGTCCAGCCTGACTGGACCCCCGCTCATGCGGTACCGATCCGCAAGGAAATCACCGCCGTTATCGCCACTGTGATCGTCGTCGGTATCGTCGGTGCGATCCACACATGGCTTGGCTACAACCCGTTCGGATGATCGCATGAAGCTCTATCGCCTGTTGACCGACGACGACACACCGTCCTTTTGCCACAAGGTATCCGATGCCTTGTCGAAAGGCTGGGAGCTGTATGGCAGCCCGACCTATGCTTTTGACGCCGCAAACGGTGTCATGCGCTGCGGCCAGGCGGTGACCAAGGATGTCGAAGGGACATATGCCCCTGACATGATACTCGGGCAGGCCTGAGGCCGGGCGATGAAAACCAACCCCGGCCGGTTTTTCGAGGATTATTCGGTTGGCCTGACCATCCACCACGCTGTTCCCCGCACCCTGTCGGTGGGCGAACGCGCCCTGTACCACGCGCTCTACCCCGCCCGGCATGCCCTGCAATCCTCAGATGAATTCGCCCGCGCCTGCGGTTTGCCATCGGCACCACTGGACGACCTGATCGTCTTTCATACCGTTTTCGGCAAATCCGTCCCCGATATTTCGCTGAACGCCATCGCCAATCTTGGCTACGGCGAGGGGCGCTGGCTGGCGCCGGTCTGGGCGGGCGACACGCTGCGTGCGACCAGCGAGGTGATCGGGCTGAAACTGAACTCGAACGGGGCCAGCGGCGTCGTCTGGGTGCGTACGACCGGGACCAACCAGCACGGGACGGCGGTGCTGACCTTTGTGCGCTGGGTCATGGTGCGCACCCGTGGCGGTGCGGCGGGCGCCCCCATCGTTCCGGAACTGACCCCGGCGGTTGCCGCGACCGATCTTGTGATTCCCAGGGGGCTGGACTTCAGCCGCTATGACTTCACCCTTGCCG
>JBBQHC010000233.1:0-2087 GCA_038323615.1 Rhodobacterales bacterium | reverse complement strand
ACCGTGTCCATCACCGGGCCACAGGCGGCTGTCAGCGAAGCCCTTGCGCCGTTGTTCGAAGGGCTGAAGCCGGGTCTGACCGAGGAAAACATCCAGTCGCGCCTGCGCGGTCTGCTGCTGATGGCACAGTCCAACAAATTCGGCGAAATGCTGTTGACCACCGGCAACAAATCCGAGGTCGCCGTGGGCTATGCCACGATCTATGGCGACATGGCGGGCGGTTACAACCCGATCAAGGATCTCTATAAGATGCGGGTGTTCGCGACCTGCCGCTGGCGCAACGCCAGTCATCGCACCTGGATGATGGGGCCGGCGGGCGTCGTCATTCCGCCGTCGATCATCGACAAGCCCCCGAGTGCCGAGTTGCGCGAAAACCAGCGCGACGACGACAGCCTGCCGCCCTACGAGGTGCTGGACGGGATCCTCGAGATGCTGGTGGACCACGACCGTTCGGTCGCCGATTGCGTCGCGGCGGGATACGACCGTGACACCGTGAAAAAAGTCGAACACCTGATCTATATCAGCGAATACAAGCGGTTCCAGTCGGCGCCCGGCACCCGCCTGACCAAGGGGGCGTTCTGGCTTGATCGTCGCTATCCCATTGTCAACCGCTGGCGCGATCCCAGCTAGGGCAAGGCTCGCGTCTTGACGCCGCGCCACCGTGACTGATCTCCTGCCCCCCAGAGGGGTGAAGCCGATTTTCATAATCGCGGGCGAATTTCCGCCCGACAGCAGAGTCCGCTGACAAAAACAGCCGTTGTTATCCGATAACATGGAACATCTGAACGTTTCTTCCTGTTGTTCCTCCGTTCGATCAGCGCGTTTGATCCGCTGCCATGTTGGCAGCGAAGCGCACCGATCCTTGAAAGGACGAGCAACATGAAACTTGCAACACTTGGTATGGCCTCGGCCATCGCTCTTGCCGCCGCCGCACCCGCCTTTGCGCAGACAGCAGAAGCCGTCGCCGCGACCGATCTCAACATCCGTTCAGGCCCCGGCCCGTTCTTTGACGTGGTCGGCGTGATCCCCGGCGGCGACAATGTTGCCGTCGATGGCTGCCTTGACGCCAGCGCCTGGTGCCAGGTCACTTATGACGGCACGACCGGCTGGTCGTCGTCTGACTATCTGGCCGTGGGTGTGGAAGATCAGGCGGTCGCGCTGACCACCCGACCGGCATCGGTTACCGTCAATACGGTGACCTACGAAGACACCGCGCAGACCGAGACCGACTCGAACACCGCTGCAATTGGCGGCGCGACGCTGGGCGCGCTGGCGGCCTACGCAGTGGGTGGCCCGATCGGTGGCATCATCGCTGGCGGTATCCTCGGGGCGAGTGCCGGCGTCGCCGCCACGGAGCCGACCGAGCAGACGGTGACCTACATAAGCGAGAATCCGGTCGAAACCGTTTATCTCGACGGTGAAGTGGTGGTTGGTGCCGGTGTACCGAATACGGTGACGACCTACGACATTCTGGATCAGCCGGAACTGCGCTATCTCAACGTCAACGGCCAGACCGTCGTGGTCGACGCGCAGACCAACACCATCGTGCGCGTGATCCGCTAACGCCGATCAGCGGTAACGCAGGGCGGTCCGGGTGATCCGGGCCGCCCTTTTTGCTGCGCGCGCAGGACTTTGCCGTCCGGCACCGTTCGGTTGCCTTTGTTGCGGGTCCGCTACCGCACTGACCAAAGGTTCCCCCATGTCCGCCTTTGCTGAAACGGCCCCATTGGCGGGCCGCTGGATTGCAATGGCCGCATTGCTGATCGCCGATGTCATGAACCTGATCGGCATCACCATCGTCAACGTCGCCCTGGCGTCGATGCAATCGGCCTTTGGCGAGGCGCTGCCGCAAAGCGCCTTCATCCTGCCGCTGATCGTCGCGGGCCTTGGCCATGGCACCGCAGTTTCGCCGCTGTTCCCGACCGTGCTGGCCAATGTAGCCGACCGCGATACCGGGTCGGCGTCGGGGGCCTTGCAATCGTTCCAGCAGGTCGGCGGCCGATCGGGCCGGCGATTGTCGGCGAGATATTCTTTTCCGCCCTGCGCGGGGCGATGCCTGACGCCGTCGATCCGGCGGCGGCGTACAG
>JBBQHC010000232.1:0-2224 GCA_038323615.1 Rhodobacterales bacterium | reverse complement strand
GACCGATCCGCTGATTGTGACCGGCGCCTATCTGATGCATCACGGCGTGACATTGCCATGGTCGTTCCCGGAACGGATGTGGGTACTGGAGGGGGAGAAGCTATGATCGCCACGTTTCACGATCTGGCCGGGGCGTCGGTGTTCATCACCGGCGGCGGCAACGGGATTGGTGCGGCGCTGACCGATGGGTTTCTGGCGCAGGGGGCCAAGGTTGCTTTCGTCGGGCGATCCGATGCGACCGCTTTCGTGGATGAGATGGCGGCGAAACATGGCAACCGGCCTTTGTTCATTCGCTGCGACATTACTGATACAGCGGCTTTGCAGGCCGCTATCGCCACGGCGGCAGATCAGCACGGCCCGCTGAAGGCGCTGGTCAACAATGCCGCCAATGACGTGCGCCATGACGCCAGTGATGTTACCCCGCAGCAATGGGATGAGTTGCAGGCGGTCAACCTGAAAGCCTATTTCTTTGCCTGCCAGAAGGCGGCAGAAGTGATGGGACCACAAGGTGCCATCATCAACTTTTCCTCGATCAGCTATATGATGGGTGCGGCGGGGATGATCGCCTATCCCACTGCCAATGCGGGGATCATGGGAATGACCCGGTCGCTGGCCCGGGAATGGGGCGAACGGGGGATCAGGGTCAATGCCATCGCCCCCGGCTGGGTCTTTACCGAAAAGCAGGAAAGCATGTGGGCCACGCCGGAAAGCAAGGCGGCGTTTCTGGAAAAGCAATGCCTGCGGCAATTCATGAAACCTGACGACATGGTCGGGCCGGTGCTGTTTCTGGCCTCGCAGGCTTCGGCGATGATGACGGGCCAGACGATGGTCGTGGATGCAGGCGTGGTGGGGACAGGATGAATCAAATTAACCCCGCATGGATCGCCGTTGACTGGGGCACCTCTAATATGCGCGTCTGGGCAATGTCCGGCACTGGCACGGTGCTGGCGCAGGCCGGGTCAAACAAAGGCATGGGCGGGCTGGACCGCGCAGGGTTTGAACCAGCCTTGCTGGCATTGGTCGGTGACTGGCTGGACGGCCCGACCCCGGTGATCGCCTGCGGCATGGTCGGCGCGCGGCAAGGCTGGGTCGAGGCGCCCTATAGCGCCACCCCCTGCCCGCCGCATTCCACCGGGTTTGCGCGGCCCGTCACGCAAGACCCAAGGCTGGATGTTCACATCATCCCTGGCATCAAACAAATGCAGCCCGCAGATGTGATGCGCGGCGAGGAAACCCAGATCGCAGGGTTTCTGGCACAGAACAAAGGTTGGGACGGGGTGATCTGCCTGCCCGGCACCCATACGAAATGGGTCCATATCAGCGCGGGCGAAATCGTCAGTTTCCAGACCTTCATGACAGGAGAGCTGTTTGCGACCCTGACCGACCACACCGTCCTGCGCCATTCCATAGCGGCGGATGGCTGGGATGATGATGCGTTTGACAGCGGCCTGTCTGATGCATTTTCAATGCCGGAAAAACTGGCCGGCCGGTTGTTTTCGCTGCGCGCCGAAGGCTTGTTGCATGACCTGCCATGCCATGCGGCGCGCGCGCGGTTGTCGGGTTTGCTGATCGGGGCAGAGCTTGCTTCGGCCAAGCCCTATTGGCTGGGCCAACAGATCGCCGTGATCGGTGCGGGGGGGCTCGCAAAGCTTTACGTCAAAGCATTGGCGCAGCAAGGTGTCCCCGCCACGCAGGTCAATGCCGAAAATGCGACCCTTGCGGGCCTCACCGCTGCTTACCGTCAGTTGAAAGGATAAACCATGCACCGTCCCCTGATCGCTATTCTGCGCGGCATCACGCCGGATGAGGCGCTACCTGTCACCGAGGCACTGATCGCCGCCGGGATCACAAGGATCGAAGTGCCGCTGAATTCGCCCGATCCGCTGAATTCCATCAAGCAGATGGTTGATGCCTTTGGCGATACGGCCCTGATCGGTGCAGGCACGGTGCTGTCCACCGATGATGTGGGCCGCGTGGCGCAGGTGGGCGGCAAGCTGATCGTGTCACCTAATTGCGACCCGCGGGTCATCGTCGCGACCAAAACGGCGGGCATGCAAAGCTGGCCGGGGGTGATGACGCCGACCGAATGTTTCGCCGCGCTCAAGGCCGGGGCGGATGGGTTGAAAATCTTTCCCGCCGGGCAGATCGGCCCGGACGGGCTGCGCGCGATCCGTGCGATCCTGCCCAAAGGCACACAGGTCTATGCGGTCGGTGGCGCGGGTCC
>JBBQHC010000231.1:0-2255 GCA_038323615.1 Rhodobacterales bacterium | reverse complement strand
GCGCCACGATGCCCTTGCGCCGCGTATCGAGTGCCGTCCAGACCGAGGTTACACCGTCCAAAATCCGCCTCCTGGCGCGACGGGCGTTCTGCCCGTTTCTGTCCCCTGTCTGGCGGATCACCCTTAACAATCGGTTAGTGTCTGTCGGGTTATGGAGGGGTGGCAGAACAAAAGGACAACCAGCATGACCGCCGTCGCCGATCCGCCCGCCAAGGTACCCCGGAAAAAGTCGAAACTGCCGCTGGTTCTGGGGCTCGTTCTGCTGATCGCGGGGGGTGGCGGCGGATTCATGGCCGTCAAGACCGGCCTGCTTGGCGGCGCACATGGTGAGGTGGACGAGGAGTATACCGGTGAACTGGCACCCTTGCCCGAACTGGCCTTTGTCGCCCTCGATCCGCTGGTCATTTCGCTGCCGAACGGCGGGCCCAATCGCTACCTCAAGTTTTCGGCACAGCTCGAGGTCGTCCCGGCGCATCAAGCCGAGGTCGAGGCGATCAAACCCCGCGTCGTTGATGTGCTGAACGGCTATCTGCGGGCCGTCGAAACCGCCGATCTCGAGGATCCGACGGCCCTGATGCGCCTGCGGTCCCAGATGCTGCGCCGGGTACAGGTCGTCGCGGGCGAGGGGCGGGTGCAGGATCTGCTGATCATGGAATTCGTGCTGAACTAGAAGGGGTCGCACCAAATGGAGACGATTGCGAATATTTTCATGGCCGCCGGGGCGCTTGGGGCGGGGTTCTACTGCCTTGTGCTGTCACGCCGTCTGCGCCGCTTCACCGATCTTGAAAAGGGCGTCGGCGGCGCGGTCGCGGTGCTGTCGGCGCAGGTCGACGACCTGACCCGGACGCTGGTGCGCGCCCAAGGGTCGGCCACCGCGTCGGTCGCTACCCTGACCGGGGTCAGCGAACGGGCCGAAGCGGCGGCGAAACGGCTCGAGCTGCTGGTCGCGTCGCTGCACGACCTGCCCGCCGATCCCCCCATTGCGCCGCAGTTCAGCCCGTTCTTTGAACGCCCCGCCAGCGGCCTGCGGACATGAGCGCGCCAAAGGTCAGAAACAGGCGCCGGGCGGGGCGCGGAGTGCTGTATCTGCTGGCTGGCTTGCTGGCTGCGTCCGGTGTTCTGCGACTTGGGGGTGAAGCCGGGCAGGTCTGGGCGAATGCCGGCGATCCGGCTACCTCCGAAATAGCCGCTCCGCCGCAGGCCTGCCAGTCCGACGCTGATGTGACCGCAATGCTCGACGCCTTTCAGGACCGCGAATCGCGGCTGACAACCCGCGAGGGGCAGTTGACGGATCGCCTGCAGGCGCTGCACGTGGCCGAGGCGCAGATCGCCGAACGCCTTGCCAGCCTGACTGCCGCCGAAACCGCACTGAGCGCGACACTGGCCACAGCCGCAACAGCATCGGACGACGATATCGGGCGGCTGACGGCAGTTTACGAGAACATGAAACCGAAAGACGCCGCCGCCCTGTTCGCCGAAATGGCACCGGAATTCGCCGCCGGGTTTCTGGGCCGGATGCGCCCGGACGCCGCCGCCGCGCTGATGTCGGGACTGGACCCGGCGAACGCCTACGCGATCAGCGTCATTCTGGCGGGGCGCAATGCGTTGGTACCGCGCGAATAGCGGGTGGAACTGACAAAACCTTAATCCCTTGGAGGGCATGGTCGCGTCAGGCCGTTGTGGCCCCGCAACAAAGGCAGTCAACGTATGATCGGTATCATCGGCATCGTCATCATCTTCGTGATGGTCTTTGGCGGCTACACCATCCACGGCGGCAAACTCGAAGTCGTTCTTGAAGCGCTGCCGTTCGAGATGATCATGATCGGCGGCGCGGCGCTGGGGGCCTTTGTACTGTCCAACGACATGTCGGGGATCAAACAGACAGCCAGGGATATCGGCAAGGTGTTCAAGGGGCCGAAATGGAAACACGGCGATTACCGCGATCTGCTGTGCCTGCTGTTCGAATTGATCCGGATTGCCCGCAACAACCCGGTCTCGCTGGAAGAACACATCGAGAAGCCAAAGGAATCCGTGATTTTCGGCAAATACCCCAAGATCCTCAAAGATGACGAGGCGGTGGCGCTGATCTGCGACACGCTCCGGTCAGCGTCAATGAATTACGACGATCCGCATCAGGTGGAAGAAGTGCTGGAAAAACGAATCGAGGCGCATAATCACCATATGATGCACTCGACCCATGCGTTGCAGTCAATCGCCGACGGCCTGCCGGCACTGGGGATCGTCGCGGCGGTTCT
>JBBQHC010000230.1:0-2328 GCA_038323615.1 Rhodobacterales bacterium | reverse complement strand
AGGACGTTGAACAGCGTTTCGCGCACCCTGTCCGATGTCGGGCGCAGATGCGCGGCAGCGTCGCCCGCGCCCACCTCGGCCAGCTTCAGCCCGCGATGCTGTCCGGCGATGATCCTCACGCTTTCAACAGCGCCTTCAGGTCGGTCGCCGGATCGCACACGACCGCAGGCGCGGGCGATTTTCCCGCCTCGATCAACCGCTTGCCGATCATGTAGTTGCGCGCGTCGTTCATCGCATCGACCGCAATCAGCGTCTCGCCCCGGTAATACCAGTGCGACACCGCCCCGTCCGACTGCCGCACATGGACATTGGTGTAGCCCGTGTTCAGCCCGGCAATCTGCAGTTTGCAGTCGTATTGATCTGACCAGAACCACGGCGCGGGGACGTAATCGACCGCCTTGCCCATCATGTTCTGCGCCGCAACCTCGGCCTGATCGATCGCGTTGCCGACGCTTTCGACCCTGATCTGCTGGCCGTGCCAGGTGAACGAGGCGCAATCGCCCGCCGCCCAGATATGCGGGTCTGACGTGCGCGCCTGCGTGTCGGTGGCGATGCCGTTGGCGATGGTCAGGCCTGCGCTTTCGGCCAGTGCTGTCGCGGGGATGATCCCGACGCCGACGATGGCAAAGTCGATGTCGAGTTCGACCCCGCCAGTCAACACGGCCCCAGTCACGCGGTCGTTGCCGACCAGCCGTTCCAGCCCGACGCCTTCACGGATCATGACGCCGTGAGTCTGGTGCAGGGCGCGGAAATAGTCGCTGGTGACGGGGGCCGCGACCCGCTGCAGAATCCGGTCGGCCATTTCGACGATGGTCACCTCAAGCCCTTTCTTGGCGGCCACGGCCGCCGCCTCGAGCCCGATATAGCCGCCGCCGACGATCAGCACCCGGCGGCCTGCGCGAAACTCGGGCTCCATCGTGTCGGCGTCGCGCAGATCGCGGAAAGTATAGACGCCGTCAAGCGTGCCGCCGATGGCGGCAGGCAGGGTGCGCGGATCCGATCCGGTTGTCAGAGCCAAGGCGTCGTAGGTCAGCACCTCGTCCGTTGACAGGGTCACGGTGCGCGCCGCCGCGTCCACCGCCACCGCGCGGGTGTCCAGCCGCAGGGTGATGTCGTGGTCGGCGTAAAATTCAAGCGGGCGCAGGAAAAGCCGCTCCAGGGTCATCTCGCCCAGAAGGTAGGCTTTGGACAGCGGCGGGCGCTGATAGGGCGGCACCGGTTCGGCCCCGACCAGCGTGATTTGCCCCGCGAACCCGTCGGCCCGCAGCCGCGCCACCAGCGATGCCCCGGCCTGCCCGGCCCCGATCACGACGAAATGGGTCATCCGAAAATCCTTTGTCTGGCGCTTGTCTTGCGGGCGGTTATATCAGGCACGACCCCGAACCGAAACGCAATCAAGGATCAAGACATGACGATAAAAGTTGGCGACAAACTTCCCGATGCAAAGCTGAGCATGATGGGGGCCGACGGCCCCGAAGTCGTCGATTTTTCGGCGAAACTGACGGGGCGCAAGGTGGTGGTATTCGGCCTGCCCGGCGCCTTTACCGGCCCCTGTTCGACCAAACACATACCGAGTTTCATCGACGCGATGGACGGGCTGAAAGCCAAGGGCGTGGAGGAGGTCATATGCGTGTCGGTCAACGATCCCTTTGTGCTGAAAGCATGGGGCGAGGCGACCGGGGCGACGGCCGCAGGGATCACCCATCTGGGCGATGCCGACGGGTCGTTCACCCATGCGCTGGGGATGGAATTCACCGCGCCGCCGCTGGGCCTGATCGGGCGATCCAACCGCTATGCTGTGCTGGTCGAGGATGGCGTTGTGACGGCCGCAAGCGTCGACCAACCGGGGGTCTGCGACGTCACCACGGGCGACAAGTTCCTTGCCATGATCGGCTGACGCCCGGACTAACGCGTTTTGCGTTTTATCTGAAACAGAGGTATCGCAAATCGCGTTCGACCGAAGGGAGAGGCAGCGAATTGCGATTCCGATCAAACGCAAACGCTTTAGGCTTTTGCCTGCACGATGGTTGTCGTCGGGAACGGAATATCCACCCCGGCGGCGTCCAGCGCCTCTTTGACCTTGCGTTTCATATCTGCCTGATAGGCGAAATAATCGCCCCGGTCGCACCAGACCCGGACCAGAAAATCGACCGAGCTGGCGTTATTCACCTGAATGAACGGGTCCGGATCGGCGTGCGATCGGGGATCGGCCAGCCGTGGGTGTCGCTGTGCCAGCCCGAGGATCCGCCGGTTCACCCAGCCCGAAATGATGAACCCGGCCACCAGAATGACGATGGCCGTCAGGACACTGCCAAAGATCGAGGCGAG
>JBBQHC010000229.1:0-2346 GCA_038323615.1 Rhodobacterales bacterium | reverse complement strand
GCGCCGACGGGTCGGGGCGCGGTTTGTTGGGATCCTGACGGTCTGACGTTAAGTTCGTCTCCTGCGTCGCAGGCACATCGGCCACCAATAAATGACGTCAGACAAGACACTGTGCTATCGTCACATGATCTTGAAGAACCGAGTTAAGTGAGATGGAGACAAGATCCGAACAGAACGTCCTGGTTTTGCAGGGTGGCGGTGCGCTGGGGGCCTATCAGGCGGGGGCGTTCGAGGCGCTTTTTGATGATGGGCGGCATACCGAAAGGGTGGCGGGCGTGTCGATCGGCGCAATCAACGCGGCGCTGATCGCCGGAAATCCGCCAGAGCGGCCCGTCGAAAGGCTGCGAAATTTCTGGGATCGGGTGTCGTCGAACACGGCTGCGCTGTCCTTTCTGGCGGCGATTGTGCCGCGCGGGATCTACAACGAAATGAGCGCCGCAGCGACCATGTCGCAGGGCGCGCCGGGTTTCTTTTCGCCGCGCTTGCCGCCGCCTACGCTGATGCCTGCGGGCAGTCCCGGTGCCAGTAGTTTCTATGACACCGGACCACTGCGCGAGACCCTGCTGGAACTGGTGGATTTCGATTACCTTAATGCCGGGGCCGTGCGTCTGTGCGTCGGCGCAGTCAACGTCGAGACCGGCAACATGACCTGGTTCGAAAGCGCGAAACAGCCGATCACGGTCGCACATATCATGGCCAGTGGCGCCCTGCCGCCGGGGTTTCCGGCCATCAAGATCGACGGGCAATTCTATTGGGACGGTGGTTTGGTCTCGAATACGCCGCTGCAATATGTCTATGACGAACGCGATGACGTGGATCTTTGCATCTTTCAGGTCGATTTGTTCAGCGCCCGCGGCAAGATGCCGACCTCGATCTGGAACATCGAGGGCGCGTACCAAGGACATCCGATTTTCTAGCCGGACCCGGCTGAACACCGACCTGCTGCGCTACAAGCAAGCGAAGCGTGAGGCGGACAAACGGCTGTACGATAAATTACCGCCAGAGCTGCGCGATGATCCCGATGCGCGCGCACTGCTGTCGAATGAACGCGATCCCGATATCACCATCGCGCACCTGATCTATCGGCAGACCCGGGCCGAAAAGCAGTCCAGGGATTACGAGTTTTCACGCGCTTCGGTGCGCGATCACTGGCAGGCGGGGATGCAGGATGTGGTCACCACGCTGGCCCACCCGGACTGGAAAGCGCGCCACAACGACATCGGCCATGTCCGGGTGTTCGATCTGACGAAATCGCGGGTCAAACAACCAACCTGATAGAGACATACCATGAACCTCAAACAGATCCGCGATACAGCCTTTGCGATGCCGCTAACCAATCCGTCCTGTCCGCCGGGGCCGTATAGGTTCGTTGACCGCGAATACATGATCATCACTTACCGCACCGATATGGACGCCCTGCGCGCGGTGGTGCCAGAGCCGCTGGAAGTGACCGAGGCTGTGGTGAAATACGAATTCATCCAGATGCCGGACAGCACGGGTTTTGGCGATTACACTGAAAGCGGTCAGGTCATCCCGGTCAGTTTTGAAGGGCGCAAGGGCGGCTATGTCCATGCGATGTATCTCAATGACGACAGCCCGATTGCGGGCGGGCGCGAAATCTGGGGTTTTCCCAAGAAACTAGCCGAGCCTTGCCTGCACGTCGAAAAGGATACGCTGGTCGGCACGCTCAACGTCGGGTCGATCCAGGTCGCCAGCGGCACGATGGGCTATAAACAGCGGGTCATGGATCACGAGGCGGTGCGGCAAAGCCTGTTGGCGCCCAGCTATCTGCTAAAGATCATCCCGCACGTCGATTGCACGCCGCGGATTTGCGAACTGGTGGAATATTACCTTGAGGATGTGACGGTAAAGGGCGCATGGACCGGCCCGGCCGGACTGGAACTGCATGACCACGCCCTTGCCCCGGTGGCGGATCTGCCGGTGCTGGAGGTGCTGTCGGCCAGTCATATTCTTGCCGATTTGACGCTGGGGCTGGGTCGCGTCGTCCACGACTACATGCCGCATTTGAAATAGGCGGGGAATTGAAAATATCGAGGTCTGGGCCACTGCGACATTCAGTGTCAAAATCTGATCGGGAAGATTGAAAGCAGGCCGGACGGCCAAACCTGAACCCGGACGGCGTTCGCCAGGGGGTTACTTCTTTCTTGAGGAAATTGGCTCTGGGGCAGGGGCGACAGATCGGGTGGGAGTGTCATGAACTCTGTGTAACTGGTCCGGCCCATGCGGGTTTCAGTTACGGTCACGCGTTGAAGCGCTCGTCGAACATGATAGCGAATTGATTGCGGGCGGCAAACCATTCTCGGACATTCCGGCCTCCTTTCTCGA
>JBBQHC010000228.1:0-2391 GCA_038323615.1 Rhodobacterales bacterium | reverse complement strand
CAGCAGCGGCCGTGCCAGCGGCGGCAGCAGTCTGACCGACCGCGGCTGCCGTGTTTCCGACAGCGTTTGCCGCCGCCCCGACGGCACCTGTCACGATCCAGCTGCCAACGAGCACGCCAAGAGCCCAGACGACAATACCGTGAATACTGTCACGAGCGATCACTTCATCTGCACTGGCGCCGTCAACACGACGACGCATGCGGCCCGCGATGTATCCACCCGTACCATACGATGACACCAGCGTGACAAGCATCCATGCGCCCACGACCACGAGCGCGAATCCGCCCGCCCCTTCACCGACCTGCGGTGAGATTGCGCTGAGGCCCAAAGTTGCACCGAAGGCACCGAACAGGAGTCCGATGGCTGAGGCCGCAACCGCGCCTGCAAGGATCGCGGGCCAGTCGACATAGGACCCGTCATGTGTATGGCGCGGGGCCGAGGCCGCGGTCATGGCTTCGCTACGTTCGGCCATTTCAGCGCAGCCCGAGCAAGGACAGGATCGCGAGCACGACGACAATCAAGCCAACGATATAAATTATTCCACCCATTTTGTTCTCCAGTAAGTTAATTTTGGTGTCCCGTACGCCCTTGACGGGCGCGGTGGGTCACAGACATCACGTTCACAAACCTGTGAGTGGTCCCGTTGGTTCCTGACTTTCAAAGAAAAAGGGGGCCCGCGATACGGACCCCCTCTCAGGCGGTGTCTGGGTGGCGCGGATCAGCCGGCGAGCGCCTTGTTGAGGTTTTCGTCCACCTTTTCGAGGAAACCCATGGTGGTGAGCCACTTCTGATCGGGACCGACCAACAGCGCGAGGTCCTTGGTCATATCGCCCGATTCCACGGTATCGACGACGACCTTTTCCAGCGTCTCGGCAAAGTTGGTCAGCGCCGCGTTGCCGTCCAGTTTGCCGCGGTGCTTGAGGCCCCCGGTCCAGGCATAGATCGACGCGATGGAGTTGGTCGAGGTCTCCTGGCCCTTCTGGTGCTGGCGATAGTGGCGCGTGACGGTGCCGTGGGCGGCTTCCGCCTCCACCGTCTGGCCATCGGGCGTCATCAGCACGGAGGTCATGAGGCCAAGCGAACCAAAACCCTGTGCCACGGTATCGGACTGGACGTCACCGTCGTAGTTCTTGCAAGCCCAGACATAGCCGCCGTTCCACTTCATCGCGCAGGCGACCATGTCGTCGATCAGGCGGTGTTCGTAGGTGATGCCGGCCTTCTTGAACTTGTCCGCGAACTCCTCGTCGAAGACCTTTTGGAAGAGTTCGAGGAAACGACCGTCATATTGCTTGAGGATCGTGTTCTTGGTGGACAGGTAGACCGGCCAGCCGAGGCTGAGGCCGTAATTCATCGAGGCGCGCGCGAAATCAATGATCGACTTGTCTAGGTTGTACATCGCCATCACCACTCCGCTGTCGGGGGCATCGAAGACTTCGCGTTCGATCACTTCGCCGTCGTTGCCGACGAACTTCAATGTGAGCTTGCCGCCGGTGGGGAATTTGAAATCGGTCGCGCGGTACTGGTCGCCGAAGGCATGGCGGCCGACCACGATGGGCTTGGTCCAGCCCGGGACAAGGCGCGGCACGTTCTTGCAGATGATCGGCTGGCGAAAGATCACGCCGCCCAGGATGTTGCGGATCGTGCCATTGGGCGAGCGCCACATCTGCTTGAGGCCGAATTCCTCGACCCGCGCCTCGTCCGGCGTGATCGTCGCGCATTTCACGCCGACGCCGTATTTCTTGATCGCTTCGGCGGCGTCCACGGTGATCTGGTCGTCGGTCTCGTCGCGCGCCTCGATCCCGAGGTCGTAATACTTCAGGTCAATGTCGAGGTAGGGGAGGATCAGCTTCTTCTTGATGAAATCCCAGATGATGCGGGTCATCTCGTCGCCGTCGAGTTCGACGACGGGGTTTTCTACCTTGATCTTTGACATGGGCACGCTCCTGCGTTTGGTGAACTGTTCGAAGCGCGTGTAGCCTATCCGGGTCGGCAGGGGAAGGCGGTATACCGTTGTATGCAGAAAATCGCTGAACTTCGCGGCATCATCCTGCCAGCATTTGCGCATCAATGAACCGGGAACGAGTCTCACATGGCAGCTTACGAATTTGGTGTGCCCCAGGATGGACGCCTGTTCGATCCGCTGGCAGATCTGATCCGCGACTAAGGACACGACGTGCATCGCCCCACGATCGCGGGGAACGATCCCGGCGACGACTAGGCGCGTCCGGCGAACCAAGCTGAAACCTTTCGGCGCGCATAGTCCCAAAGACCCGGCGCACCGACGGCGATCTTTTGACCGACTTTCGCGGTAAATTGCGCCTCGGTTACGCTGTATTCGACCCAACTGCCGCCGTTTGATTGCAGGTTCTGCATCGGAGGCTGGAAGCGGTC
>JBBQHC010000227.1:0-2399 GCA_038323615.1 Rhodobacterales bacterium | reverse complement strand
CAAGGTTGACCCCTGCCAGCCCGAGGTCTTCCCAGATCTGGCGGCAAAAGCTGGATACCGATGTCTTGCCATTGGTGCCTGTCACCGCGACCACAGTCGCAGGATGCGCGCCGAACCAAAGTGATGCTGTCTGCGCCAAGGTCTGGCGCGGGTCCTGTGCCACGATCAGCGCAGCATCGCTGGCGGCCAGCACATCGGCGGCAATCCGCGCGCCAGCGGCGTCAGTCAGCACCGCAGCGGCCCCCATACGCAAGGCGTATTGGATGAATTCCGCACCATGCACCTTTGCGCCGGGCAAGGCGGCGAACAGGCAACCCGGGGTCACTTCGCGGCTGTCCACAGCCAGTGACGTAATGGGCACATCGCGCCCCTGTGCTGCGGTCAAGCCCAGCGCCGTCAATGTCTTCATTGCATGACCCTCTAATTCGAGGTCAGTGTTATACCGACAGGATCGCCCATGTCCACGTGTGGTCGCAGACCCAGCAATGGGGCGACACGCCGGATCACTTCTGCCGCGACGGGGACGGCGGTCCAGCCTGCGGTGCGGCGTGGCTCGGCACCCGAGGTTTCGACGCCTTCATCAAGCGACAGCACCAGCACATATTGCGGGTCAGAGGCCGGAAACACCGTCGCGAAGGTCGCGATCACCTTGTCGTCATAATAGCCGCCACCGGGGCGCGGTTTGTCGGCGCTGCCAGTCTTGCCGCCGACCTCATAGCCTTCGACCTCGCCCATGGAGGCAGTGCCACGCACCACTGTCTGGCGCAGCATACTGACGATGGACTCACTGACCGCCTCGCTGATGATCCGTGGCCCCAATTCTGGAGTCGGGTTCAATAATAAAGTCGGTTCAACTTTTGTGCCGCCATTCACCATTGACGAATAGGCAGCGGCCAGATGCAAGGGCGAGGATGACAGACCATGGCCGTAGGAGATCGTCATCGTCGAAATCTCGGACCAGTTGCGCGGCAACAAAGGTGCGCCGGTGGGGGCCTCGATCATTTCGACCGGGGTCGCTTCCAACATCCCCAACTGTCCCATGAAGCTGCGCTGCCGATCCGCACCGATCTGCATCGCAATCCGCGCGGTGCCGACGTTTGAGGATTTCACGATCACATCTGTAGTGCTGTTCTGCGCACCGTAATTGCGGAAATCGCGGATCCGGAACCGGCCCCAGGTCAGCGGGTTGGTCGTGTCGATCATCGTATTGGCATTGACCAGGCCGAGTTCCATTGCCTGAGCGACGGCGAATATCTTGAAAACAGACCCGAGTTCATAGACCCCCTGCACTGCGCGGTTGAACAACGGGCTGTCGGACTGATCGCCCGAGGTCGCCACCTGCGGCCGGTTGTTGGGATCAAAATCAGGCAAGGAAGCCATGGTGATAATTTCACCCGAATGGATATCCATCAAGACAGCGCTGGCCCCCTTGGCGTTCATCAAGGACATGCCGCCGGCCAACACTTGTTCGGTCACGGCCTGAATGGTCAGATCAATCGACAATTGCAGCGGAGCGCCTTCATTGGCGGGATCGCGCAGGAAAGTATCAAACTGCCGTTCCACACCTGCAACGCCGATCACCTCGGCGCTGGAAACGCCTTCACGGCCATAGCTGGCCCCGCCAAGGATATGTGCGGCAAGCGATCCATTGGGATAAAGCCGCATTTCGCGCGGGCCAAACAGCAGACCCGGACTGCCGATATCATGCACGGCCTGCATCTGTTCGGGGCTCAACTGGCGGCGCAGCCAAAGAAACCTGCGCTGGCCGGTAAAGTCGGTTTTCAGCCGCTCCAGATCCATCTCTGGAAAGATCGCGGCCAGTTGCTCGGCCGTATCGACCGGATCCACCATCTGATGCGGATGCGCATAAAGCGAATATGTATCCAGATTGGTCGCCAGCAAGCGCCCGTTGCGATCCACGATATCGGCGCGCTGTCCGATAATCGGGTTGCCTTCAGCGGCGGCGCGCGGTTCTTCGGGGACAGAGGATGCCAGCGAGCCCATCCGCCCCCCAATCACGATGAAAGCGCAGAAAAACATCAGCCCCAGCAGCAACAGCCGCCCTTCGGCGCGGCTGCGCGCCTTGTCCTGGTCTGCGGCATGGCGACGAGCGCGGTTTTCAGCCTCGATCACATCGGGATTTTCGCCCGTTGCGCGAGCCTTGAGGATACGGGCAAGGGGCCGTAGCGGCGTGCGCATCACAATGGGTCCTTATCTGCGTCAATCATATCGGCGGAAAGTTCAATCGGGTCGGTGATCGGCAGGATTGGCAACGCCGGATAGATGATCTGCCCGACCTGCCCAAAAGCTTCGGGCCGCAGCGGCAGAAGGCCAAGCCTGTCGTAATTCAGATCCGCCAGATCTGCGAGCCGGTCAGGCCGGTTCAGATAGGCCCATTC
>JBBQHC010000226.1:0-2440 GCA_038323615.1 Rhodobacterales bacterium | reverse complement strand
TCGACCAGTGCCAAGGGCGAGATCGCCCGCAGGATCGGCGTTGATCAGGAGATGGTGACGATCTTCATCCCGACGACGCCGAACCCGACATCCGGTTTTCTGCTGTTTGCGCCCCGGTCCGAGATCATCGAGCTTGAGATGTCGGTCGAGGATGCGGCGAAGCTGGTTATTTCGGCCGGGCTCGTCTACCCGACCGACCGGGCGGCGCTGGTGACAAAACTGGCCGACGTGCAATCGACGGAATAGATGCTGATCGCCCCTGCCCTGACCGGGTTCGTCACAGGATTTTCCCTGATCCTTGCCATCGGTGCGCAGAACGCGTTCGTGCTGCGCCAAGGTCTGCTGCGGGCACATGTATTCTGGTTGTGCCTGCTTTGTGCTTTATCGGATGCGCTGCTGATCGCCGCTGGGGTCATCGGGTTCGGCGCCGCTGTCGCCAGCTTTCCGGCCCTGCCCCGGATCATGGCGCTGGGCGGTGCGGCGTTTCTGGCGGTTTACGGCGCACAACGCCTGCTGGCGGCGTGGCGGGGCGACTATGTGATGGCGCTTGAAGGCGCCTCTGCGGGCCTTTGGGCGACACTGGCGACCGGTGCCGCTTTCACCTGGCTGAACCCGCACGTCTATCTCGACACGCTTGGTCTGGTCGGCGCGGTGTCGACGCGATATCACGACCTGGCGGCCAAATCCGCGTTTGGCAGCGGCGCGGTGCTGGCGTCGTTCGTATTCTTCTTCGGTCTGGGCTACGGCGCCCGCCTGCTGGCCCCGGTCATGCGGTCGGCGCGGGCCTGGCGAGTGCTCGACTTGCTGATCGGTCTCGTCATGTGGACGCTGGCAATCAGGTTGCTGACTTAAAGCGTTTTGCGTTTGACCGGAATCGCAATTCGTTGCCTCTCCCTTCGGTCGAACGCGATTTGCGATACCTTTGTTTCAGATAAAACGCAAAACGCGTTAGCCGAACATCCCCACCAGATCGACGGTGCTGCGCTGGCCCAGGTCTTCAGTGTGATCCGCCAGAAACGTCGCCATCGCCGTCCGTCCCGCGTCCTTGAGACGGGCGAGGATGACCGGCGTCGGGATCATCTTGGTCGCGACGTTCAGATCGTTCATCAACCCGTCGTCAGCAATCATGTGGACCAGCACCTGCTTCATCGCGGCCTTGGGCACAGCGCCCTGTTCGATCAGGCGCTGGACGAATTCAATCGCCCGCATTTCGCGCAGCAGGGACGAATTGAAGCTGATCTCGTTGATCCGGTTCTGGATGTCGTGGGTCGTGCGCGGCAGATCCTCACGATACAGCGGATTGATGTTCACGATCAGGATGTCGCCGGGCAGGTCAGGCTGGAACAGCGGAAACAGCGCCGGGTTGCCGGTATATCCGCCATCCCAATAGGCCTCGGTCGTGCCGGTGACGGGGTCGGTAATCTCGACCGCCTCGAACACCGTGGGCAGACAGGCCGAAGCGAGGATTGCGCCGGTCGTCACATCCTTGCCGGCGAACACCCGGATCTTGCCGCTGCGCACATTGGTGGCGCAGACGAACAGCGCCGGGGCATCGGCGGCGCAGGCGAGGTCATAGTTGAATTGTGCCACGATCCGTTCCAGCGGATTGCGGATCAGTTTGCCGAAAACATAGGGCGACAGCATCCGCTGGGTCATGTCCAGTGCGGCATAGACGGGCGAAGCTTCCATCGCTGTCGCCCAGGCCTTTGTGCCGTGCCCTGCCAGCGTCAGCCAGTGTTCCATGCCGGGCGCGGTGATCGCCCCGACTTGTTCCCACAACCAGTCGAGGTTGTCGCGCGCACCTTGCGCCCCGCCCGCCAGAAACCCCGCCTTGAGCGCGACTGCATTCAGCGCCCCGGCCGACGTCGCAGAAATCGCCGCAATGTCGATATCGTCCTCTTCCAGCAGCCGGTCGAGCGCACCCCAGGTGAATGCGCCATGCGCCCCGCCGCCCTGCAGGGCCAGATTGAGGCGCCGTTTGGCCATCTCAGCTTGCCGTCCAGCCGCCGTCGACGCTGATCGTGGTGCCGGTGATCTGGTCGGCGAAATCGCTGCACAGGAACGCCGCTGTTCCGGCGATCTGTTCGATCGTCGCGAACTGCTTGGATGGCTGACGATCAAGGATCATGTCCCGTTCAGCAGTGCGGCGGTCGACCTTGTGCTTGGCCATCAGATCGGTGACCTGCTTGTCCACCAGCGGCGTCATCACGTAGCCGGGGCAGATGGCATTGCAGGTGATCGGCTCTTCGGCGGTTTCCATCGCCACCGTCTTGGTCAGGCCGACGATGCCGTGCTTGGCCGCGACGTAAGCCGATTTGTCGGGATGGGCCCGCAGCCCGTGGGCCGAGGCGATGTTGACGATCCGGCCCCATTTTTTCGACCGCATCCCGGTGATCGCCGCGGCGGTCGTGTGAAACGCCGAGGTCAGACAGATCGCGAT
>JBBQHC010000225.1:0-2526 GCA_038323615.1 Rhodobacterales bacterium | reverse complement strand
GAAACAGAAGTTCAAAGACACGACCGATGCGGACATGGCGCTGGCCACCCAGTTCTGTTTCGAACCGAAACCGATCATCGCCTGGGCCGACGCCCTCCGCGATGCAGGCATTACCCTGCCCATCCACATCGGCATCGCCGGCCCCGCCAGGCTGCAGACGATGATCAAGTTCGCTATTGCCTGCGGTGTCGGCCCATCCTTGCGCGTGCTGCAAAAGCGGGCGATGGATGTGACCAAGCTGCTGCTGCCCTACGAGCCGACCGAGGTGGTGGCCGCACTTGCCGCCCACGCCGCCAAAACCCCCGATTTCAATATCACACAAGTCCACTTCTTCCCGCTGGGCGGGATCAAGGCGAATGCGACCTGGGTGACAGACCATGGCGGCGCCGCAGACGTGCCCGCCGCCAACGCCTAAGGAAAATCCATGACCCGCACGATCGTCGAATCCAAAACCAGAACCACCATCATCGGGTTCGACCAACCCTTTTGCGTGATCGGAGAGCGGATCAACCCCACCGGGCGCAAGAAACTCGCCACCGAAATGGAGGCCGGGGATTTTTCGACGGTCGAGGCGGACGCGATTGCCCAGGTGGCCGCGGGCGCAGGCGTGCTCGACGTCAATTCAGGCGCGGTGTTCACCAACAAGATGGCGACCGACCCGCGCTATGCCGACAACAACTTTGTCGAACCGCCGCTGATGCGCGAACTTATCCTGCGGATTCAGGCGATTGTCGACGTGCCGCTGTGCATCGACTCGTCGGTTGCCGGTGCGCTCGAGGCCGGTCTGGCCGCCTGCGAAGGTCGCCCGCTGCTGAATTCGGTGACGGGCGAAGAGGAGCGGATGGAACTGGTCCTGCCGCTGGTCAAGAAATACAACGTTCCCGTGGTGGCGATCTCCAATGACGACACCGGGATTTCCGAAGACCCCGAAGTGCGTTTTGCAGTGGCCAAAAAGATCGTTCAGCGGGCCGCCGATTTCGGCATTCCGGCGCATGATATCGTGGTCGATCCGCTGGTGATGCCGATTGGCGCGATGGGCACGGCGGGATTGCAGGTGTTCACGTTGGTCCGCCGGCTGCGGGAGGAACTGGGTGTCAACACGACCTGCGGCGCTTCCAACATTTCGTTCGGCCTGCCCAACCGGCACGGCATCAACAACGCATTCCTGCCGATGGCGATGGTGGCGGGCATGACCAGCGCGATTATGAACCCCATCGCCCTGCCGGTGAAACAGGCCGACATCGCCGCAAAAAGGGCCGAGGTCGCAGCGAGCGGGATCGTCCTGCCGCCCGATATGGACGACGAAACCTTTTGCGTGCTGTTCGGGCTCGGGTCGACCAAACCGCGTGCGGGCAAGGAAATGGAAGCGATCCGCGCTGCCAACTTTCTGACCGACAACGACGCGTCGGGCGGCGAATGGATCAGATTCAACCGCCCCGTCGTCGCCGCCGGCGAAGGCCGGGCGCGGACCGGTCGGCGGTCGCGGGGCTAACCCCGTCCCGTGGCGCGCGGCGCGATGGTGGCAAGTTCGCGATTCAGCCGGTCCCGATACTGGGCGGCCAGAATCCGGATATTGCCGCCCGCTCCGACCATCAGGTTCCGATGCTCGAACGGGTCGGCGCGGCTGTCATAAAGTTCCTCACCACCATCCCAATAGATCGTGTAGCGGTGGTCGGGGGTGCGCAGGGTAAAAGCCAGGAGCCCGGCGTCGTCATCCTCGAACCTGCCCCAGACGGCCATTGAACGGTCAGGCATCGTCGGCGTCTCTCCCCGCAGGATCGCCGACAGGTCGGTGCCATCCAGATCGTGCGGGGCCGTCGCCCCGGTCTGCGCCATCAGGGTCGGGTAGAGATCGAGCAGCGACACCGGGCGCGACCAGCGCCCCGCCGCCACCCCCGGACCGGCGACGATCAGCGGCACCCGCAGGGCGCGTTCCCACAGGGTGAACTTGCGGAACGCCAGCTTTTCCCCGAACTGCCAGCCATGATCGGACCAGAGGACAATGAGGGTGTTGTCGGTCTGCCCGGTGTCGTCCAGCCGCTCCAGCACCCGGCCCAGCATGGCATCGGCATAGCTGACCGACGCCAGATAGGCCCGCAGAAAGGCGTTGTATTCTCCGTTGTCGTGCAGCACCCGACCGATCCGGCGATTGGCTAATCGGGCAGATTCGGGTGGCAGGCCTTCAACCTCGGCCCGATCGTCGGGATCAAAGCTGACACCCTTCAGACCGGACGGCACTGCGACGGTTTCGGGGTAAAGGTCGAAATAGGCCTGTGGCACGATAAACGGCAGGTGCGGGCGATATAGGCCGAAGCCCCAGAATTGCCGGTCATCACCGGGGCGTATCTTGCGGCACATCCAGTTGGTGTTGTGCGCATCGAAACAGCCTTTGCTGCCTGGTACGGCGCCGAAATCCGACAGCTTGTGCAACGCGCCGGACCGGATCGTGGCGCTGATCGCCGGATAGTCGAGGTGGCGGACGTTGGTGTTGTAAACATCCCAATCTTCGTGGTCGAAGCCCCTGAC
>JBBQHC010000224.1:0-2689 GCA_038323615.1 Rhodobacterales bacterium | reverse complement strand
AACAACCCGCCGATGGACGTGGACGCCTTCGACCGCCTTTATGCCGATATGACGGCCCACATGCAGGGTCGCGAGTATGTCGTTCAAGACCTGTTCGGCGGGGCCGACCCGGCGCATCGCCTTGACGTGCGGATGGTGACGGAACTGGCGTGGCACGGCTTGTTCATCCGCCACCTGCTGCGCCGCCCCGCTGTTACGGAACTCGACACCTTCACGCCTGATTTTACCATCATCAACTGCCCCGCATTCAAGGCCGACCCGGCCCGCCACGGCTGCCGGTCTGAAACCGTGATCGCGCTGAATTTCGACCGCAAACTGATCCTGATCGGCGGGACCGAATACGCGGGCGAAAACAAGAAAGCTGTGTTCACGCTGTTGAATTATCTGTTGCCAGAAAAGGGGATCATGCCGATGCACTGTTCGGCCAATCATGCGCCCGGCAACCCTGTCGACACGGCGATCTTTTTCGGCCTTTCGGGCACCGGCAAGACGACCCTGTCGGCGGACCCGACGCGCATCCTGATCGGCGACGACGAACACGGCTGGTCGGATCGCGGCACCTTCAACTTTGAAGGCGGGTGCTATGCCAAGACGATCAACCTGTCGGCCGAGGCCGAACCCGACATTTACGCCACCACGCAGATGCCCGGCACCGTCATCGAAAACATGGTCTATGACCCGGTGACAAAAGAGCTTGATTTCAACGACGACAGCCTGACGGCGAACACGCGCTGTGCTTATCCGCTGCACTATATTTCCAACGCATCCGACACTGCGCTGGGGGGACACCCCAAGAACATCATCATGCTGACCTGCGACGTCTTTGGCGTCCTGCCGCCGATCGCCCGGCTGACCCCGGCGCAGGCGATGTATCATTTCCTGTCGGGGTTCACCGCCAAGGTGGCGGGTACCGAACGCGGCGTGACCGAACCGCAGCCGACGTTTTCAACCTGCTTCGGCGCCCCGTTTATGCCGCGCCGTCCCGAGGTTTACGGCAACCTTCTGCGCCACAAGATTGCGAGCCACGGCGCGACCTGCTGGCTGGTGAACACCGGCTGGACCGGCGGGGCCTATGGAACCGGCAGCCGGATGCCGATCCGGGCGACACGGGCGTTGCTGGCCGCCGCACTGGACGGCACGCTGATCGACGCGACGTTCCGCAAGGATCCCTATTTCGGTTTTGACGTGCCGGTAGCGGTCGACGGGGTCGAAGCCGGTTTGCTGAACCCGCGCGACACATGGCGCGATCCGGCGGCCTATGACGCGCAAGCCCGCAAGCTGGTCGACATGTTTGCCGCCAACTTTGAAAAATACGTCCCGTTCATCGACGAGGATGTAAAAGCTGCTGCAATCGGGTAGGCTTCACGCAACATACAAGTTTCCCGGAGGACCGTATGCTGCGTCTCGCTACCGCCGTTTTGGTCCTGCTTGCAGGGCAGGTGACAGCCGCCCCCGGCGATCAGATGAGCCCGGCAATCCAGGCGATGAAGGCGGGGATCATCTGCGCTCCGCTGGTCATCGGCACGAACCCTGCCCCCGATACTGTCGCCGGCGTAACAAATATCGTCGAGGGCGATCCACAGTTCATCTCGAACGGGCGGCAGGTGCCTGCCGTCCTGGGTATCGGTTTCGGGGTCAAGGCGCAGGCGGCGGGTGGCGCCGACCTGTATGACGTCACCGTCACAGTGACCCACCCGCCGATGGGCGACGCGGGCATCATCCGGCAGACCTATCCCACCGCGATCTCGGGCACCGATCTGTCGCTGATCCTGTACCAGTTCGATTTCGAATATGAACTGGTGCAGGGGCCCTGGACCATCGAAGCGGCGCAACAGGGCAACGTGATCCTGTATGTCGAATTCGAAGTGGTGGCGCCGCAGATGGTGCCGCAGCTTGCCACGGTCTGCGGATTCGAGAACCTGCTGTCGTAGGGGCGCTGCCCCCCGGCGCGGCGCGCCTCCCCCGCGGAATATTTTCGGCCAAAAGAAGCTGGGTGATTCAGAACACGCCACGCCGCACGAGGTTGAGGCCGGCGATCAGCAGCACGAACAGCGTGGCCCGCCGGAACGTTGTCTGGTCGAACCGGTCCTGGATCCGCAGGCCCAGCCCCATGCCGAGCATCGCGGGCAGGATCATCAGTGCTGACAGTGGTACCGTGTCGGCGCGCAGGATTCCTGATTGCAGATGTGCCCCGAACAGGGCGACCGACAAAATCGCATAAATCACTCCCTGGGCGCGCATGTGATCCACCTTGGGGGTGCCGATGGCGGTCAGATAGGCCACCAGCGGCGGCCCCCAGACGCCGGAGATCCCGCCGACAAACCCCGCAAACCCGCCGATGACGATTTCGAGCGGGGGCGAGCGCCGCGCCAGATGCCCCTTCCAGCCGCTGAGTTGCAGCAGAGCAAAGGCCACCACCGGCCCGCCGATCAGCAGGAACATCGCCGCCTGCGGCAGGAGGCGCACCAGCTGGGCGCTGACCAGCAGCAGAACCAGGCAGGCGGCGATGAAGAGGCGGAAATCCAGGACGGAAGCCAGCGCCGGTCGCGGCCCCTGTCGCAGCGCCTGCGCCAGATTGGCCACCAGCGTCGCCAGAATCAGCGTCGCCAGTGCCACCTCGGGCGGCAGGATCAGGGTCAGCCCCGAGATCATCACCATCGGCATGGCGAAGCCGACGACTCCCTTGACC
>JBBQHC010000223.1:0-2724 GCA_038323615.1 Rhodobacterales bacterium | reverse complement strand
ATCAGTTCGGCGCTGCCCATGCTGCTCGCTCCAAGCGTGTCATGCAGCAAACGCCCGCCGTCGACTACCTGCGCCGGTTTGCCGTCAATCGCGATCTTGGCCCGATCAGACCGAACCTCGACCATATCGAGCGCCTTGTTGATCACGATGACGACGGTAATGACCAGCATTGCGTGGACCAGCGGCACCTCCGGGTAAAACAGCGAATCGCCCACCGCCGATCCCAGCGCGATGACCAGCAGAAATTCGACGATCGACAGTTGCGCGATGCCGCGACTGCCGACCCAGCGCAGCAGGGCGAGCGAGTAGACGTAGATGACACAGGTGCGAAACAGGATTTCCAACAGGAATAGTGGCGGTGCGTCGCCAAAGAACATCCGCATCAGATCGAAGGGAACCGGGGGCGGTTGCATCTTTGTCGTCCTGTCTTGGCCTTTGGTCTAACGGCGTCAGCGGTCAATGGGTTCCGCTTCACATCTTTGCGCAAGGATTGCCGGGCGGGAGGTTTGCCCTATGGTCAATGCGGAAAGCTTCCTGAAAGGAACCGCCATGCCCACCCGCCGTCATGCCCTCAGCCTGGGCCTGTCCGCCGCATTCGTCGGCGCCGTTGGCCCGGCCCGCGCCGAAGAATTCAAACGTGGTCCGACGCAATACATCGCCGCCCTGGGCGACAAGACGGCCATGTCGGGCACCGATGCGGCGACCTGGGGGTTCTGGGCGGTCGATCCCGGCCCGCGCGGCGTGCCGATCCGTCGGTTCGACGCCTTGATGTCCGATGGCGGCGTGGCACCCGATGGGTGGCTGTTCGACGCCGGCGCGTGGTGGCTGGAAGAACACGGACTGATGATGGAGGCCCCGGCGTTCCCCCTGCCCGCCGGCAAATACGTGGTGACAGGCGGGCGCGAGGTAACGGCGGTGCTGACTGTCGCGCCACCTGATGAGGCGGGTCAACAGACGTGGTCGCTGGCCGACGGGGCCAGCATCCATGACGTTACGCACCTGCGCTGTCGCGCTGCCGTCTATACGCCTGCGGACGGCGCAACATGCCGTCCGCAGGATACCAACCTGAACGTGTTTCCCCTGACCCCCGAAGTGGCGATGCCTGCGGTGCAGGGATGCAGCAAGCAGGACTATCAGGTACTGATCGTGATCGGCATGATGATCGACGCCTGAGAGCGTCGACTGTTTCAGCTCCGGAACTGACGCCAGCCCCAGATCAGAATGCAGGCCCCGACAAGACCGACGATCAGTTGCGGAATCCAGGCATCGGCAGCGTAGATGCCGAACAGGCTCAGGATAAGATTCAGCAGAACCGCCCCGATAATGCCAAGAATAATGTTTGTCAGCAGTCCCGTGTCGACCTTCATGATCATGCTGGCGATCCAACCTGCCAGTCCGCCAACGATGATTGCGCCGATGATGCCGATACCCATGATGTGTCCCCTCCTATTTTGTGCAGACAAGGATCAAGCGGACGGGGCGGGTTTTGGTTCCGCAAAGGCGGTCAGTCGCGCAACAAATCGTTAATTGCGGTCTTGGAGCGGGTCCGTTCATCGACCCGTTTCACGATGACAGCACAATACAGATTCACCCCGCCCCCCCCTGAGCCAGCCGATGGCATCGACCCGGCGACGACGACGGACCAGGGCGGCACCTCGCCATACATGACCTCGCCCGTCGCGCGATCCACGATCTTGGTCGACTGGCCGATGAACACGCCCATGCCCAGCACTGACCCCTCGCGCACGATGTAGCCCTCGACGACTTCAGAGCGTGCGCCGATGAAACAGTTGTCCTCGATGATCGTCGGCCCGGCCTGCATCGGTTCCAGCACGCCGCCGATGCCGACGCCGCCGGACAGGTGGACGTTCTTGCCGATCTGCGCACAACTGCCCACCGTGGCCCAGCCATCGACCATCGACCCTTCGTCGACATAGGCCCCGACGTTGACGAACGACGGCATCAGCACGACATTCCTGCCGATGAATGCCGACCGGCGGACGATGCTGCCGGGGACGGCGCGGAAACCTGCCTTGCGCCACTCCGCCTCATCCCAGCCATCGAATTTCGACGGCACCTTGTCCCACCACGTCGCGTTGCCATTGCCGCCGGGGATCGTTGCCATGTCGTTCAGGCGGAACGACAGCAGCACCGCCTTTTTGGCCCATTGGTTGACGTGCCAGTCATTGCCGCGCTTTTCGGCGACCCGCAGGGTGCCGCCATCCAGTGCGGTCAACGTCGCCTCGACGGCATCGCGCACCTCGCCTTTGGTGGCGGGGCTGATCTGGTCGCGGGCGTCCCACGCAGCTTCGACGGCGGACTCAAGGGCGGCGTTTGACATCAGATCACTCCGGGTTGACTTTCGGCTGGCGTTTCAGGCGGCTATAGCCGCAATGACGCCGAAAGCGCAATCAAGGACGAGCAGATGAAAGACGACGACCGCCGCCACCCGATGCGCCACTCCGGGCAGGACCGCGAAACGGCGCGGCATATCCCGGACACACCACAAACCCGGTCGCCGACCTATCGTCTTGCCTTTGCCGACCCGGATTTCCTCTGTGACGAGGAATTGCGGCCGGTGCGGTTGCAACTGGAGTTGCTCAAGACCCAGATGGCGATGGATGCGGCGGGGATCAAATCGACTATCGTTCTGTTCGGTGGGGCGCGGATTCCCGATCCGGCGCACAAGGGGACAGCGCGGACGCCGGCACTGGCCGACCTGTC
>JBBQHC010000222.1:0-2742 GCA_038323615.1 Rhodobacterales bacterium | reverse complement strand
ATACCCGCAGCGCCCGCGACGATCTGGAACGCCGGGTGCACGACCTGAAACTGACCCGCCAGGTGACGATGCAGTCGCTGCCATCGATCCGTCTGGTGCAGGAAAACGACAAATCGCTGGTCACCAAAATCAACTCGACCCTCGTCAACACGGTGCCGCTGTGGGAAACCCAACTGGCACAGGCCGTCACCATTCAGCGGTCGGCCGAGGCAGCGACGGCGGTGCGCGAGGCCAACGATCTGACCAACGATCTGCTGACCGCCAATGCGAAAAACCTGCGCGACGCCAACAAGGTGATCCGCACCGAAATGGAACGCGGCGTGTTCGACATCAACGCGGTGAAAGAGGCAAACGCGAACCTCATCGCGACGATCAACGAAAGCCTTCAGATCGCCGACGAAGGCAAAAAGAAACGCGCCGCCGCCGAGGAAGATCTGAAAAAGATGGAGGCCGAGCTGAAATCAACCCTTGCCAGCGCCAAAGCCCGCAAAAGCGGCACTGGCGATAATATCGGCACGGCGGCAGGCGTTTAACGGCGTTATGCGCGGCGAGCAGTTCATCATCGCGGCGGGGCTGCTGGGTTTGGCGGCCTGCACCGATTTTCCGGGCGATCCATCTGTCGCCCCCGCCGCGCCGCCGCCTGCCCCACCCGCGCAGGCCGCCGCGCCCGACCTTGTCGGCCTGCCCCCTTCGCCCGAAAGTGCGGCGCTGGCCACCTACTACCAACGGTTGCAGAATGATCTTCTGACCCAGGGATTGATGCGCGGCGATGGCGGCGGCCCCGATACGCCGTTCACCGATACCATGCTGGCACGCAATTTCATTCGCATCGCAATGTTCGACGAATACGTCGATGACGGGTCGTCGATCCGGTCGCAAGCCACACCCAGCCGATTGCGCCGGTGGGAAAAACCGGTGCGGATGTCGGTCGTTTCCGGCCCGTCGTCGGATGCCGACCGCCAGCGCACAGACCGCGCCAATGTACGCGAATACGCCGCCCGGCTGGCGCGACTGACCGGCGTGCAGATCACCCAGACCGATGTCGCCCCCAATTTCTATGTATTTTTCGTCAACGAGGACGAGCGCCGCGCGCTTGGCCCCCGGATCCGCCAGATCGTACCGAATATCGCCGAAAGCTCGTTGCGGGCGATGGTCGATTTGCCGCGCGATCAGCTGTGCATGGTCGTCGCCTTTGCGAATGGCACTGGTGCGGCCTATGATACCGCTATCGCAATCGTGCGGGCCGAACACCCGGATCTTTTGCGCCTGACCTGCATTCACGAAGAACTGGCGCAGGGCATGGGGCTGGCCAACGACAGCCCGCGCGCCCGTCCGTCGATCTTTAACGACGACGAAGAATTCGGCCTGCTGACGACGCAGGACGAAATGATGCTGCGGATGCTGTATGACCCGCGCCTGCGGACCGGGATGAGCGTCACCGAAGCCGCCCCGATCGCGCGCCAGATCGCTGCCGAGTATCTGGCAGGTAACACCTGAACGAAAGGACCATATGACATGGGTATTCTCGATTTTCTTTCCGGCCAGTTCATCGACGTCATCGCCTGGACCGACGACACCCGCGACACGATGGTCTGGCGGTTCGAGCGTGAGGGCCACGAAATCAAATACGGCGCCAAGCTGACGGTGCGCGAGGGGCAGGCGGCGGTGTTTGTCCACGAGGGGCAGTTGGCCGATGTGTTCACCCCCGGCCTTTACATGCTTGAAACCAACAACATGCCGATCCTGACGACCCTGCAACACTGGGATCACGGCTTCAAAAGCCCCTTCAAGTCGGAGATCTACTTCGTCAACACCACCCGGTTTTCCGATCTGAAATGGGGCACCAAGAACCCTATCATGCTGCGCGACCCGGAATTCGGCCCGACCCGGATTTGCGCCTTTGGCACCTATACGGTCAAGGTCGCCGATCCGGGCGTGTTCATGCGCGAAATTGTCGGCACCGATGGCGAATTCACGATGGACGAGATCAGTTTTCAGATCCGCAACATCATCGTGCAGGAATTCAGCCGCGTCATCGCCTCGTCCGGCATCCCGGTGTTGGACATGGCCGCAAACACCGCCGATCTGGGCAAATTGATCGCCAAGGCCATCGATCCGGTGCTGGTCAACTACGGGCTGTCAACGCCAGAGCTTTACATCGAAAACATCAGCCTGCCCGCAGCGGTCGAGGCGGCGCTGGACAAGCGCACGTCGATGGGCGTGGCGGGTGATCTGGGCAGGTTCGCCCAATATTCGGCAGCCGAGGCGATGACCGCCGCCGCCGCAAACCCGTCGGGCGGCGGCGGCATGGGGGCCGGGCTTGGCATGGGCATGGGCATGGCGATGGCCAACCAGATGGGACAGGCATCCGGCCCCTGGGGTCCGGTGCCGCAGGCCGCGCCGCCGCCTCCGCCATCGCCTGTCGAGACAGTCTGGCACATTGCCGAAAACGGCGCGACCAAAGGACCATTCGGGCGCGGCCATCTGGGGCGCATGGTCGCCGAAGGGGCACTGACCCGTGACACGCTGGTCTGGGCCCAGGGGCAGGACGGTTGGATCCGCGCGGGCGATGTCACCGATCTGGCCACGCTGTTCACGGTCTTGCCGCCACCACCACCGCCGGCGACGTGACCGGATGCACAAGAGCTCCAGTTGGAACCGCGCTCGGACCAGTGGCTGCCGATTGACGCTGAGCTTCGCTCGACGGCGAATCATGGTGCCAGGGTTTCTCCTTGGGTATTT
>JBBQHC010000221.1:0-2849 GCA_038323615.1 Rhodobacterales bacterium | reverse complement strand
CAGATTTCGCCGCGCCCGCGATTTGCGCTACTGAGCGGGGTCGGTCTGTCGATCGGCCTTTATGTTCTGTTCAAGATGATCCTCGGACTGGGCCTCAAGGCGCTGCCGACAGCGTTGATGGGATAGATCATGGATATTCTTGCCAATCTCCAACTCGGCTTTTCCATCGCGCTGTCGCCGCTGACACTGTTCCTTGCCGTTGTCGGTTGTTTCCTTGGCACGATCATCGGCGCCCTGCCCGGCCTTGGGCCGTCGAACGGGGTCGCCATCATGATCCCGCTGACCTTTACGCTGGGGCTGGATGCGACGGCGTCCCTGGTCCTGCTGACCTCGATCTATTACGGCGCGATGTATGGTGGGCGGATCAGCTCGATCCTGCTGAACATTCCCGGCGACGAACCGGCGCTGATGACGACCCTCGACGGCTATCCGATGGCGAAACAAGGGCGGGCCGGGGATGCTTTGGTCATCTCCGGGGTCGCGTCGTTCGTCGGCGCGTTGCTGGCCACCATCGGCCTGATGCTGCTGGCGCCGTTGCTGTCCCGGATCGCCTATCAATTCGGCCCAGCGGAATATTTCGCCCTCTATCTGCTGGCGTTTTCGACCCTTGGCGGGATCAGTTCCAACAATCAGGCCAAGGCGGCGCTGGCGTCCTGTTTCGGGCTGATGATCGCGATGATCGGGCTCGACCCAAACAGCGGGATGCCGCGCCTCACCGGCGGCAACCTGCACCTGATGGACGGCGTCGATTTTTTGGTCGCCATCGTCGGGTTGTTCGCGGTGTCCGAGGTGTTCTTTTTCATCGAAAGCCACGGCAAGGGCGGCGCATTGGGCGTCAAGCTGGACAAGGTGACAGTGCCATGGCGCGACATCTGGGAAACCAAATGGACGATGCTGCGCTCGTCCCTGTTGGGGTTCATCGCGGGTGTGCTGCCGGGCGCAGGTGCATCGCTCGGATCGTTCATGACCTATATGATGGAAAAATCCATTGCCGGGGAAAAAGGCGGGTTTGGCACTGGCGCGGTCAAGGGTGTCGCCGCACCCGAGGCGGGCAATAACGCCGCTGCGGGGGGGGCACTGGTGCCGATGCTGACCCTTGGCGTGCCGGGGTCAGGCACCACGGCGGTCCTGCTGGCGGTGCTGATGACCCTGAATATCACGCCGGGGCCAACCCTGTTCACCGACCGGCCCGATGTGGTCTGGGGCCTGATCGCATCGCTGCTGATCGCCAACTTTGTTCTGCTGGCAATGAACGTGCCGATGGTGAAAGTCTTCGTCAAGATTTTGCAGGTGCCGCCGGCAATCCTGATGCCCGGCGTCACGATGATTTCGTTCGTCGGCATCTATTCCCTGACCGGCAGCTATTTCGACCTTGTTCTGGTCACCGCCTTTGGCCTGCTGGGCTATATCCTTCGCAAGATGGATATTCCCACGGTGCCTGTGATCATGGGCATCCTGCTGGGCAACGCGATGGAAAAATCGTTACGCGACGCGATGGTGCTGTCGGGGGGCGACTGGACCTATCTCCTGGGTTCGGGTATTTCTATCGGCCTGTTGATCGCCGCGGTGTTGGGCTTTGTCGCCCCGATGTTCCTGCGCCGTGTGATTCGCAAACCGGAGGCCATCGTTGACTAGCTGCCGCATCCTCATCCCTTCAGGCGCGCTCGGGCTGGGCTATGACCAGACTGCGCTGGACCGTGGGATCGCGAACAAGCCCGACCTGATCGCCATCGACGGCGGATCGACGGATTCTGGCCCCTCGTACCTTGGCCGGGGCGTGTCGAAATACGCGCGTTCCTCGACCAAGGTGGAATGGGCCGGGCTGATTGCAGCGCGGGCACGGGCGGGCGTGCCGCTGGTGATCGGCACGGCGGGCACCTGTGGCGCGGATGACGTGGTGGACTGGCTGTATGAGATCACGCTGGAGATCCTTGCCGAACAAGGGTTGAGCGCGAAAATTGCCGTCCTGAAATCCGAACAGCCCGCCGCCAAGGTGAAATCGGCGCTGGTGCAGGGCCAGATCGCCCCCCTGCCCCACGCCCCCGCCATCGACGACGCGTTGCTTGATAGCTGCACCCACATCGTCGCTCTTGCCGGGGCCGAACAGATTGCGGCGGCGCTGCAAACCGGGGCCGACATCGTGATTGCCGGGCGCACCACCGATACCGCCATCATTGCCGCTCTGCCACTGATGCGGGGCTGCCATGCCGGGGCGGCGTGGCACGGGGCCAAGGTGGGCGAATGCGGCGCACTTTGTGCGACGAACCCGCAATCGGGCGTCTTGCAGGTCGATATCGACGAGACCGGATTCGTCGTGACACCGCTGGCCGATGGGGCCAAGGCAACGCCGCATACGGTGTCGGCCCATATGCTATATGAAAATTCCGACCCGTTCATCCTCTATGAACCGGGCGGGCATCTGGATGTGACGGCAGCGAAATACAAGGCGCTGGATGACCGCTCGGTCAGGGTCGAAGGATCGGTCTGGCACCCTGCGCAGACCTATACGGTGAAACTCGAAGGGGCGCGCGTCGTCGGCTATCAGACGATCATGATGGCGACGATCCGCGACGCGCATTACGTGGCCAACGTGCAGGCGTGGTGCGATGATATTTTGGCGCGACATACGGCCAAGGTGCTGGCGCGGATAGGCGAGGTCGACTACCGGGCCGAACTGCGGATCATCGGGCAGGACGCGACCCTTGGGGCGCTTGAAAACCGGCACGTCACCGCGACCGAGGTGGGCGTGCTGGGCATTGTCACGGCACCCACGCAGGAACTGGCGCAGGAAATCGCCAAGTATCTGAATCCCTACTTGCTGCATCACCCACTTACCCAGGACGAAGAAC
>JBBQHC010000220.1:0-2849 GCA_038323615.1 Rhodobacterales bacterium | reverse complement strand
GAACGTGAGCCCGATATCGACTGTTATGCCGTGAGCCGACAGCCATGACCAAGGACGATCCCTTCGGACTGCAACATGATGCCGGTCGCACCCGGATCAGGCCGGTGGCCAAGAACAGTCGTCCGACGGGCTCGCAGCACGGCGCGTCACACGACGCTCAGGTCACGGCATCGGACGCGCGCCTGCGTGATGCCCGCACCAATGCCAACCCGCTGATCAACGCGTTCTCGCCGCTTCTGGGCCTTGCCCCGGAACTGGAGGCCGCCGCCGCCCCAGAAAACCCCGATGTATTACGGGCCCGGCTGCTTGATAACCTGACCTATGCCCGCGATGGGGCTGTGTCTGCGGGCGTGTCACTAACACAGGCCGACAAGGGCGCCTGGTTTGTCGCGGCACTTCTGGATGACATCGCCTTGAACACGCCCTGGGGCGGGCATTCCGACTGGCCCCGCATGCCGCTGGTCGCCGAACTCTATGGCAATGTCGATGCCGGCGAACGGTTCTTTGATCTGACCGAGGATTTGATGCGTTACCCCGAACGTGACCCTCATCTGCTCGAGCTTGCCTTCCTGTGTCTGTCATTGGGCTTCCGTGGCAAATACCGGCTATCGGGCAGCAGCGGCGAGGCCGCCATCACGCAAATGCGTTCACAACTGGCGCGCCTGCTCAGCGATCGGGATGCGGACGACCGCGCCCTGTCGCCAAATTGGCAAGGCGTTAAGGCGCAGGATGAGTCGCCCGGTTTTGTCGTGCCGCTGTGGGCCATTGGAATGATTGCTCTGGCCCTGATGGCAGCCATTTATGTTGGCTTGGGAATCCGCCTTTCGAACAAGGGTGAACAACTGTTTACTCTGGCCAATGTGCTGCCACCACCTGAGAGAGCGTCGATCTACCGGCCCATTATTGAAACCGTCAAGGAACCGGACCCTATCCCCGAACCGTTGATCATTGAACTGCTGCCGCTCTTTGCCGAAGCCGCACCGCCCGATACCGTTTCGGCGCTGTCCGGGCGCGAGGATGTCTCGCTGGCCGTGGTTGTGATGCAAGGCACCAACCCAGAGGTCTTTCGATCAGCCAAAGCCGACCTGAACACCGAATATGACGCCCTCGTCCAGTCCATCGCCCGGGTCATCATCGACAATCAGGAGGTCATTGGACAGTTGCGCGTCGTCGGCCATACCGACAGCGTGCCGGTGCAGCGCAGCAATCCGTTCCAGTCAAATCAGGGCCTGAGCGAGGCCCGCGCCCAGAAGATTGCCGACCTGCTGATAGCTGCCGGGGTGCCAGCGGAACTGATCACCGTGGAAGGCAAGGCCGCGACTCAGCCAATCGCCGATGATGCCACCCGTGAGGGGCGTGCCCGCAACCGCCGAGTTGAAATCATCGTGCAGAAAAGGGTCTGAGAGTTGGGTATTTTCAAAGGCGTTTTCAGATTTCTGTTCTCGCGGTTGCTGTGGACGCTGATCGGGCTGATCGTTCTTTCAGTACTGATCTGGTTGTTTGGTGGCCTGCTCCGGTTTGGAGATTCCGCGCCACTTGAGGGTGATCTGTCGCGGATCATTCTGATCGGCGCAATCTGGATTCTCTGGCTGATCAGGCTGTTGATCCGGCAGATCAAGGCCGCGCGCGCGAACCGGGTGTTCGTGACGGAACTCGCGGGCCCTGCACCGCAAGACCCCGGCGCACCGGGCGCCGAGAATATCGCCGAGGTCAATTCCAAGTTCGCCGAGATTATGGAGCAGATGAAACGCTCCAAACTGGGAGGCCGGAAATTTCTGCGGGATATGCCGTGGTATGTCATCATCGGCCCGCCCGGCACCGGCAAGACCACGGCATTGCGCCAGTCGGGGCTGCATTTCCCGATCGACCTGTCCGACGATCTGAAGGGCGTCGGTGGGACGCGCAACTGCGACTGGTTCTTCACCGATGAAGCCGTGCTGGTGGATACCGCCGGGCGCTATGTACAGCAACGAAGCGACGCTGGCGTGGATGCGGCCGAATGGAAGGGCTTTCTTGAGCTTTTGCACAAGCATCGGGGCCGCCGTGCCCTGAATGGCGTGATCCTGGCCCTGTCGGTTCAGGAGCTTGCCGGAACGGTGGAATCGCTGCGCGAACATGGGCGCGAGCTGCGCAAGCGTCTGCTGGAACTTCAGGATGAACTTGAACTGAAGCTGCCCGTCTACCTGATGATCACCAAGGCCGATTTGATACCCGGCTTCGAGCCTTTCTTCGGCGATCTGTCCACCCGCGAGCGTGAACAGGTCTGGGGGGTTACTTTCGCCACGGACGCCCGCATCGATGGGACTGCAGTTGATCGCGAGGCGCGCGCACTTCAGTCAAACTTGGAACAGCGGCTGGTGACCCGACTGGCATCGGACATGCCACTGACCGAGCGTGGCGCGGCGTTCCGCTTTCCCAGCCAGCTTGAACAACTTAGCGGGCCGATCAAGCAACTGATTGACGCGGTATTCGGCGAAAGCCGCTACGAGGACAGCCCCTGGCTGCGCGGCTTCTATCTGACCTCGGCCACACAAGAAGGTTCTCCGATTGACCAGATGGTCACCGGGATGAGCCGCGCGCTCGGCCTGCCCGCCGCCCTGCCCAAGGCACGAACCCACAGCGAGAAGCGCTCGTTCTTCCTGCGCAATCTTCTGACCGATCTCATCTTTCCAGAGGCAGGTCTGGGTACCTTTGATCCCCGCGCCGAGGATCGCCGCCGCTGGATCTGGCGCGGCACGCTGGCCAGCGCAACCCTGGTGACCGTCGTTGCGGCAACGATGTTCGTTTTTTCCTTCATGCGCTACTCTGGCGGGATTGAGGATCAGGAACGGCAGCTAAGCAAGCTAAAC
>JBBQHC010000219.1:0-2891 GCA_038323615.1 Rhodobacterales bacterium | reverse complement strand
GCCTCCGGCGGGAGTATTTCCGGCCAAAAGAAGCCCGTGTTGTCTATCCGATTTCGGCCAGCCGGTCCAAAGCCGCCTTGAGTTGCGCCGCTTCATCCTCGCGCAGGGCCAGATTTGCGCGAGCCTCGGCCACCACGTCTTCTGGCGCAGAGGCGGCGAATTTGGGGTTGTTGAGGCGGCCGTTCAGCCCGCCGATTTCCTTGCCGAGTTTGTCCAGCGCCTTGCCCAGCCGTGCCTTTTCCGCTGCCACGTCGATGATATCGGCCAGCGGCAGGGCAAAGGTCGCGCCTGCGGTCGGGATCGTCACCGACCCTTTGGGGGGCGTTTCGGCCGGGCTGATGCTGACCAGCCGGGCCAGGCGCATGATCAGCGCCTCGTTGTTGGCCAGTGCGGTTTTGGCGCTGTCGTCGGCGTCCAGCATCAGCACCGGGATTTTCAGACCTGCGGGGACGTTCATCTGGGCGCGGGCCGAGCGGATGCCGTCGATCAGCGAGATCGCCCAGGTCATTTCGGCCATCGCGGCGGCGTCGACCAGTTCTTCACCATAGGTCGGCCAATCGGCGTGGATCAGCGGTTTGGGGTGATCGCCCAAGGTGGTCCAGAGTTCTTCGGTGATGAAGGGCATGATCGGGTGCAACAGGATCAGGCACTGGTCGATGACCCAGGCCATGGACGCCCTTGTTTCCTGCTTTTCGGTGTCCGTGCCATCCAGCAACAGCGGTTTGGAAAATTCGACATACCAGTCGCAGACCTTGCCCCACACGAAGGCATAAAGCGCGTTGGCTGCGTCGTTGAAACGGTAGGTTTCAAGGGCCGTATCGACCTCGGCGCGCACCTTCGCCGTCTCGCCGATGATCCATTTGTTGACCGTCGCGGTGGCGGTCGGAATCGTCCCGTAGCTATGCGTCGCGCCGTTCATTTCGGCGAACCGGGCGGCGTTCCAAAGCTTCGTCGTAAAGTTGCGATAGCCCTTGATGCGGTCCTCGGACAATTTGAGAACACCACCCAGCGCCGCCATCTGCGCCATTGTGAACCGCAGCGCGTCGGCACCGTATTCGTCAACGATATCAAGCGGGTCAATGACATTGCCGCGCGTTTTCGACATCTTCTCGCCCTTCTCGTCACGTACCAACTGGTGCAGATAGACGGTATGGAACGGGTTTTCGCCGACCACGGCCTGCTGCATCATCATCATCCGCGCGACCCAGAAAAACAGGATATCCTGCCCGGTGATCAGGACATCGGTGGGGAAGTATTTTGCCAGTTCCGGGGTTTTTTTGGGCCAACCAAGCGTGCCGATGGGCCAGAGGCCGGAGGAGAACCATGTGTCGAGGACGTCGGGGTCGCGGTATATTTCAACAACTACGGAGTTAGGATCGTGAGGCTCTTTTACGTCTTCAGACCATACTCCGACAATGACACTTTCACCGTAGAATCGCTTGGCAAGTTTGACGGCTTGGTCTTCAGATGCTCCGCAGAATGCTATCGATTCATGGTAATCGTATGAGCCATTCTTAGGCGTCGGCCCATACCAAACCGGTATCTGATGCCCCCACCACAACTGGCGGGAGATGCACCAGGGCTCGATATTCTCCAGCCAGTGATAGAACACCTTTTCGCCGCTCTCGGGCATGATCTTCACATCACCGCTGCGCACGGCGTCCAGCGCCGGGCCGACGATCTTGGCAGTGTCGACAAACCACTGATCGGTCAGCATCGGTTCGATCACGACCTTCGAGCGGTCGCCGAACGGCTGCATAATCGGCTTGTCCTCGACAAACGGCACCATTTCCAGATGTTCGGAATTGGTTTCGGTGTCGATGGATTTGACCAGCTTCATCACCGCCAGCCCCTCGGCGGTGATGTCGGCCACCACGGCCTTGCGGGCGACGAACCGGTCCAGCCCGCGATAGGCGTCGGGGACAAGGTTCATCGCGGCGATTTTCGCCTCGTCAAAATCTTCGGTCTCTTGCGCGATCCGTTGGGCAATCGCGGCCTCGTCGGCATAGGGCCGCCCGTCGGTGCGCATCGCACCCCTGGTGTCCATCAGCGCGTACATCGGGATGTTGTTGCGGTTGGCCACAGCGTAGTCGTTGAAATCATGCGCCCCGGTGATCTTGACCGCGCCCGACCCGAACGTTGGATCCGGATATTCGTCGGTGATGATCGGAATCAGGCGGCGGTGTTCCTTTGGTCCAATCGGGATTTCACATAGTTTTCCAACGATTGCAGCATAGCGTTCATCCGATGGATGAACCGCCACCGCGCCGTCGCCCAGCATGGTTTCCGGGCGGGTCGTGGCGATCGCGATGTAGTCGCGTTCCTCGGAGAGCGTTACCTTGCCGTCTTGGTCTTTCTCGACATAGGTATAGGTCGCGCCGCCCGCCAGCGGGTATTTGAAGTGCCACATGTGCCCGGCGACTTCCACATTTTCAACCTCGAGGTCGGAAATCGCGGTTTCGAAATGCGGATCCCAGTTGACCAGCCGCTTGCCGCGATAGATCAGCCCCTTGTCGTACATGTCGACAAAGACCTTGATCACCGCGTCGTGGAAATTCGGGTCCATGGTAAAGGCTTCGCGGTCCCAGTCGCAGGACGCGCCAAGGCGTTTCAACTGGTTGCGGATGGTGCCGCCGGATTCGGCCTTCCACTCCCAGACCTTTTCGAGGAACTTTTCGCGGCCCATCTCGGCACGGCTCTCGTTGCCTTTTTCAGCCAGCCGGCGCTCCACCACCAGTTGCGTCGCGATTCCCGCATGATCGGTGCCGGGTTGCCACAACACGTCATACCCCTGCATCCGTTTCCAGCGCGTCAGGATGTCCTGCAACGTGTTGTTGAACGCATGGCCGACGTGCAGCGATCCGGTGACATTCGGCGGCGGGATCATGATG
>JBBQHC010000218.1:0-3023 GCA_038323615.1 Rhodobacterales bacterium | reverse complement strand
ACCCCGGCAAAAATGGCGAGGATCGCATAGATGATGATCGTCAAAACGCCGAAAGATGCGGTCAACGGCATCGCCCGGAACAGCTTGCGACTGCCATGCGTGCCCACGGCCCGGCCCAGAAGGCGAAACACCCATGCGGCGATGGCGGCAAGGATGACAAAATTGACAAGGACGCCGAAGAAAAAGAACTCGTTTGCCACGGCAGGGTCGGCGCTGCGTGACAGGGCATACATCCAGACCGCGACGACCAGCGTGAACCCGCCCAGCGCATAACCGAACGCTACCCCGAACGGCATGTCGCGAAAATAGGGCCGGTTGCCCGTCGCCGCCCGTCCGCCCGCGCGCAACGCCCAGCCGACAACTGCCGCCCCGGCCAACACCGCGATGATCCAAATCCACCACGTCATTTCGGATGCCTCAGGCGTGGATTGGACAGGATCGACAGGATATCGGCCGTCAGGTTCAGAAGGATATAAGCAGAGGCAAAGATCAGGCAGCAGGCCTGCACCACGGGAATATCGCGGATTTTCACCGAATCGACGAACAACTGGCCGATGCCGGGATAGACGAATACCACCTCGACCACGACAACGCCGGTGATGAGGTAGGCAAGGTTCAGCGCGATGACATTGATGATCGGCGCCAGGGCATTGGGCAGGGCATGGCGGACGATGACACGCATCGGCGACAGGCCCTTGAGACGGGCCATTTCGATATAGGGCGAGGCCAGCAGATTGATGATCGCCGCCCGCGTCATCCGCATCATGTGGGCGATCACCACCAGCGTCAGGGTCAGGGCGGGCAGCAGGGTCTTTTCCAGACGGTCGGAAAACGCCATGCCGTCGTAGATGTTCGACAACGACGGCAGGATCGGGTTCAGCACCGCCAGAAACAGGATAAGAACGTAGGCCAGAAAGAATTCAGGGCTTGAGATCGAGGTGAGAGTAGCAACGTTCGCCACCCTGTCGAACACCGAATTGCGGTAAAGCGCGGCCAATATGCCCAGCCCGACCGAGATCGGCACCGCGATCACCGCCGTCACCCCGGCAAGGAACATCGTGTTGGCAAAGCGCGGCGCGATCTGCTGCAACACCGTCTTGGCCCCCGATGTGGTGCCGGTGAAGGACGCAAAGTTGGCATTGGCGAAACTGCTGCCCATGTCACCGCGCACCGCGTCCGCCAGCCAGGTGAAATATCGGATCACCAGCGGCTGATCGAGGCCCAGATCGCGGCGGATCGACGCGACGGCTTCAGGGGTCGCGCCCTGCCCCAGGATCGCCTCGGCAAAGTCGCCGGGCAGCAGATTGACGGCGATGAAAATGACGATGGACACGATCAGAAGGGTCAGCAACCCAAGCGCGAGGCGTTGCAGAATAATCCTGACAACCGAATTCACGCGCTGGACACCCCCGTTATTGACTCGCAGGTTAACAAAAACCGGGCACCTGTAAAGGCTGTTGATTCAAAGCGGTTCAGGTGGCCAGTTCGCCGGGCAAGCTGTCCATCGTGCGCACCAGTTCGGCACTGATCCCCGGTTCCGACAGGGCATGCCCGACGCGCGCGATCAGTTCCAGCCGGGCCTTGGGCCATGCGGCGGCCAGCCCGTAAGCGGCCTGCGGCGGACAGATCATGTCATATCGCCCCTGCACGATGACGCCGGGAATATGCGCGATCCGGGCCATCCGGGCCATGATCTGCTGATCGGCAGTCAGAAAACCCCCATTCTGGAAATAGTGATTTTCGATCCTGGCAAAGGCGCGGGCATACTCTCCCGGGCTTTCGCCCGTCATGCCGTCCGATGTGATCGAGGCCAGCGCATTTTCCCACCCCGCCCAGACCCGTGCGAACCGCATCTCGGTTGCCGTGTCGCCGCAGAACAGGCGGTCGTGATAGGCGGCGATCATGTCGTCACGCTCGTCTTCGGGGATCGGGGCGGTGAATTTGGCCCAGAGGTCGGGCCAGAACCGGGCCGCGCCGCCGCCATAGAACCAGTCAAGCTCGCCCTGCGTCATCAGGAACACGCCGCGCAGGATCAGCGCGAGAGTCCGGTCAGGGTGCTCCTGCCCGTAGATCAGCCCCAGCGTCGCCCCCCAACTGCCGCCGAACACGACCCAATTGTCGATGCCCAGTGCGGTGCGGACAAGTTCGATATCGGCGACCAGATGCCATGTCGTGTTCGCTTCGACCGACGCATGCGGACGCGAGCGGCCACAGCCGCGCTGATCGAACAGGATGACCCGGTAAACAGCGGGGTCGAAATAGCGGCGCATCGCCGGGCTGCATCCGCCGCCGGGGCCGCCGTGCAGGACGACCACGGGGATGCCATCAGCCCGCCCGCATTGTTCGACATAAATGCGATGCCCGTCGCCCACGTCCAGCATCCGCTGATCGAAGGGATCGATCGCCGGGTACAGATGCGCCCCTGCGCTATTTTGGCCCGCGACCTTGTCCATCAGCGCCCTATGTTGTCTGTGGCAACCTGACACGGCCAAGGAACACCTGCAATGCAGACCACCATCGACCCGACCGAGATCGCCAAGTTCGAGGCGATGGCCGCTGAATGGTGGGACCTTGAGGGCAAGTTCAAACCGCTGCACATGCTCAACCCCTGCCGGCTGGATTACATCACCCGGCAGATCGCGGGCGAGTTTCAGCGGGATCTGACCGGCGACGCGCCGTTCGCGGGCCTGCGCATTCTCGACATCGGCTGCGGCGGCGGGCTGCTGTGCGAACCGATGGCGCGGTTAGGGGCCGACATCGTCGGGGTGGACGCTGCACCGCGCAACATTCCGGTGGCCCAGGTCCATGCGGACCAGTCAGGGTTGCAGATCGACTACCGGGTCGGCACGGCCGAGGAGATGGCGTCAGCGGGCGAACAGTTCGACGCGGTGCTGAACATGGAAGTGGTCGAACATGTGGCCGACCCGCTGGCTTATCTGACGGCCTGCCAACAGTTGCTGAAACCGGGTGGGCTGCACATCTGTTCGACCCTGAACCGCAATCCGAAAAGCTTTGCGATGGCA
>JBBQHC010000217.1:0-3083 GCA_038323615.1 Rhodobacterales bacterium | reverse complement strand
TGAATGGCTAAAGCGTTTTGCGTTTGATCGGAATCGCAATTCGCTGCCTCTCCCTTCGGTCGAACGCGATTTGCGATACCTCTGTTTCAGATAAAACGCAAAACGCGTTATTCAACATCTTCGCGTGCAAGGCAGATATTTCAAGCGATGTGGTCCGCCGCGCCGCCCGCGATGGCGAGCGTTATGCCGGGAGGACAGCTTTCGAGGCGGAGTTGCATCGACGCGGCCTTCACGCCGTTGAAAACGCCGGAAAGATCGTCATTTTCTGCAACAACGAACCGGTTTGCCCGGTCTGCTGAAAAATCCTTGCAAGGATTTTGTGAAGACTTTTGCAAAAGTCTTCAGTTTAAGCCAGCAGCGCCTTCACCTTGTCCGCCACATTCTGCCCGGTGATCCCGAACTTTTCATACAGCACCTCTGCCGGGGCCGAGGCACCGAACCCCTCCATCCCGACGAACCCTGCCTTGGCCTCGCGCCCGCGTTCGCCCAGCAACCACTGGTCCCACGGCTGACGCACCGCCGCCTCGACCGCGACGCGGACCGTGCCGCCCGGCAGCACCCGCTTGCGATAGGCCGCGTCCTGCGCCGCAAAAAGCTCCATGCAGGGCATCGACACGACGCGGGTACCGATCCCGTCGGCCTGCAACAGATCGCGCGCCGCCAGCGCCACCTCGACCTCGGACCCCGAGGCCATCAGGATCACCTGCCGCTTGCCCTCCGCCTCGGCCAGTATATAGGCACCTTTCGACACGAGGTTCGCCGATTTATGGTCGGTGCGCACCGTTGGCAGGTTCTGGCGTGACAGGGCCAGCACCGACGGCGTCTTGTCAGCGAGCAAGGCACATTCCCAGGCTTCGGCGGTTTCGACGGTGTCGGCGGGGCGAAAGACGTTCATATTCGGCGTCGCCCGCAACATCGCCAGATGTTCGACCGGCTGGTGAGTCGGTCCATCCTCGCCCAGACCAATCGAATCGTGGGTCATCACATAGACAACCGGTGCGCCCATCAGTGCCGACAGGCGCATCGCCCCACGGGCGTAGTCGGTGAAGCACATGAAGGTGCCGCCATAGGGGCGCACCCCGCCGTGCAGCACCATACCGTTCATCGCTGCCGCCATGCCATGTTCGCGGATTCCGTAATAGACATAGCGACCCTGGCGGTCGGCCGGGCTGAAAACGCCCAGATCGGCGCTCTTGGTATTGTTCGATCCGGTCAGGTCAGCCGACCCGCCGATGGTTTCGGGCATCACCGGGTTGATGACCTCGAGCACCATTTCGGACGATTTCCGGGTGGCGACGTTCGGCTTGCTGTCCGACGCCTGCTGTTTCAGGGCGCGGATCACGCCCGACAGCTTTTTCGGTGTCTGATGGCCGAAGATGCGCAGCAGGTCGGCCTGTCTGGCCGCCGACAATCTTGCCACGCGGGCGGTCCATTCGGCTTGGGCTGTGGCGCCACGGGTGCCCATCGCCTCCCACTGTTCTTTGATCTCGGTTGCTACCTCGAACGGGCCGCTTTTCCAGCCATAGGCGTCTTTCGTCGCCTGCAGCTGGGCCGGATCGGTCAGCGCGCCGTGGCCTTTGGATGTGTCCTGCGCCGCGTGGCCCAACGCGATGTGGGTCTTGCAGGCGATCATCGACGGGCGCGGATCGGCCTTGGCCGCCGTAATGGCCGCATCAATCGCCACGGGATCGTGCCCGTCGATCGCCTGCACGTGCCAGCCGGACGCAACAAAGCGCGCGCATTGGTCGGTCTTGTCGGTCAGGTCGACCTTGCCGTCGATGGTGATGTTGTTGTTGTCCCAGAACAGGACCAGATGACCAAGCTCCTGCATCCCTGCGAGGGTCAGCGCCTCCTGGCTGACGCCTTCCATGAGGCAACCGTCACCGGCGATCACATAGGTATGATGATCGAAGATGGCCGCGCCATAGCGGGCACGCAGCGATTCTTCAGCGATAGCGAAACCGACCGCATTGCCGACCCCCTGACCCAAGGGGCCGGTGGTGGTTTCGATCCCTGCGGCGTGGCCGTATTCGGGATGCCCGGCGGTGCGCGACCCCCATTGGCGGAAATTCTTGATTTCGTCCAAAGTGATATCGGCGTAGCCGGTCAGGTAAAGCACCGAATACAACAGCATCGACCCGTGCCCGGCGGACAGGATGAAGCGGTCACGGTCGGGCCAGTGAGGCGCTGCGGGATCGAAACGCAAGTGCTTTTCGTAAAGCACCGTGGCCACATCGGCCATGCCCATCGGCATCCCCGAATGGCCGGAATTGGCGGCCGCCACGGCGTCCAGCGTCAGGGTGCGGATGGCGGCGGCGCGCATCCAATGCTCGGGGTGGGCTTTGCGCAAAGCGGCGATATCCAAGGTCTGTATCCTTATCGGCGGGAATGACGGCTCTCCTGCGTCATAACAGGGCGGGGGCCAAGATCAAGCGCGTGGTCTAAGCTGTTGTTCGTCAACGGATCAGCGCATTTGCCGGGGCGCAGCCGATGACATAGGCTGGTGCAAAGTCGGAACGATTCGCCAATCGCGTGCGGGCGTCGGCAACAGGATGATGCAGATGAGCGAGATTTCCGACCTGGAAAGCAGGATCACGACGGCGCTGGACCGGATCAGGACCGGGGTCGGGGCGATGGCATCGGCCCCTGCCAAAGCGCTGCCGCGCGACGACGATCCCCGGGTCGTCGGACTGCTGACCCAACTGGCCGAGGAAAAGACCGTGACAGCGCAGCTTGAAGAACGGGTGCGGGCGCTGAAGGAACGTCAGGATGGCCAGATGGCCGACCTCAAATCGCGGGACGAAAAGGGGCGCGCACGTCTGGCGAGTGTTGATCGCGACATTCAGAAGCTGCGCCAGGTCAATGCAGAACTGCGGGCCAGCAACGCCAAACTGCGCGAGGCGCTTACTGACGGCGTCGCCGATCCGCATCTCATCAACAAGGCGATGCTGGCTGAACTCGAAGCCCTGCGGGCGGTCCGCGCCGCCGACGCCGCCGAGGTCGATCTGATGATCGACGCCCTGACCCCGATCGTCGAGGAGACCCGCTGATGCCACAGGTCGACATCATGATCGGCGGGCGCA
>JBBQHC010000216.1:0-3094 GCA_038323615.1 Rhodobacterales bacterium | reverse complement strand
GGTGGGTTGAAACCCACCTTACGAACTGTTCCTACCGCTCGGGCGGACCCAGCATTTTGTCGTGGTAAGGTGGGTTTCAACCCACCATTGCCGGACAAAAGACTCGGCCCCGGACGAATCCGGGGCCGCGCCGATGGGGTCACATATTAGAGCCCGGTCGATACGTCAATCGTGTTGCCCTCGACGAGGGTAACATAGGCTTTCTTGACATCCTTGCGGGTGCCAAGCGATCCACGGAACCGCTTGACCTTGCCCTTGGTGATGGTCGTGTTCACCGCTTTGACCTTCACCCCAAAGAGCGCCTCGACGGCGGCCTTGATCTGGGGTTTGTTGGCCTCGATCGCCACTTCAAAGACCACGGCATTGGCGTCAGACGCCATGGTGGCCTTTTCGGTAATGATCGGCTTGCGGATGATGTCGTAATGTTCTGCCTTGGCGTTCATTTCAAACGAGCCTCCAGAGCTTCGATGCCGGCCTTGGTCAGCACGAGCGTGTCGCTTTTCAGGATGTCATAGACATTGGCACCCATCGACGGCAGCACATCAACAGTCGAGATATTGGCCGCGGCGCGGACAAAATCGGCGTTGACGCTGGCGCCGTCGATGATCAGCGCGCGCTTCCAGCCGAGCGAGGCCAGTTGCTTAGCCAGAACTCCGGTTATGTCTGCGCTGACTTCGGCTGCATCCAGGATAACCAGCTCACCTGCAGCATACTTCGCCGACAGCGCGTGGCGCAGGCCAAGTTTGCGGAACTTCTTGTTCAGGTCATGAGCGTGGCTGCGCGGCGTCGGGCCTTTGTAGGTGCCCCCGTGCCGGAAGATCGGGGCCTTCCTGGAACCGTGGCGTGCGCCGCCGGTACCCTTCTGGCGATAGATCTTCTTGGTGGAATAGCTCACATCCGAGCGGCCCAGCGTCGAATGGGTGCCTTGCTGTGCAGCAGCACGCTGCCAGCGCACGACACGGTGCAGAATGTCCACACGCGGTTCCAGACCAAAGATCGCGTCGTCGAGTTCGACGGACCCGGCGGCAGCGCCGTCGAGTTTGATTGCATCAGCCTTCATTTTTGTCGTCTCCGTCTTTCGCTTGGTCGTCAGGCGTTGCTTCTTCGGTCGCGGACGCATCCATCGCAGCCTGTTCTGCTTCGGCAGCGGCTTGCGCAGCGGCGGCCTCGGCAGCGGCGGCTTCGGAGGCGGCGGCTTCAGCCAGACGCTTGACCTCTTCCAAGTGCGATTTGAGTGCGGCGGGATAGATCACATTGGCAGGGACAGGCTTCTTGACGGCATCCTTGATGGTGACCCAGCCGCCCTTGTTGCCGGGAACCGCGCCCTTGACCATGATGAGGCCACGGTCGGCATCGGTGCGCACGACCTGAAGGTTCTGCGTGGTGATGCGGGCAGATCCCATATGGCCCGCCATTTTCTTGCCTTTGAAGATACGGCCCGGGTCCTGACACTGACCGACCGAACCGTGCGAGCGGTGGCTGACCGACACACCATGTGTGGCGCGCAAGCCACCAAAATTGTGCCGCTTCATGGCTCCTGCAAAGCCTTTACCGATCGATGTGCCCGACACATCGACATACTGACCTTCAAAGTAATGCGCCGCGACGATCTCTTCGCCAACAGCGATCATGTTTTCCGGGGCAACCCGGAATTCAGCGATCTTGCGCTTGGGTTCGACTTTGGCGGCAGCGAAATGGCCACGCATCGGTTTGGAGACGCGGCTGAGTTTGGGCGAACCGGCACCGAGTTGGACGGCGGTATAGCCGTCCTTCTCGATGGTTCGCTGGGCGACGACCTGCAGGCCGTCCAATTGGAGCACGGTCACCGGGATCTGCCGGCCGTCTTCCATGAAAAGCCGGGTCATGCCGACTTTCCTTGCGATTATTCCTGAGCGCAACATTGTCATGTTCTCCCTCAGACCTTGATCTCGACATCGACACCGGCAGCCAGATCAAGCTTCATAAGCGCGTCAACGGTCTGCGGCGTCGGATCAACGATGTCCAGCAGACGCTTGTGCGTGCGGATCTCGAACTGATCGCGGGATTTCTTGTCGATATGCGGTCCACGCAGGACGGTGAACTTTTCAATCTTGTTGGGCAGCGGGATCGGACCACGGACCGACGCGCCGGTGCGCTTCGCGGTCGAGACAATCTCGGCGGTGCTGGCGTCGAGCACACGGTAATCGAATGCTTTCAGACGGATGCGGATGGTTTGGCTTTGAGCTGCCATGGTTTGGGCCTCATTCGGGCTGTCAGATTGAGAGGTGGAGGAGGCACTATTGCCCGGCCACGTCGAACCTGCCGTACTAATGCTGTAAGGTGGGTTTAAACCCACCTTACTTGACTTGCATGTCGCGATACTTACGCGATGATCTTGGACACGACTCCGGCGCCGACAGTGCGGCCGCCTTCGCGGATGGCAAAGCGCAACCCGTCTTCCATCGCGATGGGTGCGATCAGTTCGACGTTGAACTTCAGGTTGTCGCCCGGCATCACCATTTCGGTGCCTTCAGGCAGAACCACGGTCCCGGTCACGTCGGTCGTGCGGAAGTAGAATTGCGGCCGGTAGTTCGCAAAGAACGGCGTGTGGCGGCCGCCCTCTTCCTTGGTCAGGATATAGGCCTCGGCCTCGAACTTGGTGTGCGGGGCCACGGACTTGGGTTTGCACAGCACCTGGCCGCGCTCCACGCCTTCGCGGTCGATACCGCGCAGCAGAACGCCGACGTTGTCGCCAGCCTCGCCACGGTCCAACAGCTTGCGGAACATCTCGACGCCGGTGCAGACCGACTTCTTGGTATCTTTGATGCCGACGATTTCAATCTCGTCGCCAACGTTGATCACGCCACGCTCGATCCGGCCGGTCACAACCGTGCCACGGCCCGAGATCGAGAACACGTCCTCGATCGGCATCAGGAACGGCTTGTCCACCGCGCGCGCGGGCGTCGGGATATATTCGTCCACCGCCTTCATCAGCGCGCGGATCGAGCTTTCGCCGATTTCCGGACGGGTGCCGTTCATCGCATGCAGGGCAGAGCCCGGCACGATCGGGATATCGTCGCCCGGGTATTCGTACTTCGACAGCAGCTCGCGGATT
>JBBQHC010000215.1:0-3096 GCA_038323615.1 Rhodobacterales bacterium | reverse complement strand
TGTCGCTCTCCCATCCCGCGCCTCGGTCAAAATACAGCGTGCCATGAAAAGCGCTGATCGACGAGGGGCTATGTGATCATCCGGGATGGAACAGTTAATCATGAAGTCATTTTTTTGTGCTTTTATCATGCTTGTCGGATTTACCGGGATGGCTGCGGCCTGTCCGGATTTTAACCAAAGTGGTCCGGGTGGCGACATTTCCGGAGCACAGATGCGCAAAGTCGTTGCCTTTAACGTCGATGCCGGGGGCGACAATTATATCTGGGATTGCCCGAATGTCCGCCCGGGTACCGATCGCGGCGCTGGTTACTTTACCACCCGTCCAGATTTCACGTTTCGTCTTTCGGGCATGCAGGGGTTTCAGTTGGTTGTCAGTGTGATCAGTAATTGTGACAGCGCCCTTTTGATAAACACTGCATCGGCCAACTGGTATTACGACGACGACGATAACGGCAACAGCGATCCGCGGATCGTTCTGACACGGCCCGCCGATGGTTATCTGGATATCTGGGTTGGCACCTATGACGGTAGCGTTTGTGCTGCGCAGTTGCAGATGGAGACGTTCCGTCGGTAGTCGGCGGCGATAGCAAAAGAATAGGGCCGCGGAAGTTATCCACGGCCCTGTTCTTGTTTTCTTACGTCGCTCAGGCGTCGTCGCCTTTTGGCGCCGGCGCCTCGTCACCGTAGTCGTCCATCCCAGCGGCGCCGAGATCGTCGAACAGTTCCTGAATTTCGAATTCGGCGGCGGCCTCTTCTTCGGCGGCCAGTTCCTGAATCGATTTCCCGGCGGCCTGCAGTTCAGCTTCGTCCTTGGAACGGGCGATGTTGAGCTGGATTTCGGCGGTCACTTCGGGGTGCAACACGATGCTGACCGCGTGAATCCCCAGTTCCTTGATCGCGCTGTTCAGCACGACCTGTGCGCGAGCGACAGTAAATCCGCCAGCGGTGGCCGCTTCGGCGGCGTCACGGGTGGTGACGGAGCCGTAGAGGTTGCCGCCATCCGACGCCGAGCGGATGACCACGAAGGTCTGACCGTCCAGCTGATCGGCCATCTTCTGGGCCTCTTTGCGGGTTTCGAGGTTGGTTGCTTCGCGTTGGGCCTTTTCGACCTCAAAGCGGGCGACGTTGGCGGCGTTGACGCGCAGCGCCTTGCCTTGGGGCAACAGGAAGTTGCGGGCATAGCCATCTTTGACTTTGACCACTTCGCCCATCTGGCCAAGCTTGGCGACGCGTTCGAGCAGGATCACATCCATCTGATTTTATCCTTACTTAACGGCGTAGGGCAGCAAGGCAAGGAACCGGGCGCGTTTGATCGCTTGCGCAAGCTTGCGCTGGTTCTTGTTGCTGACTGCGGTGATCCGTGCGGGTACGATCTTGCCCCGCTCGGAAACGTAACGCTGCAAAAGACGAGTGTCTTTATAGTCGATCGTCGGGGCGCCGTCGCCCTCGAACGGATCGGACTTGCGGCGGCGGAAGAATGGTTTGGTTGCCATGTGCGTTTGTCCTTATTCAGATCAATCAGAAGCGTTCGGTGCGTTCGGGACGGTCGCCACGATCGGGCCGGTCGCCACGATCCGGGCGGTCGCCACGGTCACCGCGGTCTGGCCGGTCGCCACGATCCGGGCGCGGGCCGCGGTCGCTGCGTTCGTCACGCTTTTGCATCTGCGCCGACGGGCCTTCTTCGTGGGCATCGACCTTGATGGTCAGAATGCGCATGACGTCGTCGTGCAGCCGCATCAGGCGTTCCATTTCCTGCACGGCGGGCGCGGGTGCGTCCGAGCGCAGAAAGGCGTAATGCCCCTTGCGGTTCTTGTTGATCTTGTAGGCCATCGTCTTGACGCCCCAATATTCGTTTTCTAGCAACTTGCCGCCGTTGTCGGCAAGGACGGTCCCGAAATGTTCGATGAGGCTTTCTGCTTGCGTGTTGGACAAGTCCTGACGCGCAATAAAAACATGCTCGTAAAGCGGCATGTGGTCTCCGTTCACTTTTGCGGCGCATTTCAAAGAACAGGCAGGGATCCCTGCACAGCCTGATCACGAGAGACTGCGCGGTTTATCGGTATCGCACAGGGATGCGGCCTTATACACAAGGCCCGCGCGGTGGCAAGCGGCGATTGGCGCGCCTGCCGACCTGCCCGGACTTCCTTAACTATTTCATAACAGTTCCTTGCGAATGCCCGGTTTTTGCCCTGATTGCACGCTTAGGTAGTGTCAGGAACCAACAGGGGAACTGCAAGATGACCGCCATACCTGATGCCGAAGGGTTTGTTCATTTCACCGGAAAAACGGCCGATGACACCCGCATGTCAACGATCAAGGTTGACGAGACCTACTGGGGCTATGTCATCCGGTCCGAAGCGCCCGATCCGGTCTATGTCGTGCTGGGGCAGGCAATTGCCTGGCTGCTCGGCGCCGGGTTCGCGGTTGCCGCGCTGGGCCTTTGGGTGATGCCGTCGATGGCGTTTGGCGGCGGGGTGTTGCCGATGAAACTGGCCGTATCGACCGTTTTGGGTTGCATTGCGGCCTTGCTATTGTGGTTCGCCAGTCGCGGCGGGCGCACCGAATTGCAGGTCGATACCAGTCTTGGCGAGTTCCGTGAGGTCGTGCGCAACCGCGCTGGTCGTCCAAGTCTGGTTGGCCGATATGGCTTTGACGCCATCGGCAGCGTGTTCCTGGATCGCGCCGTCGGCAGGCAGGGAGAGGCCTGTCTGGTCATGCGCTATCGCAACACGACGCAAGTTGTTTCGGTCGCTCACGGGGAGATCGGTATGCTCGAATCGCTGCGCGACCGTCTGGGCCGCGATCTGATGACAAGTTTACCGCCCACGCGGCGCCGCCCGCCTATCGACGCCTCGGCGGGGCTGCGGACAGCGTCCTGACGGATTGACAAAGCTATTCGGGAAAAGGGGCGGCACTGGCCGTCCCTTTCGCCATACCATTGGCCGGTTTTCTTGTGGTGCCCGCCACGACAGGGTAAAGCTGCCCAAAGCAACGTAAATTGGGGGGCGGACGATGCGGGCAATGGTGTTTCCGGGGCAGGGGGCGCAGACGATCGGTATGGGTTTGGCGCTTGCCAAGGCCTATCCGGCGGCGCGA
>JBBQHC010000214.1:0-3097 GCA_038323615.1 Rhodobacterales bacterium | reverse complement strand
AAGACGGTGCGGTGACCGAAGGCACGTCTAACAACGCCTATATCGTCAAGGGCAACCGCATCATCACCCGCCAGTTGTCTACCGACATCTTGCACGGCATCACCCGCGTCGCCGTGTTGCGCTTTGCCGCCGAGGCGCAGTTTGAGGTCGAAGAGCGCCCCTTCACCGTTGAAGAAGCGCAAGAGGCGGACGAGGCCTTCTCGACCGCCGCCAGCATCTTCGTCATGCCTGTGGTAGAGATTGACGGCAAGCCGGTGGGCAACGGCAAACCCGGCCCGGTGGCCCAGCGCCTGCGCGAATTGTATCTGGAGGAAATGCGCAAATCCGCGATCTGACGACAAGGCGGCCCGCAAGGGCCGGCTTACCCGTCCTTGCCGACGTTCTTGGCAAAAGCCTCGGCAAACGCCGCCTGCTTATCGGCATCCGCGGGGGTCTGATGCTGTGCCACCCAGTCGTCATAGGGCATGCCATAGACAATCGCGCGCGCGGCGGCCTTGTCCATTTCGATGCCCCGCGCGTTGGCCGCTTCCTGATACCAACGGCTCAGGCAGTTGCGGCAGAACCCGGCCATGTTCATCAGGTCGATGTTCTGCACATCGGGCCGCTTTTCCAACAGATGCTGCATCAGCGCACGAAACGCCGCCGCCTCCAGCTCTGTGCGGGTCTGTTCATCATCTGTCATATATGCCTCCGGTCCTCAGCATGTCCGATAAGGACAGAAGGATCAAGGCATGGGCCGCAGACTCCGGCCGGGCACTCAGGCAGCTTGCAGCTCCAGCCACGGCTGCGTGTTGACCGACAGATCCGCGACCGACTGTCCGATCAGCCGAACGGCCAGTACACCGTCGATCAGGATCAAAGTCGTGTCCGGACCATCGCCAACAAGACTGACCGATGCACTGTCCGGGTTGTCCACAAACAGAAACAGACTTTCAATCCGATAGTCGAAATCCGTAATCGTTGTCACCGCCTCGCCCGGCCGGTAGGCGATGTCAAAATCATCATCCCCTTCGCCCCCAGACAAGGTGTCGCCGTCATCGCCCATCAGAAAGTCGTTCCCTGCGCCGCCATTCAGCTGGTCCGGGCCGCGTTCTCCGACTGTGCCGGAGGTCACATTGTCTTCGACGCGGTCCAGCTGCTGATCGGGAACAGGTGTGTCAAAGTTATTTACAATACGCGCACGCAGGTCTGCAGCCAGATCGGCCATGTTCCCAGAAATCCGGTCATATTCGAACCCCAGTAGCAAATCATCACCATCGCCGCCAAAAAGCGTGTCCGACCCGCTGGACCCGATCAGCTCATCATCGCCTTGGCCGCCGAACAGCGTATCATTTCCTGCCCCGCCGATCAGCAGATCATCGCCCAGCGCGCCTCTCAGGATATCATTGCCAGTTCCGCCCAGCACAAGATCTCCTTGGGCGTTGCCGTTCAGAGAATCGTTGCCAGCGTCTCCGACCAAGACATCATTCCCTTCACCCCCCTCGAGTGTATCCGGTCCCCCACCGCCCAACAGAATGTCATTGAGAACCGTTCCGGTCTGCTCCTCACCCGGTTCTGCCGTGGGGGCGTCATCGTCATCCGCGCCGCTGTCGTTGCCGCCACCAAGCACGAGCCCGCCGATCAGAAGCATCGGCAGCAAAAGCAACAATTCCATCACCACACCCCGCATACGGATAAATACGAAAACGTTTTGGTGATGAAGGAGGCGGAATATAAAACCTGTCAAATCATTTTAAAAATTAACTAAAATCTCAGATCAATGCCATGCGATGCGCTGGACTACCGGCAGTTTTTTCATCAATCACTCAGGCAATTTCATCGATTGCTCAGGCTCCGAAACCTCCCTCAGCGCTGCCGACAGAATCGGGGCCAGACGCCGGGCCCAATCCTGCTGCTGCGACTCAGTCCCGATCAGATCGTTGCGCACTTCGATCAGCGTGTTGTGCCGGCCGGGTTGCAGGGCGTGACGGTCAATCGCATCGCCGGGAAGATGGCCGGAATAGGGTTCGTTATCGCCCACGCACCAGTCAGGCACGGTTTGCAGTTCGGTAATCAGCGCCCGCGACAGCCGCTCATCCTCGGGGCTGTGCAGCACGCCGATGTGCCAGGGCCGAAGCGGGCGGCCTTTCAGACTGGGGGTAAAGGAATGGATCGCCAGAACCGCCCGCGCGCCCGCCATCTGCGCAAAAGCCGCGTGATAGGGCCGGTACAACCGCTGCAACCTCTCTTCCACCTCGGCGGGGCCAACATGGCGGTTGGCGGGAATGATGGTGCCATCATAAAGTTTCATCACCAGCGTCGGGTCATCCTCGCCCCGGTTCGGGTCTATCACCAGACGGCTGAAGTCGGAACAGATCACTGGGCTGTCGAGCATGGTGCCCAAAGCAATCGCCAGCCCGCGCGCGCCTACATCATAGGCAATGTGGCGCTCCATATCGCTCGGTGCGATGCCAAGCGTGCCGCCCAACCAGTCCGGAACGCGGTTCGTGGCGTGATCACAGGTTACCAGCCACGGCCCTTTGCGGTCTGCACCAAGCATCTCAAAGGCCTCATGCCTGATTTCCGGGCGAAACTCTGTCATGCTTTCTTTACTCCGCCGTGGTTTCAACCGTTTAAGCCCTTTGGGCCCAAAGCGCCAGTTGCCCCGCTCGTCCGATTGCTTTATTCCCAGCCGTGGCCCACCACGAAGTGATAACCGAAGAAGGAACAAGGCATGAAACGCCTTCGGAATGTTAAGATCGTGGCCACTCTGGGCCCCGCATCCAATGATTATGAAATGATCCGCGCCTTGTTCGAGGCGGGGGCAGATGTGTTCCGCCTGAACATGAGCCATGGCACGCATGACGATATCCGTGCGCGCCACGCCATCATCCGGCAGGTCGAATCCGATACCGGGCGGCCCATCGCCATTCTGGCCGACCTTCAGGGGCCAAAGCTGCGCGTCGGCACCTTTGCGGCCGAGTCCTATGATCTGGCCGATGGTGACAAGTTCCGGCTTGATCTGGATGCGGCGCCCGGCGACGCCACCCGCGTTCAACTGCCGCACCCCGAGATTTTTGCCGCCCTTGAACCGGGCTCGTCGCTCTTGGTCAATGAC
>JBBQHC010000213.1:0-3104 GCA_038323615.1 Rhodobacterales bacterium | reverse complement strand
ACGCTTTAACCGCGCTTTTCCAACTGTGCCTCGATCGCTTTCAGACGGTCCACCACTTCGTCGCGGTAGGCGTCGGTAGCGGCGTTGCCTTCGACCGCGTGTGCGTCCTGCATCGAGTTGACGATCAGCCCGACCAGAAGGTTCACTACGGCGAAGGTCGTGACCATGATGAAGGGGATGAAAAATACCCAAGCGTAGGGGTAATCCTTCATCACCGGGCGAACGATGCCCATCGACCAGCTTTCCAGCGTCATGATCTGGAACAGCGAAAATGCCGACCTTCCCAGCGTGCCGAACCAGTCGGGAAAGGCCGCGCCGAACAGTTTTGTCGCGATCACCGCGCCGATATAAAAGATGATCGCCATCAGCAGGAACACCGACCCCATGCCGGGCAGCGCAGTAATGAACCCCTCGACAACCCGGCGCAGGCGGGGTGCCACCGAAATGACGCGCAACACCCGCAGAATGCGCATGGCTCGTAGCGCCGATACGGATTCAGCGGCCGGCAGGAGGGCGACCCCAACGATGACGAAATCGAACACGTTCCATGGATTACGGAAAAACCGGGGGCCGAGGGCGAACATCTTTGCGGCAATCTCGATCACGAAAATTGCCAGACACAGTCTGTCCAGTGCCACGATCAGCCCGCCCGCCGTGGCCATCGCCGTGACCGAGGTTTCCAGCCCAAGGATCACCGCATTGAACACGATCACGCCAATGATCAGTCGGGTCACAATCGGCCGATCCAGAAAGGCGGCGGTGCGCGCGCGTAGATTCATCATCTGTCCCGTTCGTTTGAACGGATATGGGGGGTCTACAGGCTGTTTTCCAGCGCCAAAAGGCCGGCCAACCCCGCGCGATAGTCGGGAAACAGCAGTTTCACGCCCAACTCGTCCTTGATGCGGTCGTTGCGCACCTTTTTGGACTCGGCATAGAAACTGCGGGCCATCGGAGTCATGCTGGCGGTGGCGAAATCCTCCGCCGGCGGCACGGGCAGGTCCAGCAAATCTGCGGCATGTGCGATCACGTCCTCGGGTGGCGCGGGGTCGTCATCGCAGACGTTGTAGATCGCGCCGGGATTGGGACGGGCGACACTGGCGGCCAGCACTTGGGCGATGTCGGCGACATGGGTGCGGCTGAACACCTGCCCCGGTTTGACGATGCGCCGCGCGGTGCCTTGGCGCACCTTTTCGAACGGGCCGCGACCGGGGCCGTAAATCCCGGCGAGGCGGAAAATATGCAATGGCAAACCGGGGATCGCGGCCCAATCCCGCTCGGCCTGCACGCGCGACTCCCCGCGTCGGGTGGCAGGGTTCAACGGGCTGCTCTCATCGACCCAATCGCCGCCATTATCACCATAGACGCCGGTGGTGGACAGATAACCGACCCACCGGAACTGCGTGGCACGCTGCGCAATTTCGTCTCTGAGAAGGGCCAATACCGGATCGCCAGCATCGTCCGGCGCTGCGGAAATCAGCAGATGCGTCGCCTTGTTCAGCGCCGGACCCATATCGGCACCCGGCCAGATGCGCGGCTCGACCCCGGCTTGCATCAGGCGCACCGCCTTGTCCTCGTCCCGCGTCGTGCCGATGACGCGCCAGTCCTGACGCAACAATCGCCGGGACAGGGCCTGTGCCGAATAGCCGTGTCCAAACGATAAAAGGGTGCTCACTTGCCTTTCCACACCGGGTCGCGCTTTTCGGCAAAGGCGCGCGCCCCTTCCTTCTGATCCTCGCTGGCATACAGCGCGTCAACGGTCGGCAACTGCCGCCTTGTGATGCGGTTCATCACGTCCTGAAACCGCGAACCCTCGGCATCACGCACCACCTCCTTGATCGCGGCAGAAACCAGCGGCGGGCCGGATGCGATCAGCTCGGCCATCTCCCAGGCTGTCGAAAGCAGGCTCTGCGCAGGCACGATGCGATTCACGATGCCCCAGCGATGCGCCTCGGCAGCGTCGAACCAGCGCCCGGTCAGCAGCAGTTCCATCGCAATATGATAGGGGATGCGTTTGGGCAACTTGACCGACGCGGCATCGGCAACGGTGCCCGACCGGATTTCGGGCAGGGCAAACGTCGCATGCCCGGCAGCCAATATGATGTCAGCCGACAATGCCAATTCAAGCCCGCCGCCGCAGCAGATGCCGTTGACGGCAGCGATGACCGGCTTGTTCAGATCGCGCAGTTCCTGCAAGCCGCCAAAACCCCCGACGCCATAGTCGCCATCGACCGCGTCGCCGTCATTGGCAGCCTTCAGATCCCAACCGGGGCAAAAGAATTTCTCGCCCGCGCCGGTAATGATCGCGACGCGCAAGGCCGGATCGTCGCGGAAATCGGCAAAGACCTGCCCCATGATCCGACTGGTTGCCAGATCGATGGCGTTCGCCTTGGGGCGATCCAGCGTTACCTCAAGGATGGCGCCCTGCGTCCGGGTCTTGATCGGGTCGGTCATGTGGCTCTCCTGATCAGGGCATCTGCGGCGATGGCGGTGGTCGGGGTGCAGATCAGCGGGTTGACCTCAACTTCTTCCACCGATGCGGCGTTGGCAAGGACATAGGCCTGAATGGCGGCAATAGCGCAAAAGATGGCCGTCAAATCTGCGGCCGGTCTGCCGCGAAATCCGGTGAGCAGTTTATAACATTTCAGCCTTTGCAGAGCCTGTTCCAGTACCGATTCAGAGGCTGGAATCAAAAGCGACACCGTGTCCTGCAAAATCTCGGTCAGGGTGCCGCCCGCGCCGATGGTCAGCACGAACCCATGGGCTGCGTCTTTCACCACACCGACCAGTAATTCGGCGACACCGCCTGTCACCATTTCCTCGATCAGGAACGACGGCGCAGCCATGACACGCGCCGCCTGCGCGACCTGCACCGAATCCGACAGGTTCAGCACGACTGCCCCCGCCTCGGACTTGTGGGCGATGCCCTCGCCTTTGAGGGCGTAAGGCGCGTTCAAACCTTGCAATGCGACGGCAACATCCGCAATATCGCTGACCCGCACCGACCGGGGCACGGCCAGGCCGAAACCGGCCAGTTCCGCCTTGGCCGCAGCCTCGGTCATCATCGAAGCGTCACGGATTGGTCCGGGCTGCAGCAGATCGATGCC
>JBBQHC010000212.1:0-3105 GCA_038323615.1 Rhodobacterales bacterium | reverse complement strand
TCACGATCAGATCGGCCAGCGTGGTCATCAGGCGGACCCGCGCGTCATCACGGGCGGTGCGCGTCGCCACGGTGCTGCCGGTGTTGGAATAGCCGGTGAACGCGCTGACCTCGCCCTGCGCGCGGATCGCGCCATCGGCATCGGTCAGGGTCCACGTCGCCGTGCCGGGCAGGCTGATCCGCGTCGAGGTGTTGGTGCGGTCGATTGCCACCGCCGCCTCGGCCACGGTGATCGTCACCGCCAACACATAGGTCGCGCTGTCGGTCAGGCCCAGCCGGTCCTGCAAACGCTTGCCAAGGGTGTAGCCATCGACCGTTTCCGGCACGCGGTAGGCCACGGTCCCGCGCAGCGCGTTCCCAGCGCCCCCGGTCCCATAGACCGGCGTGAATCCGCAGCCCGCCAGCGCCAGCGCCCCAAGCAGGGCGCAGCGGCGGGTCAGGCGGGCGGAGTCAGATAACCACATTGACGATCCTGCCGGGGACGACGATCAGCTTTTTCGGCGCCGCCCCGTTCAGCGCCTTGATGACAGCCTCGTCCGCCAGCGCCAGTTTTTCAATCGCGTCCTTTGGCATATCCACCGGAACGGCGATTTCGCTCCGCCGTTTGCCGTTGATCTGAATCGGCAGGGTGATCGTGTCCTCGGTCAGCAGGGCGGGGTTGGCGACCGGCCAGGGCGCGGTGGCAATCAGGCCAGAGCCGCCCAGCATCGCCCAGACCTCCTCGGCCAGATGCGGGGTCATTGGCGACATCAGTTGGGCCAGCGTCCGCGCCGCCAGCTTCCGGCCCGCACCCCCCGCGTCGGATTTCGCGAGCGTACTGGTGAAAGCATAAAGCTTGGCGATGGCGGCGTTGAAGCCAAACGATTCGATCCCCAGCGTCACCTCGTGGACGGTCTTGTGCATGGCGCGGGTCAGGTCGGCGTCGCCCGGCCCGGTGCCATCGTCCATCGCTGCAATGTCCGATGCGATCCGGTGAACACGGGCGAGATGTTTGCTGGTAGCCTCGGCCCCGGCGGCGGTCCATTCGACATCGCGTTCCGGCGGGCTGTCGGACAGGACGAACCAGCGGGCGGTATCGGCCCCGTATTGCGCGATGATCGCATCCGGGTCGACGACGTTTTTCTTGGATTTCGACATCTTGGCCGATGGAATCACCGTCACCGCCGTCCCGTCCGCCAGTTTGCCATCCTGCACGTCCTGCGGCAGGTGATAGACCGGGCGGTCACTTGCGTCGCGGGTCAGATAGATCTCGTGCGTCACCATGCCTTGGGTGAACAGCGCGTTGAACGGCTCGATCGCCATTTCCGGCAGGTGCCCGGTGACATGCATGGCGCGGGCAAAGAACCGCGAATACAGCAGGTGCAGGATCGCGTGTTCGACCCCGCCGATATACTGATCGACATTCATCCAGTAGGCGGCGTCGTCCATGACCGTTGGTGTGGTCGCACGGGGCGCCGTAAAGCGGGCGAAATACCACGACGAATCAACAAAGGTGTCCATCGTGTCCGTCTCTCGCTGCGCTTTGCCGCCACAGGCGGGACAGGTGCAGTCGCGCCATGTCGGATGCCGGTCCAGCGGGTTGCCCGGCACGTCAAAGGTCACGTCATAGGGCAGTTCGACGGGCAGGTTTTCCTTGGCCTCGGGAACCACACCGCAATCAGGACAATGGATCACCGGAATCGGGCAGCCCCAATAGCGTTGGCGGCTCAGCCCCCAGTCGCGGAGGCGATATCTGGTGACGCCCGCACCGACCCCGTTCGCCTCGCAGAACGCGATGGCGGCGTCGATGGCGGCATTGCCTGTCTGCATCTTTTCGCCGGCGAAGCCTTTGACATAGGCGACGGTTTCCGTCTTGGGCGGCACATACGCCTCGGCCAGAACCGGGTCGGCGTCTGCGGTCGGCAGAAAGGTCGGGATGATCGGCAACCCGTATCTAATCGCAAAGTCGAAATCGCGCTGGTCATGCGCCGGGCAGCCGAAGATCGCCCCGGTGCCGTAATCCATCAGGACAAAGTTGGCGATAAAGACCGGCAGTTCCCATGCCGTATCAAACGGATGGATCACCCGCAGGCCGGTATCAAAGCCGCGTTTTTCGGCCTTTTCCAGCGCTTCTTCGGTCGTGCCGCCCTTGCGACATTCGGCGTTGAAGGTGGCGACGGCCGGATCGTGATCCTCAAGCTGCCGGGCCAACGGGTGATCCGGCGAAATGGCGACGAACGACGCGCCCATCATTGTGTCGGGGCGGGTCGTGTAAACCTCGATCCGGTCGTGGCCTTCGGGTTCGTCCACCAGCGAAAACGCAAACTGAAGGCCGCGCGATCTGCCGATCCAGTTGGATTGCATCAGCTTGACCTTGGCGGGCCAGTTGTCCAGCCCATCCAACGCGGTCAGCAATTCGTCGGAATAGTCGCTGATCTTGAAAAACCACTGCCCCAGCTCGCGCCGTTCGACATCGGCCCCCGACCGCCAGCCCTTGCCGTCGATCACCTGTTCGTTGGCCAGCACGGTCATATCGACCGGATCCCAGTTGACCACGGCCTTCTTGCGATAGATCAGCCCGGCGCGCAGGAAATCAAGGAACAGGGCCTGCTGCTGGCCGTAATATTCCGGGTCGCAGGTGGCGAATTCGCGGCTCCAGTCGAACGACAGACCCAGCGGCGCAAACTGCGCCTTCATCTGGGCGATGTTGCCATAGGTGTAATCCTTGGGGTGGACGCCGGTGGTCATGGCGGCATTCTCGGCGGGCATCCCGAAGGCGTCCCAGCCCATCGGGTGCAGCAAGGCATGGCCGGTCGCCAGCTTGTAGCGGGCGATCACGTCGCCCATCGTATAGTTGCGCACATGGCCGATGTGCAGATTGCCCGAAGGATAGGGAAACATTTCAAGGACATAGTATTTTGGCTTGGCATCATCGCGCGTGGCGGTAAAGGTGCCCGCACTTTCCCAGGCCTGTTGCCATTTCGGTTCGATTTCGGCGGCGGTGTAGCGGGACATGGGATTGTGCCTTTGTTCACGACGTATCAACGCCCGCTTGATAGGTTGCGGCTGGCGATTGGTCTAGGGGCGGAATTTGCCGTGGGCCGGTTGCGCCCGATGTTGTATAGGC
>JBBQHC010000211.1:0-3143 GCA_038323615.1 Rhodobacterales bacterium | reverse complement strand
ATTGACGACCTCCTCGACCTCCTCGTCGCTGCAGAACGGACCGTGGATGCGGGTAAACTTGGCGCCGCCCGCCATATAGAGCATGTCGCCCATGCCAAGCAGTTGTTCGGCCCCCTGTTCGCCAAGGATCGTCCGGCTGTCGATTTTCGATGTGACCTGAAAGCTGATCCGGGTCGGAAAGTTCGCCTTGATCGTGCCGGTGATGACATCGACCGAGGGGCGCTGCGTTGCCATGATCAGGTGGATGCCCGAGGCCCGCGCCATCTGCGCAAGCCGCTGAATGCAGGCCTCGATTTCCTTGCCCGCAACCATCATCAGGTCGGCCATTTCGTCGACGATGACGACGATATAGGGCAGCAGTTCGGGTTTGAATTCGTCGGTTTCAAAAATCGGCTCGCCGGTGTCATCGTCAAATCCGGTCTGGACGGTACGGCTGAACATTTCGTTCTTGGCCAGCGCGTCGCGGACCCGGCTGTTATAGCCTTCGATGTTGCGCACGCCCATTTTCGACATCTTGCGATAGCGTTCCTCCATCTCGCCCACCGTCCATTTCAGGGCGACGACCGCCTTCTTCGGGTCGGTAACGACGGGGGACAGCAGATGCGGGATGCCGTCATAGACGGACAGTTCCAGCATCTTGGGGTCGATCATGATCAGGCGGCATTCTTCGGGTGTCAGCTTGTAAAGCAGCGACAGGATCATCGTGTTGATCGCCACCGATTTGCCCGAACCGGTGGTTCCGGCAATCAGCAGGTGGGGCATTTTGGCCAGGTTGGCGATGATCGGGTCGCCGCCGATGTCCTTGCCCAAAGCAAGCGGCAGGCGCATCTGGCTGTCACCGAAATCGCGGGCCGACAGCATTTCGCGCAAGACCACCATCTCGCGGTGTTCGTTGGGCAGTTCGATGCCGATGACACTGCGCCCCGGCACGGTCGATACGCGGGCCGACAGGGCCGACATGCTGCGGGCGATGTCGTCGGACAGGCCGATGACGCGAGACGCCTTAAGGCCGGGGGCCGGTTCCAGTTCGTACATCGTCACGACCGGGCCGGGGCGGACCGACACGATCTCGCCCTTGACCCCGTAATCGTCGAGGACCGATTCCAGCATCCGCGCATTTTCTTCCAGCGCATCGTCGGACAGGTGGTGTTTTTCGACCGTTGACGGGCTGGTCAGCAGGGACAGCGGCGGGTGTTCGTAGCCGGGATATTTTTCCTCGAACTTGAGGGTCGGCTGGGCCTCGGCCCTGGCTTGTTTCGATACGGCAAAGGGGCGTTTGATCGGGTTCAGAACAACCTTGCGAGGGTCGGGCAGGGGGATCGTCATTTCCTGCACCGGCGCGCGCATCCATTCTTCGTCGGGTTCGCCGATGTCTTCGAAAATGTTCGAATCGTCAGTGTCGGCATCATCCAGATCATGCAGCCGGACAGGATCGGCGACGGTCACGGGCGCGATTGCTGTGACGCCAGGTGCCTTTGGCGGCAGGATCAGCGGGCGCGGGCCCTTGCCGCTGGTCAGCGTCGGTTCGATGCGCAGGCCATCGGGGGTGCGGGTGATCGGCGGCGGGGCCACGGCGACAACGGGGACGGCGCCGCGATTGCGGATCACGTCGGCAATCCGGGCGGTGATCCGGTCGCCGGAAGGATGTGCCATGTCGGCCGTCATTCGCGGTTCGACCAGTTCGGGTTCGGGCAGCGGGGTCGATTTCAGGATCGACGGGATCAGGCTGCGAAACCCGCGCGGTTGCGGTTCGGGGGTGCGCTTTGGTGCTGCCATCGCAGTCGGCATTTTCCCGGCCTGCGTCGGCATCAGGTGCCGGGTCTGGGGTTGGGTTTGTGCGGCCTGCGCCGGACGGGTCGGCATTGCCGGATTGGCCCGCACCACCGCCGCAACCCGCTGTGCAGCGGTCAGTTCGGGAATCGCGCGGATCGCCGCGTCTTCCTGATCCAGCAGGGCGCGTTCGGCGCGTGACGCTTCGCGCCGCGCCTGCATGACTGCGGCAGCGCCCTGCGCCGCGCGGACCGAGGCAGAGGCGCCTTGCCCCAGCACCCGCAGGACCAGCGTGTAAAGCAGAATGACCCCGATCATCAGAAACCGCATACCGGTGCGGATTTCACGTTTGACGAACCCCAGAACGAAGGCGCCCATCAGCAGAATGGACACACCACTGAGGATCGACATTACCTTGACCGCAAAGGTCGTCTTGAACGGCAGGACGGTCAGCAGGACCGACAGCATGGTGTCGCCAAACAGCCCGCCAAGGCCAAAGCTGTGGGTCCATGACGCGCCCGGCGTCAGGGTCGAGGCATAGACCGCCGCCAGTGCCACGGCGATGGGGGCGAAAATAACCCGGCCCAAGGCGCGTTCTTCGCCCATGTGGGTGGTGAACCGCACGCCCCATGTGACCAGCACCAGTGCAACGCCCCAAGCCCCCCAGCCGACGATCATGAACAGCGGTGCCGCCAGCGATGCGCCAAAACGGCCCAGCCAGTTCTGCACCGGCGCGTCGGTTGCCAGCATCCAGTTCGGGTCGTCCGGGCTATATGACCCGATCATCATCGCCGCCATCACGCCCAGCACGATCAGCCCCAGACCCAGCAGTTCCTTGCCGCGTTTTTCAAGCGCCGCCTGGGTGGTGCTGTCCAAAAGCGGATCGCGTTGCCGTGCCTGATAAGATGCCATCGATTCGTTCCTTACGCGTATAGACAGTCGCGGATCTGGATCAGACCGCGCTGCATTTCTTCTGTTGGGGCCACCATCGCGACCCTGATATATCCGTCACCGGGATTGCCCGCCCCGGCGTCGCGGCCAAGGTAAGCCCCCGGCAAAACCTGCACGCCGGTGTCCTGCCACAGCTTGAGCGTTGCCGCCTCGCCGTCCTTGACCGGCAGCCACAGGAAAAATCCGGCGTCGGGCGGGAGATAGCCCGGCACATTGCCCAGCACCCGGTCGGCGATGTCGTACTTCTGCCGATAGAGGGCGCGGCTGGCGTCCACATGGTCTTCGTCTGCCCAGACCTTTTCGGATACCCGCTGGATCGGCAGGGGCAGCGGCGCGCCTGCAAAATTGCGCAACTGGCGGATCCGGGCAATGGATTGCACGCCCCCGGCGCAAAACCCCGACCGCAGGCCCGGCAGGTTCGA
>JBBQHC010000210.1:0-3146 GCA_038323615.1 Rhodobacterales bacterium | reverse complement strand
AGCAGCAGTTGTGCCATCGGTTTGCCGACGATGTTGGACCGCCCGATAACCACCGCAGTCATCCCCGAAAGGCTGCCGTGCAGGTCGCGCAGCAGCATCAGGCAGCCGAGGGGGGTGCAGGGCACCATGCTTTTCTGCCCGGTCCCCAAGCGCCCGACGTTCGAGATGTGAAAGCCGTCGACATCCTTGGCCGGGGCGATGCTGTTGATCACCAGATCAGAGTCCAGATGCGGCGGCAGCGGCAGTTGCACGAGGATGCCGTGAACGTTCGGATCGGTGTTCAGGTCGGCGATCAGCGCCAGCAGATCGGCCTCGGCGATGTCGGCGTCGCGCCTGTGCTCGAATGAGGCCATGCCGACCTCAAGCGTCATCCTGCCTTTGGCGCGGACATAGACCTCGCTCGCCGGGTCTTCGCCCACCAGCACCACCGCCAGCCCCGGCGTGATCCCGGCCTCAGCCTTGATCCGCGCCACATGCGCCGCCACCTTGTCGCGCACCTTTGCCGCAAAGGCCTTGCCGTCGATCACCCTGGCCGTCATCTCGTCTCCCATTCCGGGCCGGGGCAACGCCCCAGCACCTTTTCCTCGCGCGCGATCGACCATTCGACGATCTGGCGCCACAGCGTTTCGGCAAAGTCGGGGTCGAACCCCGCCTTGCCGGCATTCACCCGCGCGTTCTGCGCCACCTCTTCGACCCGCGGCGTCACCCGGGCCGGCATCGCCGCCGCCGGTTTGAGGTCGATCGCCCGGTCGATCAGCGCCGCCCGGCGCACCAGCAGCGCCATCAGGGCACGGTCGCAGGCGTCGATCTCGGCCCTGAGCGCGGCCATTGTCGGGATCGTTTTGGGGTCTGGCATCGGGTCTGGCATCGGGGCCTCGGCGGGTCGGTCATCGACTGACCGCTACATGCCCGCAGCCCGCCCAAGGTTCAACCGGGCAAACTGCGCCCCGATGGATCGCCCGGCCGCTTAAAGCGCTTTGCATTTGACCGGAATCGCAATTCGCTGCCTCTCCCTTCGGTCGAACGCGATTTGCGATACCTCTGTTTCAGATAAAACGCAAAACGCGTTAGAACAGCCCCTCGATCTGCCCCGCCGCGTTCAGGTGGATGCTCTCGGCGCTTGGCACCCGGGGCAGTCCCGGCATCGTCATGATCTCGCCGCAGATCACCACCACGAACCCGGCCCCGGCGCTCAATCGCACCTCGCGCACCGGCACCGAATGGCCCGTGGGCGCGCCGCGCCGGTTCGGGTCGGTGGTAAAGGAATACTGCGTCTTGGCCATGCAGATCGGCAAGTGGCCATAGCCCTGATCCTCCCAGGATTTCAGCTGATCGCGCACCGCCTTGTCGGCCAGCACCGCGTCGGCGTGATAGATCCGCTTGGCGATGGTTTCGATCTTTTCCATCAGCGGCATCGCATCGGGATAAAGCGGCGCAAAGGCGGCGGTGCCGCTTTCAGCCAGTTGCACCACCCGGTGCGCCAGTTCCTCGGCGCCCGCGCCGCCCTTGGCCCAATGCTTGCACAGCACCGCGTCCGACCCCTGCGCCTTGACGTAGGCCTTGACCGCGTCGATCTCGGCATCGGTGTCGGAGACGAAATGGTTGATCCCGACCACCACCGGCACCCCGAAGCTTTTCAGGTTGGCGATGTGGCGGCCGAGGTTGGCGCAGCCCTTGTTCACCGCCTCGACGTTTTCGGCGCCAAGGTCGGCCTTGGCCACCCCGCCGTTCATCTTCATCGCCCGCACCGTCGCCACCAGCACCACCGCGTCGGGCTTCAGCCCGGCCTTGCGGCACTTGATGTTCATGAACTTTTCGGCGCCAAGATCGGCCCCGAACCCGGCCTCGGTCACCACATACTCGGCGATCTTCAGCGCCGTCGTGGTGGCGGTGACCGAGTTGCAGCCATGCGCGATGTTGGCAAACGGGCCGCCATGCACGAAGGCCGGGTTGTTTTCCAGCGTCTGCACGAGGTTGGGCTGCATCGCGTCTTTCAGCAGCACCGTCATCGCCCCGTCGGCCTTGATATCGCGGCAGAACACCGGGGTCTTGTCGCGCCGGTAGGCGACGATCATGTCGCCGAGCCGCTTTTCGAGGTCTTGCAGGTTCCTGGCCAGACAGAGGATCGCCATGACCTCGGAGGCCACCGTGATGTCGAACCCGCTCTCGCGCGGGAACCCGTTGGCGACCCCGCCAAGGCTGATGTTGATCTGGCGCAGGGCCCGGTCGTTCATGTCGAGCACGCGCCGCCAGACGACCCGGCGGATGTCGATATCGAGGCCGTTGCCCCAGTAGATGTGGTTGTCGAGCATCGCGGAGAGCAGGTTGTGGGCCGAGGTGATCGCGTGGAAATCGCCGGTGAAATGCAGGTTCATGTCCTCCATCGGCACGACCTGGCTCATGCCGCCGCCCGCCGCCCCGCCCTTCATCCCGAAGTTCGGCCCGAGCGAGGCTTCGCGGATGCACACACAGGCCTTTTTGCCGATCCGGTTCAGCCCGTCGCCCAGACCCACCGTCGTCGTCGTCTTGCCCTCGCCCGCAGGCGTCGGGTTGATCGCGGTGACCAGAATCAGCTTGCCGTTCGGGCGATCCTGAACCGAATCGATGAACCGCTGGCTCAGCTTGGCCTTGTCATGCCCGTAAGGCAGCAAATCCTCCGCCCCGATCCCCAGCTTCGCCCCAATCTCCTGAATCGGCAACTTCACCCCAGCCCGCGCAATCTCGATGTCGGTTTTCATGTCGGATATCCCTTTGACCTGATTTGTTTGACACGGCCCGAAAGGAAGGATCAGGCCCCGCGCTCATTCCTGATGATAAAATATTATTCGTGCTGGTCAAACACTGGTTTACCCTTTTGACCCAAGAAATTGCGGCCTCACCCTGCACAGGGGTCGCTTCACCGCCCCGATGGACTAATCGAAGCCCCTGCTGTCGCAGACTGTCAGTCTTGCTGCGCGCTCTGCAGATAGGACGCCATCGAATCGTCAAGCTCGTCTTTCCAGGGCGTATGGTGGACCGGAGCCATGGTTCCGGTGATGACCGACCGGTATCGCTGGTTGCGAAATCCCATGATGTTGTCCTGCTTGTGATGCTTCCATGCGTGGAACGCAGCACAGGCCCCATCGACGTCAAAGCTGGGATAGTCG
>JBBQHC010000209.1:0-3151 GCA_038323615.1 Rhodobacterales bacterium | reverse complement strand
CGTCTGCTGGAACGGAGGCTGGCGAGCCCGGCTTGCACACTGGCGACGATTTTGGCGCGCCAGCAAGCCGTCGGATTTTTCGCGGACCAGGCACGGTTGGGGTCCGACCTGCGCGACCGGTTGCGCACGGTTCCCGATATTGATCGGGCCCTTTCCCGGCTGGCGCTGGACCGTGGCGGTCCGCGTGACTTGGCCGCGATCCGCAATGCCGTAGGCGAAGCGATGCAGATTGCACGGTTGCTTGGCAGCGCAGACCTGCCCGCGCTGTTGGCAAACGGGATTGGCGATCTGACCGGGCATGACACGCTGCTGGACCTGCTCGATCGGGCGCTTGTCGCCGAACCGCCGCTGCTGGCCCGCGACGGCGGGTTCATCGCACCGGGCCATGACGCCGATCTGGACGAGGCGCGGACGCTGCGCGACGAAGGCCGGTCGGTGATCGCCGCGATGCAGGCAGAATTCGTGGCGCTGTCAGGGGTTCAATCCCTCAAGATCAAACATAACAACGTACTGGGTTATTTCATCGAGACGACCGCGACCCATGCCGAGCGGATGCTGGCGCCGCCGCTGAACGAAACCTTCATCCACCGCCAGACCACCGCCAATCAGGTGCGGTTCACCACCATCGACCTGAGCGAGATCGAGACCCGGATCCTGAACGCCGGCGGGCGGGCGCTCGAAATTGAAAAACGGCTCTATGCAGTCCTGAGTGGGGCGATTGTAGCGCGGGCCGGACCGTTGGCGGCTCTTGCCAGGATCATTGCTGAACTCGATCTGGCAGCGGCCCTGGCGCATATTGCCAGAGCCGAAAACTGGTGCCAGCCACGGGTCGACGACAGCCGCGCATTTGCCATCGTCGGCGGGCGGCATCCGGTGGTGGAACAGGCGCTGAAACGCGCGGGCACGCCGTTCGTGGCCAATGACTGCGGTCTGACCGATGCGCCGATCTGGCTCCTGACGGGGCCGAACATGGCGGGGAAATCGACATTCCTGCGCCAGAACGCCCTGATCGCCATTCTGGCGCAAATGGGCAGCTTTGTACCCGCCGACAGTGCTCATATCGGGATCGTCAGTCAGGTATTCAGCCGGGTCGGCGCGGCGGACGATCTGGCGCGGGGGCGATCGACCTTCATGGTCGAGATGGTGGAAACCGCAGCGATCCTCAATCAGGCCGATGACCGCGCGTTGGTCATCCTCGATGAGATCGGGCGGGGGACAGCGACCTATGACGGGCTGTCGATTGCCTGGGCGACCCTGGAACACCTGCATAATGTGAACCGCTGCCGCGCCCTGTTCGCTACGCACTACCACGAAATGACAGCGCTTTCGGCCAAGCTGGACGGGGTCGAGAACGCCACGGTGACCGTCAGGGAGTGGGAGGGGGATGTGATTTTTCTCCACGAGGTCCGCAAGGGCACCGCCGACCGAAGCTATGGGGTGCAGGTGGCGCGGCTGGCGGGGTTGCCGCCCGCGGTGGTGGCCCGTGCCAAGGTCGTGCTGGAGGCGCTGGAAAAGGGCGAACGCGAGGGCGGCGGGGCGCGCAAGACGCTGATCGACGATCTGCCGTTGTTTGCGGCAGCGTCCTTGCCTGCTCCGCCCAAGGCCAAGGCGTCAGCCGTAGAGGCCCGACTGCGGGACGTGTCGCCGGACGAGATAACGGCGAAGGACGCATTGGCGCTGGTTTATGAGTTGCGGGGGTTGATGGTGGGGTAGCGGTGCGTTATGTCACGCACCGCCGTCATGACGCCGGCGCAGACGATACGCCGACCTGCGCCGGACGCAGCAGGCGGTCGTGCAGGAAGAATCCTTCGGTCATGACCTGAATGATCTCGCCGGCACGGGTACCGGGCACGGGTGCCTCGAACATGGCCTGATGATTCTGCGGATCAAACTTGTCGCCGATTTCCGGCACGATGGGGTCGATGCCATGTTTCTTGAACACGGAAATCAGCTCGCGCATCGTCAATTCGATGCCTTCGATCAGGCCCTTGGCAATCTCCTGTGGCTCGTCCGCAGCAGCCTGCAGTGCGCGGCGCAGGTTGTCGTAAACCGGGAGCAGATCGCGGGCCAGTTTGGACCCGCCGTAATTCTCGGCCTCACGGCGGTCGCGATCGGCCCGTTTACGGGTGTTCTCTGCGTCAGCCAGGGCGCGCATGAACTTGTCACGCAATTCGTCCCTTTCGATCGTCAGGGCTGCCATTGGATCGTCAGCCAGCGCTGCCTCGATCTCGGCGGCGATTGTGTCGGCCTCGGCAGCCATTTCATCCAGGGATTGCGGTTCTGCATTGGGGTCGGCCATTTTGGTCCTCTCCTTCAGGTCCGGTCGGAAATCAGTTTGCCGACCAACTGGGCTGTATAATTCACGATTGGCACGATGCGCCCGTAGTTGAGGCGGGTCGGGCCGATGACCCCCACCGCGCCAATGATCTTGCGGTCGGCGTTCATATAAGGAGAAACGACGAGAGAGGAACCCGAAAGTGAGAAAAGTTTGTTTTCTGACCCGATAAAGATGCGCACGCCGTCACCGCCTTCGGCAAGTTCAAGGAATTGGGCGATATCGCGCTTGCGTTCAAGGTCGTCGAACAGGCTGCGGATGCGGTCCATGTTGGCGGCGTCCTGATCGGCGAGCAGATTGCCGCGACCGCGCACGATCAGCCGTTCGGTCGATTCGCCGCGATCGGACCAGACGGCCAGACCGCTCGTCACCAGATCCTGCGCCAGTTGGTCAATTTCCTGCCGCCGCTTGCCGATCTCGGCGGCAATGACGGTGCCAAGATCGGACAGGGTGCGACCCTCGGCCAGCGCATTCACAAAATTGGCGGCCTCGCGCATCGACGACGGGGTTTGGCCGGGGGGCGGCGTGAACAGGCGGTTTTCGACGTGACCATCGACAAAGACCAGCACAACAAGGGCGCGGTCAGCGGAAAGGGACACAAATTCGATATGCTTGATCGCCGCCTCGTGTTTTGGCGAAAGAACCAGACTGGCGCCCTTTGTGACGCCCGACAGTGCCGATCCGACCCGGTCGAGCAGAGTGGCGACGTCGCTGCCATCGCCGCCAAGGGTCTGGTCGATCATGTCGCGATCGTCGCCGCTGAGGTCGCCGACTTCAAGCAGGCCGTCGACAAACATGCGCAGACCCTTTTGGGTC
>JBBQHC010000208.1:0-3183 GCA_038323615.1 Rhodobacterales bacterium | reverse complement strand
GTTCGAGGTGCATGGGTTGAGTGAAGAGTTCCTGCGGGACAAGCCGGTCTTTGCCGCCATCGCACAGGATTTCCTTGATTTCATTGGCAGCGAGGCCAAACTCGTGATCCACAACGCCGCGTTCGACATGAAATTCCTGAACGCGGAACTTGGTTGGGTGAACAAGCCACTGATCGCGATGGACCGCGCCCTCGACACACTCGCCATCGCGCGGCGACTGTTTCCCGGCTCTCCTGCGTCGCTTGATGCGCTCTGCCGCCGGTTCGGGATCAACAACGATGCGCGGACCCTGCACGGGGCATTGCTGGACAGTGAGATCCTGGCGGAAGTATATCTTGAACTGATTGGTGGACGACAGCCTGACTTTGCGCTGTCTGCCCAGTCCGGCAAGGCGTCTGCGAGAGATTCGGCGGCGAACTGGCGACCGGCACCCCGTGAAACACCCCTGCCCCCGCGCCTGACGGCTGACGAAGCCGCCGCCCATGATGCCTTTGTGGCAAAGCTGGGCGACGGCGCGGTGTGGAAAAAGTTCGCCTAGTTGATCGGCTGGTCGGCCTGCGCCTTCTTCTGCGCCTCGATCTGGGCTGCCAGCTTTGCGCGATACAGCGCGACGTAGTCGAACTGTTCAAGATTCAGTGACTGGAAACCGCCTTCGCGGGTCAGGTCTGCGACCAGCTTGCGCAGATAGGGAAAGACCAGACGCGGGCATTCGATCATCAGGAACGGCCCCATCTGCTCGTCAGGCACGCCGGAAATCTGGAACACGCCGGCGTAGTCGATCTCGAGCACGAAAAGCGTCTCGCCCTTTTCCTTGGTCTTGCTGGTGATGTTCAGCTTGGTGATGACCTCGAACTGGTCCTCGGCCCCCCGCTTGCGGGCGTCGACATCGACGCGGGCTTGAATGTCGGGCGTCGCGTCGCCTGTGATGCCCTTTTGCGCCAGAATGTTCTCGAACGACATGTCGCGCACGTATTGCGCAACGATGCGGTTCGACACGACCGGGGGTTGGGCGGGTTGCTGCGGGGTCTTGGCTTCGGGGGTCTCGTTATCGGCCATCGTCTTCTCTCCTCAACACGGGTTGGGGCGGGACATATCAGGCGACGGCCCGTTGCTCAATGCCGGGTCCAGCCGGAGGTGCCATGCGTCGGACGCTTTTCGGGGTCGATCGTCTCGAACTCTCCGTCGATGACGCGATCATCGGGTTGAGTGGGACGGTGCGGTGTCGGTCCCATCTCGAATTGCGCAAAGCGGACCCGCGCCTTGATCGCACGAAAGACGCGGGCGCGGATGCCCGGCACCAAAAGCGCGAAACCGCAGGCATCGGTAAAGAAACCGGGCGTCAGCAGCAGCGCACCGGCGAACAGGATCATCGCACCGTTCGCCAGCGGTTCCGCCGGGTCCTGCAGGGACGAGAACGACTGCCGCAGACGCCCCAGTTCGTGCGCACCCTGTGTACGCACCAGCCATGACCCCAGAATTGCGGTGGCCAGCACGATCAGCAGCGTCGGCCACAGCCCGATCACACCGCCGACCTGAATAAACATGGCGATTTCGATCAATGGCACGGCGATGAAGGCCAGAAGAAGACGCATATCGGGTCCTTTGGTCACGGGGGCAGGCGGATAGGTGGACTTGACCCCCTGCGCCACCTACATAGGAAGGACAATCGACGGTTTCCAGCCGCCCGGAAAGAGGATCCCATGAACGCACCCATCATCCAGTTGCTTGTCCTTGCAGGAATTGCATTGTTCCTGATCCTGCGGCTGCGGGGGGTTCTTGGCACACGCGAAGGATTTGAAAAGCCGCAGATTCCCGCAGATCAGGCCCGCCCCGATCCGCGACGTGGCAATTTCGAGGTCATCGAAGGCGGTCCCGACCGCGACATCACCGATCACGCCAAAGAGGGCAGCGACACCGCGCAGGCCCTTGCTGCCATGAAGCGCGTCGATCCGACCTTCAATGTGACGCAATTCCTGACGGGCGCGCGCTCTGCCTATGAAATGATTCTCATGGCGTTCGAGCGTGGCGATCTGGACGAGGTGAAGAACTTCATTTCGCCCGACGTCTATGATGCGTTCGAACAGGTCATCCACCAGCGCGCCGATCAGGGGCTGACGGTCAAGGCAACCTTTGTGGGCATCAGCGATCTGAGCCTGAAAGAGGCGACCTTTGATCCGGAAACGAAAGAGGCCGAGATGACGGTCCGTTTTACCGGCGAAATGACCTGGGTTGTGCGCGATCACGGTGGCGATATCGTCGATGGCGACGCCAACGCGATCAAGCGGCAGAAGGACGTGTGGACCTTTGGCCGCGTCATGGACAGTGCCGACCCGAACTGGCGGCTTGTTGCCACTGGCGAATGATCGCAGGTCTGGCGCGGACGGCCCTCGTGGCCCTTGGCATGACGGGGGCCGCAATGGCTGAACCGGGCTATACGTTTATTGAATTTGCTGACCTCGACGGCTGGGCCGACGACGATCACGCCGCTGCACTTGACGTGTTCACCCAGACCTGTGGCGACATCCCGCGCCCGGACTGGGCGCAGTTGTGTGCCGTGGCCAAGGACGGCCCGGCCGCCCGCGACTTCTTTGAGACCTTCTTTCGGCCTGTCCTGATCGAAGACGGCACACCGATGCTGTTCACCGGCTATTACGAGCCGGAGATCGCCGGCAACCTGACCCAGGATGAGGTTTACCGCTATCCCATCTACCGCCTGCCCGGCGACGGCAGCGAAGGTGTGTTCAGCCGGCGCGAGATCGAGGAAAACCAGCCCTACGCCGAACGCGGCATGGAAATCGCATGGCTGTCCGATCCCGTGGATCTGTTTTTCCTTCAGGTGCAGGGATCGGGTCGCATCCGTCTGCCCGGTGGTCGTGTGATCCGTGTCGGCTATGCTGGCAAGAATGGGCGGGAATATACCTCGGTCGGGCGGGCGCTGGTCGATCGCGGTGTCTTCACCCTCGATCAAGTCTCGTCGCCCGTCATCCGCCAATGGGTCAAGGACAATCCGGAAGAAGGTCAGGCGCTGCTTTGGCAGAACGATTCCTACGTCTTCTTTCGCACCATCGATCAGGTGCCTGCCGACAAGGGACCGCTGGGCGCGATGAACCGGTCGATCACGCCCCTGCGCAGCATTGCCGTCGATCCGGCGATCACGATCCTTGGCGCGCCGGTCTGGATCGA
>JBBQHC010000207.1:0-3185 GCA_038323615.1 Rhodobacterales bacterium | reverse complement strand
GCGCGATGTCGCGGCTTTGGTGCAGGTGTTGGAAACGGCGCGGGGCCGGGGCGAAGATTGGGCGGGGGCGCAGGTCTTGGCCCGCTATCAGGACTGGCGGCAACCTGAAACACGGACTTTGGCGATGGCGACGGATGCGTTTAACCGTTTGTTTTCGAACGATAACGCGGTTCTGCGGATGGCTCGCGATCTGGGTATGGGCGCGATCAATGCGATGCCGGGACTACGGCGCGGTTTGATCCGCGAGGCGGCGGGGCTGGGTGGTGAGATGCCGGAGTTGATGCGGGGATAGCGTGCAAGGTCGCCCCTACTCCAGCACCCGCGCCTCGTCCACCAGCATCACCGGAATGCCGTTGCGGATCGGAAACGCCAGACGGGCGGCCTTGGATACCAGCTCTTGTTTCTCGGCATCGTAGGTCAGCGTGGTCTGGGTCTGTGGACAGACCAGCGCCTCGAGCATTTTGGGGTCGAAGGCGGTCATTGAATGACCTCGTCGCCGTCGCCGGACCGCAGCGCAAATTCGATCAGGGTGATCAAAGTTTCGCGCCGGGTAGTCAGCGACGGGGCTTCGAGCAGGGCCTGCTTGTCTTCGGGATCGAAGGGGCAAAGCATGGACAGGGAGTTGATCAGCAACTCCTCGTCGGCAGCTTCAAGGCTGTCCCAATCGGTCGACAGCCCCTGCGCCTCGAAAAACCGATCCAGCACGTTCAGCAGGGCGGTGCGGTCCAGCCCCGGATCACGTTCGGTCGGGCCAAGGTCACGGTCGAATCCCTGCCAATCGACTTTGCAGCGCCGGTAGGGGGTGAACCCCTCGACCTCAGCCACGACGCGGAACCGCGACATGCCCGACAGGGTGATCATATACCGCCCATCCTCGGTCTCGGAAAATCCAGTCAACCGCCCGGCGCAGCCGATCGAATGCAGGCCCGCGCCGCGCCCCTCGTAGGGCTGGATCATACCGATCAGGCGCGACTTGGTTTTCAACACATCGTCAAGCATCGCGAGGTAGCGCGGTTCGAATATCTGCAACGGCAGGCGCGAGCGTGGCAACAGCAATGCGCCCGGCAGCGGGAACACCGGAATCGTATCGGGCAGGTCTGTGGCTGAAATCATGCCCATCTACTTAGCTTTCTGTTTGCGTCAGGCAAATATCAGCGACGACAGCTTGCGCCGCCCGTTCAGCACGATGGGATCGGTCGGTTTCAGGGCCTCGAAAATCTGGAACAACTGCGTCTTGGCGGCCGCATCGTTCCAGTCGCGATCACGGCGGAACAGGTCGAGCAGCGTATCGACCGCCTGTTCCACCTGGCCGTTTGCGTGCAGCGCGGTGGCAAGATCGAACCGGGCCTGATGGTCGTCGGGGTTCGCGTCGACCCTGGCCATCAGGTCATTGACCGGGCCGGCGTTGGCGGCCTGACGGGCCAGCACGATCTGGGCGCGGGCGGCTTCCAATGGGGCGGCGTTGGCAATGGCGGCGGGGGCGCCATTCAGCACCGCCTCGGCCTGATCGATGTCGCCGGTGGCGACGTGACAGCGCACCAGCCCGCCGTAAGCCACCGCATTTTCGGGTTCTTCCTGAAGGATTGCGGCGAATATTTCGGCGGCGTCGGTGGCAGCGCCTTCGTCGAGCATGGTTTCGGCGGCGGCGATTGCGTCGGACAAGGATTCCTCAGCTTCGGACGGACCTGCCAGATCGGCGACCTTGGTGACAAAGGCATCGACCTGACTGGGCGGCAATGCCCCCTGAAACCCATCGACCGGCTGGCCCTTGTAGAACGCATAGACGGACGGGATCGACTGAACCTGCATCTGCCCGGCATAGGCGGGGTTCTTGTCAACGTCGATCTTGACCAGTCTGACCTTGCCTTTGGCGCGGGTCACCGCGGCTTCGATGGATGGTCCCAACGTCTTGCACGGGCCGCACCATGTCGCCCAGAAATCGACGATGACGGGCACGGTCTGCGATGCCTCGATCACGTCCTTCATGAACCCGGCGTCGGTGCCTTCGATTATCAAGTCGGCGGCGGGGGCGGGTGCTTTAGGGCCCAGTTCCAGCATGGCGGCGTCTCCTTTAGGTCGGGTAGGTCGGGTTTGTTCCTATATGTGGGCAGGCGCGGCCAAGGCCAAGGGGGAAAGACACTTTACCGGCTTTGGTCGGGGCCCTGACGCGGAATGACTTTTGATTGAAACAACAATATCGCAAATCGCCCGGTCTTGGGGCGAATTGCGATTCAACTGAAAGTCATTCCGCTTTAGCGTGCCGGATATGAAAACACTTTTGACGTTTGGCGACAGTAATACCCACGGCACGCCGCCGATCATCGACCGTGCCGATTACGATCGGTTCGGGGCCGATGTGCGCTGGCCGGTGCTGGCCGCAAAGACGCTGGGCTGGGCCTTGGTCGAGGAAGGGTTGCCGGGGCGCACGACCATGTTCGCCGATACGGTGATGGGTGACATCATGGACGGACGGGCGGGGCTGAAGATCGCGCTGCGCAGTCATGGGCCGATTGACGTGCTGACGATCATGCTGGGCACGAACGACGTAAAAACGATGTTCGGCGCGACGCCCGAAACGATTGTCGGCGGGCTGGCCAGCCTGTTGGCCATCGCCCACAGCGACGAGATGCAGCTGCGTCACGGCGGCTTTAAAACGCTGGTGATCTGCCCGCCGCCGGTGATCGAACAGGGGCCGATTGTCGATGTTTTCTATGGCGGGCGGGCGAAATCTCTGGCGCTGCCGCCGCTATATGCCGCGTTAGCCGCGCATTGGGGCGTCGGATTTCTGGATGCCGGGGTGCATATCGGGGTCAGTCCGGTGGACGGCGTGCATTTCGATGCTGCCGGTCATGCCGGGCTGGCGCAGGCCGTCGCGGCGGCGATTGCCGCCTTATAGATCGAAGGTTGCGAACACCGGGGCATGGTCGCTGGGCTGGTCCCAGCCACGGGCATTGCGCAGGATCCGGGATGAATGGGCCGCATTGGCGATGTCCGGCGTCGCCCAGATATGGTCGAGCCTGCGCCCCTTGTCGGCGCCGTCCCAGTCGGGCGAACGGTATGACCACCAGCTGAACAGCGGGCCTTTGGGAATGTCGGCGCGGGTCACATCGACCCAAGCTCCGCTGTCCTGCACTTGCGCCAGATGGTCGACCTCGACCGGGGTGTGACTGACGATTTTCAGCAGT
>JBBQHC010000206.1:0-3293 GCA_038323615.1 Rhodobacterales bacterium | reverse complement strand
GAAATACGACCTGAAATACTATGTCGGCATGGCAAAGCAGCTGGAAAAGGCCGGGGCGCATGTTCTGGGGCTGAAAGACATGGCCGGGCTGATGAAACCCGCTGCGGCGACCGCGCTGGTGACGGCGTTGAAGAACGAGATTGGTCTGCCCATCCATTTCCACACCCACGACACCTCCGGCGCGGCGATCGCCTCGGTTCTGGCGGCCAGCGCCGCCGGGGTCGATGCGGCGGACGCCGCGATGGATGCGCTGTCGGGCAATACCTCGCAACCGACGCTGGGGTCGATCGTCGAGGCGCTGCGCGGCAGCGCACGTGACACCGGCCTGGATATCGGCGCGATCCGCGAAATCTCGAATTACTGGGAACAGGTGCGGGCCCATTACGCCGCCTTTGAAAGCGGTCTGCAGGCGCCCAGTTCCGAGGTCTATCTGCACGAAATGCCCGGTGGTCAGTTCACCAACCTCAAGGCGCAGGCGCGGTCTTTGGGGCTGGAAGACCGCTGGCACGAGGTTGCCCAGACTTATGCCGATGTGAACGCCATGTTCGGCGATATCGTCAAGGTGACGCCGACCTCCAAGGTGGTGGGCGACATGGCGCTGATGATGGTGTCGCAGGGGTTAAGCCGGGCACAGGTCGAAGACCCGGCCGTCGAGGTGGTATTCCCGGATTCCGTCATCGACATGATGAAAGGCAATCTGGGGCAACCGCCGGGGGGCTGGCCAAAGGCGTTGCAGGCGAAAATCCTCAAAGGTGAGAAGCCGCTGCTGGATCGGCCCGGCAAGCACCTCAAAGCAGTCGATCTTGAGGCAACCCGCGCCGATGTATCCAAGCAGATGGAGGGTAAAGAAGTCGATGACGATGACCTGAACGGCTATCTGATGTATCCAAAGGTTTTCCTCGATTACATGGGCCGCCACCGCACCTATGGCCCGGTGCGCACCCTGCCGACCCGGACGTTCTTTTACGGGATGGAACCGGGCGAGGAAATCTCGGTCGAAATCGACCCCGGCAAGATCCTTGAAATCCGTCTGCAGGCCGAAAGCGAAAGCAATGAGGACGGCGAGGTCAAGGTTTTCTTTGAACTGAACGGCCAGCCCCGCACGATCCGGGTGCCGAACCGGGCGATCACGGCAGCAACCGCCAAACGGCCCAAGGCCGAGGCGGGCAATGCCAACCACATCGGCGCGCCGATGCCGGGGGTTGTCGCGACAATGGCCGCCGTGGCGGGCAAGAAGGTCAAGGCAGGCGACCTGTTGCTGACTATCGAGGCGATGAAGATGGAGACCGGGATCCACGCCGACCGGGATGCGGTCATCAAGGCCGTGCATGTACTGGCCGGCGGGCAGATCGACGCCAAGGATTTGCTGGTGGAGTTGGAGTGAGGGTGGAAAACACGCCTGTTCCCTATCGAAACCTGCATGGATTTCGGCAGGTCGTACAATGATGCGTCTTAGCCAATTCAGCTATCTGGTCCCCGACTACGACGCCGGGATCGCGTTCTTTGTCGGCCAGTTGGGCTTTGACCTGCTGGAAGATACCGACATGGGCGGCGGCAAACGCTGGGTGCGGGTCGCTCCGAAAGGCGCCGAAACGGCATTTCTGTTGGCCAAGGCCGTCGGCGATCAGATCGCGGCCATCGGCAATCAGGGCGGCGGGCGGGTCTGGCTGTTCTTGGAAACCGATGATTTTGCCCGCGACCACGCTGCAATGTCCGCCAAGTGCGTGCAATTCGAAGAAACCCCGCGCATCGAACCCTACGGCACCGTCGCGGTGTTTCGCGATCCGTTCGGCAATCGCTGGGATCTGATCCAGTTCACGAGGGCATGATGCAGAAACTGCTGGTCATGACCGACATCCACATCGTCGAAGATGGGGAATCCATCATCGGTCTTGACCCCCTCGCCCGGTTTCAGACCGCGCTGCGCGAGGCGTTGCGCGATCATCCCGATGCCGCCGCGCTGATCCTGATGGGCGACCTGACGCACCACGGGCGGCCTGCGCAATACGCCCGTCTGGCGGCGGCGCTGACCGATCTGCCAATCCCGCTGATCCCGATGATCGGCAACCACGACCGGCGCGACGCCTTTCTCGCGGCCTTTCCCGACGCCCCGCAGACCGAACAGGGGCACGTCCAGGCGGTGCGCGATCTGGCGCATCACCGGATCATCACGCTCGACACCCTCGACGGGCCGCCCTACCCGAACTGGCATCATTCGGGGCGGCTCTGCGCCGACCGGCTGGTGTGGCTCAAGGCGGCGCTGGACGGCAGCGGCGACCGCATCCCGCTGGTCTTCGGACACCACCCGCCCTACCCCACCGGGATTGCCGGGATGGACCTGATCCCGCTGGTCGATGGGACCGATGTTCTAGATCTGCTGGCGGCCTACCCGGGAGTGCATTACTTTTGCGGCCATGTTCACCGGACGATTTCAGGATCGACTCGCGGGGTGCCGTGGACGATGTTCAAAAGCACCTGTCATCAGGGCCCGCTCGACCTTGTCACGCTCGACTCGTCGTTGTCGCTGGACGAACCCGGATCCTATGGCGTGCTGCTGCTCCCTGCCGACGGGGTTATCGCGCATAGTCAGGATGTGGGGGTCGCGGCGCAGGTCATCAGCGAACACGCATCGCGGCACCAATAAAATCCCGGCGCTGAAGCGATTTTGGTCTTGCGACGGCCCGCAACCCGGACTATCTGACGCGACACCAACGGATGCGGGCGTAGCTCAGGGGTAGAGCATAACCTTGCCAAGGTTAGGGTCGAGAGTTCGAATCTCTTCGCCCGCTCCAGTTGGTGCTAAGAAAAACAAAAGGTTACAACGCAAGTTGTAGCCTTTGTTTGTTTTTGAAGCAAGTCTATCAGGTGACGTTCACAGTAGCAGCTGTGAACAGTCCTTGGGCAAGGTGCTCGAATCCAAAGATTCGGCGTTTGCTCCACCCCTGAGCTACGCCCGCAAGCCAGTGCACCCTTGGACAGCACATAATTGACATCCCGTTCAAAGCTCTGACGGTCTGCCAGAACGAAAGGTCACATGCCGGAACCTGAAATCGCGAACCGCCAGGTCAGCCAGCAAGCCGTGCACACCACCCGGCTGTGAACGCCGTAATATTTTCTCCATAAAAATGTTATACTTCCTACTCTTAAACCATCAGAGATGGTTCCGGAAATCTGAACAGCCGGGATAAGTGGATTTTTCGCGCAACAGCGGCATGATTGCCGCGAGCGAGGAGAGAACCATGACAAGACGACCACGCCGGAACCACAGCCCGGCCTTCAAGGCGAAAGTAGCT
>JBBQHC010000205.1:0-3326 GCA_038323615.1 Rhodobacterales bacterium | reverse complement strand
TTGGCCCCGTCGTTCAGGTTGATGCCCCGCAAGGTCGCCAGCAGTCCGTCGCCCACTGCCACCACACGGGGCCGGGTTTCGATGGTTTGCAGGGTCGCAGCGGGCAGGGCGGGCAGGTGGGCGTTCAGCCAGTCAGTGACGCCCTTGTCGCGCAGATCGAAATGCAGCCAGCGATAGGCGGTGCCTTTGGTTTCGGGGTCGCCGGCGTGCCTGATTTTCGTCGCGGTCCCGTCGCCCGCCACGTCGAACCCGCAGATCAGTTTGGGTTTATCGGACAAGGTTGCCCTCCATGACCAACACGGCCTTGCCGCTGATCGTGACCCCATCGCCGTCAGCCCGTGCGCCAATGCGCGACGGGCGTCCCATGTCGTCGCCTTGATGGATCGTCAGGTCTTGGGGCTGTCCGGTCACCTGCATCAGCAGCGCCGCCAGTGTCGCGCTGGCGCTGCCGGTGGCGGGATCTTCGGGGATATTGTCAAGCGGCGCGAACATCCGGGCACTGACCTGCGCACCGTCGCGCACATAAGCAAAGATCGCGAAATCAAGGCCCGCAGGATGCAACATCGACGCCTTGCGCAAGTTTGCTACATCGGGCTGACAGGTCGACAGGCGATCACGCGACGCCAGTTCGACGATAACAAAGGGCAGGCCAAGGGTCGCCTGCACCGGTGGGTGGGTATCATGCCGGATCGCGTCGGGGCGCAAACCCAGACAGACGGCGACAAGCGCCGGATCGGGATGGGCCAGAATATCGAGCGGTTGGCGGGTGGTAAACGCCGCGCCGTTTGCATCGACCCTGCAAGGGATTGGCCCGATTCCCAATTCAAGGATCATGTTGGCCGGAAACCCCAGATCGTGCAGGCAGATCGCCGTGCCGATGGTCGGGTGGCCAGCGAAATCAACTTCGCACTTCGGAGTGAAAATGCGTACCCGCGCCGCATGGGCGGGGTCGGTCGGCGGCGTAACGAACGTGACCTCGGAAAAGTTGAACTCGGCGGCGATAGCCTGCAACTCGGCCTCGGGCAGGTCTTCGGCATCGGGGAACACGGCCAGTTGGTTGCCGCCATAGCGGCGGTCGGTGAACACGTCATAGACGCGGTAGGCGGTCATTGCGGCAACTGGGGTTCGCGGCTGACCCTTTCAGCCAGACGACTGACTGTCAGCCCCTGCACGATGATCGAAAAGACGACGACGACGTAGGTCGCGGTCAGGATGATGGGTTTCCAGTTGTTGTCGGGCAGACCCAGCGCCAGCGCGACCGAAATGCCGCCCTTCAGGCCGCCCCAGGTCATGATTTGAATCGTTCCGGCTTCGAATCCGCGGAATGGTTTCAGCAACAGGATCGGGACGGCGACGGCGACCAGTCGGGCGACCAGCGCCAGCGCGATGGCAGCGACCCCGGCCAGCAAATATTGCTGGTCAAAGGCGACGGCAAAGACTTCAAATCCGATCAGTAGAAACAAGACCGCGTTCAGGATTTCATCGATCAGCTTCCAGAATCCGACGACGTATTGGCGGGTGATCTCGGACATCCCGTATTTGGTCCCGACTTCGCCGATCAACAGGCCCGCGCAGACCGCCATGATCGGCGCCGACACATGCAAGGCAACGGCGAGTTCGTAGCCGCCAAAGGCAAGACCAAGGGTGATCAATACCTCTAATGCGTAGTCGTCAATCTGGCGCAATACCCGGAACACCAGCCAGCCCAGGATCAGGCCCAGAACCGCACCGCCCAGCGCCTCGCGCACGAAAAGTTGCGCCGCACCCTGCCAGCCGCTGGCCGCTTCGCCGCCTTGCGAAAACGCGAGGCCGACCAGCACCAGATAAACCACATAGCCGACGCCGTCGTTGAACAGGCTTTCGCCCGCGATTTTCGTTTCCAGCGATTTCGGCAGGTCGGCGTTGCGCAGCACGCCCAACACCGCCACCGGGTCGGTGGGTGAAATCAGCGCGCCAAAGACCAGCGCGACGATCAGCGGCATGCCGGTCAGCCAACTGAATCCGAACCCGACGATCGCAGTCGAAAGCCCGACACCCATCGTTGCCATCAACAGGACCGGGATCCATTCACGGCGCAGATCCGCCAGATTGACATGCAGCGCCCCCGCGAACAGCAACAAACCCAACATCCCCTCGAGCAGGGCCTCGGTAAAGTCGATATCCAGAACTGCGCCGCGCACCGCGTCGGCGATCCCAAGCGCGGGCAGCGCAAAGTCGATCAGCATGATTGTGATCGAGGCGAACAGCGACACGACCAGTATTCCGATACTCGCCGGAAGCCGCAGAAACAGGTAATTGATTGCGCCGAACGCTCCGGCAAGAACGATCAGCAGCGACGTGATTTGCAGCAGTGTCATCGGCTGATCCGGCCCAAGTGCGGTTGCTGTGGGTCTAGCACGCAGGTGGCCGCGGGGCCAGCGCGGCTTGGCTTGCGTTAACCGTTTGTCCACCGCCCGTATGGTTAATTGGTGCCATGAAACATGAATCGCACCTTGCCCCGCAGATCCGCACCATCGCCCGCACAATTGATGCCGCCATATTCGCCGCCACGGCGGTTTTTCCGGTCGCCGCAACCCTTCTGCTGATCGATTTGATGTTGCTTTAAAGCGGTTCAGGCTTTCAAGGAAACCCCCGGATCGGAAATCGCGTTCGCACGCAGCGAGAGGCAGCGAATTGCGATTCCGTTAAAGCCTGAACCCCTTTAGTCGGTCAACCGCACCAGCGCATGTCGCTTTTTGCCTGCCGACAGCTTGATCGGACTGGCAAGGGCGGCGACGTCGATCATCAGGCCGGCGTCGGTCAGAGGGGCGTCGTCAATCCGCGCGCCGTTGTCGGCAATCAAGCGCTTGGCCTCTTTGCCACTGGTCGCCAGACCAGCACGCACGATCAGCTGAACGATGGAAATGCCGCCCGCGATATCGCTGGCGGACAGGGAAACTGTCGGTAGATCATCCCCGACACCGCCATGCTCGAACACTTCTTTCGCCGTCTTTTCAGCCGCTTGCGCGGCGTCCTTGCCGTGAAGCAATGTCGTGACCTCGTTCGCCAGCACGATCTTGGCGGCATTGATCTCGGCCCCGCCCAGCGCCCCCAGACGGTCGCATTCATCCAGCGGCAATTCGGTATAAAGCTTGAGGAACCGTCCGGTATCGGCATCGGTGGTGTTGCGCCAAAACTGCCAAAATTCGTAAGGCGCGACCAGATCCGCATCCAGCCAAATCGCGCCGGCCTGCGATTTGCCCATCTTCCTGCCGTCGCTGGTGGTCAGCAGTTGCGATGTCAGGCCATAGATTTCGTGGTCCAGCACCCGCCGGGTCAGGTCGATC
>JBBQHC010000204.1:0-3356 GCA_038323615.1 Rhodobacterales bacterium | reverse complement strand
AACGCATCCGTCGCCATCGCCAAAGTCCGTGTTTCAGGTTGCCGCCAGTCCTGATAGCGGGCCAAGACCTGCGCCCCCGCCCAATCTTCGCCCCGGCCCCGCGCCGTTTCCAACACCTGCACCAAAGCCGCGACATCGCGCTGCCCGGCGTTCAGCCCCTGCCCCGCAATCGGGTGAATCCCATGCGCAGCGTCACCGACCAGCGCCACCCGCTGCGCCACGAACTGCTGCGCCAAAGTCAGGCCCAGCGGATAGCCCGACCGCGGGCCCAGCAAGACGATTTCTCCCAGAAACGACCCGAACGCCGGGCGCAGGGCGTCCAGAAAACCGGCGTCGTCTTGCGCCAGCATCGCCGCCGCGTGGGCATCCGACGTGCTCCAGACGATTGAACTGCGGTTGCCGGTCAGCGGCAAAATGGCCAGCGGTCCGGTCGGCATAAAGAACTGGTGCGCCGCGCCGCCATGCGGGCGGTCATGCCCCACCGCGCAAACCACCGCTGTCTGCCCATAGCCCCAACCGGTGCGCCTGATCCCGGCGCGGGCGGCGGTGCCACTGGCCCGCCCGTCGCAGCCGATGATCAGCCGCGCGGTCAGCGTATCGCCCGACGACAGGGTGACAGTCGCGCCCTGCGCATCAGTTGCCTGCGCCGTCACCTCGCCCGCAATCTGGGTAATCCGCCCGTCACGGCCCATCGCATCTGCAAACGCGGCGCGTAAATGCCGGTCTTCGACCATGTGGCCCATCGGCCCTTCTTCGATCTCAGCGTGGTCGAAATGCAGCATCCACGGGGATGCGCCTTGCCCGACACGCCCGTCCGTGACCTTGATTTCAAGCATCGGCTGGGCGTTTTCGGCCACCGCCTGCCACACTCCAACCGCCTTTAACAACCGCACCGACGCCAATGCCAGCGCATAGGCCCGCCCGTCGAACTCGGTCTCGGTTTCCGCCACCCGGTCAATCACCGCGACCCGAAACCCGGCCTGCGCCAAGGCCAGCGCAAGGGCCGGGCCATTCAGCCCGCCGCCGATAATCGCGATGTCGTGGTCATACGTCATGGCCGCCACTATCGCGCCGCGCGCGGGATTGTCCATGCGGCTGCGGGTCGCTACCCTCGCCTGCAAAACGGAGGCGATCATGCGTGACTGGCTGTGGGCATCGGCGGGCGATCTGGGGCGCGGCATCGGCGCGGGCGATATCGACCCGGTCGCGCTGACGCAGACCTATCTGGATGCCATCGCGGCAAATCCAATGACAGACCGCATCTATGCCCGCACGACGCCAGACCGGGCAATCGCCGAGGCGACAGCCGCCCGTGATCGCGCCCAAATGGAACGGCGGCGCAGCCCGCTCGACGGTGTGCCGGTGTCATGGAAAGACCTGTTCGACACGGCGGGGGTGGGAACCGAGGCCGGGACGGCGATGCTGGCAGGCCGGGTGCCCGATACTGACGCCGCGGTGTTGCAAACCGCCACGGCAATGGGCCTAGTCTGTCTGGGCAAGACGCACATGACCGAAATCGCGTTTTCCGGCCTCGGGCTTAACCCGGTCACCGCCACGCCGCCAAACAAGAACGACCCCGACGCAGTGCCCGGTGGGTCGTCGTCAGGCGCGGCGGCCTCGGTCGCCTTCGGGCTGGCGGCGGCGGCGGTCGGATCCGATACCGGCGGATCGGTGCGGCTTCCTGCCGCGTGGAACGATCTGGTCGGGTTCAAACCGACCCACGGGCGGCTGCCCTTGGCCGGGGTCGTACCGCTGGCGCCGACCTTTGACACCGTCGGCCCGCTGTGTCGCACGGTCGCCGATGTGGCCCTGATGATGGGCGCATTGGACGGGTCCGCGCCCGCCGACCTGACCGGCGCGACCCTGAAAGGCACCCGCCTGATGGTGCTGGACACGGTGGCGATGGAGGGGGTGCGCGAGGCCCCCCGCGCCGGATTCCAAAGCGCGGTGGAACGCCTTCAGGCCGCCGGGGCCAGCGTCACCCACCGCGAAATCCCCGAAATCACCCGCGCGATGGAACTGTCGGCGGCCCTGATCACCGCCGATGCCTATGCCCATTGGCGGCCCTTAGTGACAACCCACGGCGATCGGATGTTCCACCAGATTCGCGAACGCCTGCTGTTCGGCGACACCGTCAGCGCGGCGGATTACATCGCCGGATGGACCGAAATGCATGGCATTCGCGCCAGCTATCTGCGCCAGACCGCCGGTTTCGATGCAGTGATTTTCCCGACCTCGCCGATTCCGCCGCCCAATACGCAGCGGCTGATCGACGACCCGGACTATTACAAATCGGAAAACCTGATGGCCCTGCGCAACACCCGAATCGGCAATCTCCTGGGGCTGTGCGGCCTGACGCTGCCCACCGGCGTGCCGTCCTGCGGTATCCTGTTCAACGGCGCACCGGGGGCTGACGCCCGCCTGCTGCGTCTGGGCGCAGCGGCAGAGCGGGCGCTGGCCTAAATGCCACAATAACCTGCCGCTAACCCTCTGATTCGTTCCCTTTTTCTGGACAGGGGCAGGACTTGGGCGCTAGTTTAGGCCAAAGCGGGGCATCCATGATCCCGCAACCTGAGGCATCGATGGTATTCCCAAGTCGGTTTTCGACTCTTCCGGTCTATGCGTTTCCGCGTCTGCGGGCGCTGCTAGACGGCCATGTGCCGGGCGGCGATCCCATCGCCATGTCGATCGGCGAACCGCGCCACGCAATGCCCGGTTTCGTCGCCGAAACGCTGGCCGCGCATGTCAGTGAATTTGCCAAATATCCCCCGAACGAGGGCACGCCCGAATTGCTGTCCACCATCGCCGGCTGGATCGCCAACCGTTACGGCGTCGCCGTGACCCCCAATCAGATCATGGCCCTGAACGGCACGCGCGAGGGGCTGTATAATGCCGCGATGGCGTTGTGCCCGGAAACCAAAGGCGACAAGACCCCGGCCATTCTGATCCCCAATCCGTTCTATCAGGTCTATGCCACCGCCGCCCATGCAGTTGGGGCCGATGCTATCTATGTGCCTGCGACGGCTGAAACCGGGCATTTGCCAGACTATGCCGGATTGCCACAGGACGTGCTGAACCGCACGGCCATCGCCTATATCTGTTCGCCCGCCAACCCGCAGGGCGCAGTCGCCGGGGCCGATTACTGGCACGACCTGATTGCGCTGGCCGAACGCTACGATTTCCAGATTTTCGCCGACGAATGTTACAGCGAGATTTACCGCGACGCGCCGCCCAAAGGCGCGCTCGAGGTGGCGACTGCGATGGGCGCCGACCCGGACCGCGTCGTGATCTTTCATTCGCTGTCGAAACGCTCGAACCTGCCGGGCCTGCGGTCGGGGTTTTGCGCCGGGGGCGTG
>JBBQHC010000203.1:0-3517 GCA_038323615.1 Rhodobacterales bacterium | reverse complement strand
AATGCCGCCGATATGGTCGCGGTGCGGGTCTGGTTGACGCGGGCATTGGTCGTCACGGTGCGGCGACGGCGGATTTTTGCGGTGGACGACCTGCGCACCGGGGCCGTGGCCGGACAGGCCCCCGCCAGCCCGGCGCAATTTCTGGCCGATCTTTGTGACGGCCTTGTGGGCCGGATCGAAACCGTGTCGCTGGCGCTGGAAACCGAAACTGACAAGATGGAGGCGGCAATCTATGACCACGGCGGTGAAACCCTTGCCGACCTGTCAGAACGCCGTCGCAATGTCATCAAGCTGCGCCGCCACGTCGGGCCGCAGACCGACGCGCTGCACTCGCTGGCGACCTGCGAAAGCCCGGTGATTCCGGCCATACTGCGCCCGGAACTGGCGGAAATTGCCAACCGCGCCACCCGGTCGGTCGAAGAACTGGCGGAAGTGCGCGAACGCCTCACCGCCTTGTCCGATCACCTCGACCTGATGCAGACCGCACGGCTGGGCCGCAACGGCTATGTCCTTTCGGTGATCGCCGCAATTTTCCTGCCGCTGGGGTTTTTGACCGGGCTATTCGGCGTCAACCTCGGCGGGATGCCCGGCACAGGATCTCCGCTTGCCTTTGCATCGCTTTCACTTGCTATGGTGGTGATTGGCATCGCGCTGTTCGTCTATTTTCGCTGGCGACGCTGGCTGTGACGGTCTATGGGGCCGACGATAACGACCGGGGGGCAGATCCGATGGCAACGACCATTCTTGCGCGCTGCGAGGCGAACGGGCTGCGCCTGACCGACCAGCGGCGCACCATTGCCGGGGTACTGGAGGCGGCGGACGACCATCCAGATGTCGAGGAGCTATATCACCGCGCGTCGCGCGTCGATCCGCGCATCTCGCTCGCCACGGTTTACCGCACAGTCAAGCTGTTCGAGGAATCCGGCATCCTTGAAAAGCACGAATTCGGCGACGGGCGGGCGCGGTATGAAACCGCCGACCGCGACCACCACGACCACTTGATCGACATGCACTCGGGCGAGGTGATCGAATTCGTCGATGCCGAAATCGAAGCCCTGCAAGAACGGATCGCCGCCAAGCTGGGGTATCGGCTGATGGGACATCGGCTCGAACTTTACGGAGTGCCGCACAAAAAGGGTTAAGCGATGACCCCGACCTGCGCTGCCGCCCTGATCCCAGCCGCCCCGACCGTCACCGTCATCATTTGAGCCGCCGCCTGTTCGGGGGTCGCATCGGCAAAGATGCCGTCACCGGCAAGGGTCTGGCGGCCCAAATTGGGAATACTTGCGCCATAGGCAGCATCAGCCGCGTAAACAGCCGCGGTTTCAGCCAGCGGCATGGCGAACTGGCCGGTCAACAGCGCCGCCGCACCGCTGACTGCCGCTGTGGGCGAGGCGAAGACCTCGAAATGAATATGCGGCCAACGCCCGTTGTAACAGCCGGGATAAATCGTCGTGAACTGCACCCGCCCGGCGGCATCGGCCACCCCAAGACCGCGCAGATAGTTGGCATCCGGCAGCTCATAGATCGAGTATTGGCCGCCCGCATCACAGTGCCAGACATAGATCGCATAGCCTGCCAACGGCGTGCATGCGTTCCCGACATCGACCAGATCAAGGGTCAACACCAATGCGGAGCCGGCGGCAACCGGCGTCAGTGCGCCGATGGATTGGCGCAAGTCAGAACGCATTACCCCCGCCTCGGTCAGTATGTTCGCCGTCTGACCGGCCCTGGTATTGGTGCCATCGGCAGGAAACGGTCCGGCGGTTTCGGCCGGGGCCTTGATGCAGGTGCTGCCATCGGCGGCGCTGGCGATCAGGTTCGGTTCGGCTTGCCCCGGCCCGCCGCGCAGTGCGGCCCAGCCGCCAAGGACCACCGCCCCGGTCAAACCCAATGCCGTGATGGCGCGGCGACGGGTCAGCAGGTGCGGCAGGTCGGCGGCAAATCCGCCATCGGTGCGGTCATTGGGGTTGGGCATGGTCGCATCCTTCAAATCGGGTTGTATCCGCTTTGGCGGACATGGCAGATGGGCCTTGTACGCAGACGCCCGGCTTTCCGTCCCGGACACTACCAGAATCGGCGCAAAGGCACAAAAGACATGCTTGACGGCAACGCACGCGGCGCGATCCTGATGGTGCTGGCAATGGCCGGATTCGCGATCGAGGACACCTTCATCAAACTCGCCGCCGCCACCCTGCCCGTCGGGCAGATCCTGATCGTGATCGGGATTGGCGGGGCGCTGGCCTATGGCGCTTTTGCGGTGCTGCGCGGTACAGTCCCCTTGCCGCTGGGTATTTTGCGCGGGGCGTCCGGCATCCGGGCCTTTTTCGAAGGGCTCGCGGCGATCTTTTTTGTCACTGGCCTGTCATTGGTGCCAATTTCCATCGTCACCACGATCATTCAGGCGAACCCGCTGCTCGTCACCATCGGCGCCGCCCTGTTTTTCCGCGAAACCATCGGCTGGCGCCGCTGGAGCGCGATTGCCATCGGCCTGTTCGGCGTGTTGATCGTGCTGCGCCCATTCGGTCAGGGATTCGAGGCAGCGACCCTGTTCACCGTCGCAGGGGTGATCGCGATGTCGGCCCGCGATCTGGCGACGCGAAAAATCCCGCCCGTGTTCAGCACTGTGCAATTGTCCACACTCGGTTTTGCCGCGACGATCCCCGCCGGGGCGGTGGCGTTGCTGATCGAAGGCACCGGGTTCGCCCGCCCCGACATAACCGCAACCGCCTATCTGGCCGGGGCGATCGCGATCGGCATCCCGGCGCTATACTGCATCATCGCCGCCATGCGGCTGGGCGAGATCAGCTTTGTCGCGCCGTTCCGGTATTCCCGCATCGTATTCGGGCTGTTGGTCGGTCTGCTGGTCTTCCGCGAGACGCTGGACGGCTATACAATTTTTGGCGCGGCCATCATCTGTGTGTCCGGTCTTTATACCTTTCTGCGCGAAGCCCGGTTGCGTCGCCCTTCCCCTGCGACACCTGCCGCGCTATAGACGCCTGATACCGCTAACACCCCGGAGGACTACCATGAGTGCCATCATCGACATCCACGCCCGCGAAATCCTCGACAGCCGGGGCAACCCCACGGTCGAGGTCGATGTGATCCTTGACGACGGCACGATGGGGCGGGCTGCGGTGCCGTCGGGGGCATCCACCGGCGCCTACGAGGCCGTAGAAAAGCGGGATGGTGACAAGAAACGCTATATGGGCAAGGGCGTGCTGGATGCGGTTGCGGCAGTGAACGGCGAGATTGCCGAGGCGATTTTGGGCTACGACGCCACCGAACAGGTCGATATCGACATGGCGATGATCGAACTCGACGGCACCCCGAACAAGGCCCGTCTGGGGGCCAACGCGATTTTGGGCGTATCACTGGCGGTGGCCAAGGCAGCAGCCGATTTCACCACTCAGCCGCTCTATCGCTACATCGGCGGCACCTCGGCCCGTGTGTTGCCAGTGCCGATGATGAACATCATCAACGGCGGCGAACATGCTGATAACCCGATTGATATTCA
>JBBQHC010000202.1:0-3576 GCA_038323615.1 Rhodobacterales bacterium | reverse complement strand
AGGTAGGCCCTTAGCGTTGCAATCTGAGCCGTTGGCCTGAAGCTGCCACGCAAGAGACCATAAGAATGCAACTGCCGCAGCCAGCTTGCATCGCTAACATCCGTCTTCCGTCCTGGCACGTTCTTGGCGTAGCGCGCGTGGACGAGGATGACTTCGAACCCATGCTGTTCGAGTATCTCAAAAGCTGGGATCCAATCGATGCCGATGGATTCCATCGCGATATTGGTAACACCATGCGATTTGAACCAGACGGCCAAATCATGCAGATCCTGACTGAAGGTAAGCCGCCTTTGGTGCCAAAAGCCCTGACGACGGACATTAAGGGCTTCGCGACAGCCGTCGATCAAATTGGCCGCGCGGACAAGGTGGGAACGTCGGTCACGGGGTCTGCGCGTTGTACGCATCCGGCTGAATTACCCAGACGGCGAGGTCGGCGTGAGTTGGAAACCAGACCGAACCCCGCGATTTGGCGTGGGCGATCAACTGATCCAGAATCCAGATCCGCGAGCGGTAGCCGATGACGAATGGGTGCATCACCAACTGGCAAAGGCCACGTTCCTCATAGGCCGCATCAAATTCGCGCCGGAAAATGTCGAACACGGCCTCTGGCGGGGTCCAGGGCCGGGTCGGGGGTTCGCGATTGAACAGCAGATAGACGGCATCGTCGCGGACCCAGTCAACCGGGATTTCCACGACGCCGGTCGGCTGGCCGTCGCTCAGAAGTTCGTAGCAGCTGTCGTCGGCCATCATTGAACTGTCGTAGGCAAAGCCGAGTTCGGCCACCAAATCAATCGTCGCCGCGCTAAGATCCCAATTCGCCGCGCGGTGGCCGACAGGCTCGGCCCCGGTCATGTCACGCAGCGCGTCGCGGGCGCGTTGCATCAGGTCACGCTCGGTCGTGCGGTCTAGAAGCGAGGTGTTTTCGTGAATCCAGCCATGCACCCCGATCTCGTGGCCTGCGCCGACGATCGGTTTCAGGGCATCGGGGTCGATCAATCCGGCAACGGCTGGCACGAAAAAGCTGGCGGCGATGTCATGGCGGGCCAGCACATCAAGGATGCGCGGCACGCCGGTGCGGCGCCCGAATTCGCCCCAGGCAAGGCGTCCGATCGCGGCGCGGCCGGCACCCAGTTCGAAGGTTTCGTGATCGCAGTCAAACGACAGGGCAAAGGCGCAGCGTGCGTCGCCCGGCCAGCGGTCGGGTTTCAGCGCCCGCCCGGCACGAACCCTGCCAACCCGTGCGCGCCAGTCGGCCTCGGGTGTGTCCCATGGCCGGTCGGGCGTCACGACGGCAGGACATCCCAAAGCGCACCGCGCAGCGCCTCGACGGCAACGTCGATCTCGGCTTTGGAGATGCAGAGAGGCGGCGCAAAGCCGATGATATCGCCTTCGGGCATCGGCCGCGCAATCACCCCGCGTGTCAGCATCGCCGCCGCGATCTTTGGGGCGACACTCATGGTCGGAAAGAAGCTGCGGGCAGCCGGATCGGCCATCAGTTCGACCGCCGCCAAAAGCCCGTCGCCGCGCACTTCCGCGACATTGGGGTGGCCGCCTACCGCCTCTTGCAGTCGCTGCCTGAGATACGGGCCCATCGCCCCGGCATTGGCCACAAGACCCAGATCGTCCACCAAATTCAACGTGGCAATCCCCGCCGCAGCCGAGATCGGGTGCCCCGAATAAGTCCAGCCGTGATAGAGGGCGCCGTGGTCGTCGCTGCCCTGACAAAGCAGGTCGAACACCCCGGTCGCGATGATCGACCCCGACAAGGGCGCATAGGCCGAGGTCAGCCCCTTGGCGATGGTCAGGAAGTCGGGTTTGATCCCGTAGAATTCCGAACCGAACATCGTGCCCATCCGCCCGAAGCCAGTAACGACCTCGTCGATAATCAGCAGGATATCATGGCGGGTCAGCACCTCTTGGACGCGATCCCAGTAGCCCTGCGGCGGCGGGATGATACCGCCGGTGCCCATGATCGGCTCGCCGATAAAGGCCGCGATCGTGTCGGCGCCCTCGGCCTCGATCAGTGCCTCAAGTTTGCCGATGAGGTGGTCGAGATATTCCGCCTCGGTCATGTCGGCATCGGGGCGGCGCAGATAATGCGGCGTCTCGGTGTGCAGAAAGCCCGGCAGCGGCAGGTTGAAACGTGTGTGATAGCCGCGCAGCCCGGTCAGTGACCCCGACACCAGTCCCGAGCCGTGATAGCCGCGCCACCGGCTGATGATCTTGGTCTTTTCCGGCTTGCCGCGCAGGATCTGGTAGTGCCAGGCCAGCTTGACGTTGGTCTCGTTGGCGTCCGACCCCGACTGGCCAAAAAACACCCGTGCCATGTGGTCGGGCGCGCGGTCCATGATCATCTTTGCCAGCCGGATCGCCGGTTCGTTGCCGGTGCCGGCGTAGCTGTGATAATAGGCCAGCTTGTGCGCCTGATCGGCTATGGCGTCGGCGATTTCGGTCCGCCCATAGCCCACGTTGACGCAATAAAGCGCCGAAAAGGCGTCGAGCATCCGGTTGCCGTCGCGGTCCTGAATATAGACGCCGTCACCGCCTGTGATGATCCGCCCCGGCACATCGCCGCGGGCATGGGCGGCGGTATGGGTGGCCGGATGCAGCAGGCTCTCGCGGTCCCACAGCGCCAGTTCGTCGTTGATATGGGTGTCCAGCGTCATACCACCGCCTCCAGTCGGGTGTTTGCGATAAATTCGGGAACGCTGGCCTGATTGGGCAGCGACAGGATAAAGCCGACCATCGCCGCTACGGTCTCGGGGGTCAGTCGGTCTGCCTTGGGCGTGACGCCGGGCAGATCGGCGATCAGGTCGGTGTCGATGGCGCCGGGGCAAATCGCTGTGGCGCGCACGCCCTGATCCCAACCGGCATGGCGAACCGCCTGCGTCATCGCCAGAAGCGCGTGCTTGGTCATCGCATAGCCAACCGAGGTGCCGCCGCGAAACCTTTTGGCGTCGGTCGAGGCGATGTTGATCACGCGGCCCGCGCCGGTCGCCTTGAGGTGCGGCAAAGCCGCCCGGATCAGGCGGAACGGGGCCTTGACGTTGACCGCCCAGAGATCGTCAAGGTCGGCTTCAGAGCCTTGATCGAAATCGACCATGCGCAGGATCCCGGCGTTGTTCACCAGCGCGTCGATCTGGCCGAACCGCGCCACAGTGGCCTTGACCCAAGTGTCGGCGCTGGCCGGTTCGGTCGCGTCGAAATGCGTCACCAGAAGCCGGTCGGCAGCGACCTCAAAGCGGGCGGCCTGCCCTGTGTCGCGCAGGCCAAGCGACAGCGTCCAGCCGTCGGCCAACAGCTTGTCAGCAATCGCGGCCCCGAGCCCTCGGCCAGCGCCAGAAACCATAGCAACCCGCATCAGAAAAGACCCTGATAGACGCCGCCGTCGTTGACGATGTTCTGTCCCGACATGAAACCGGCCTGCGCCGAGCAGAGATAGGCGATCAGGTCGCCGCATTCCTTGGGGTCTGCAAAACGGCCTGCGGGGCAGTTTTTCTTGCGGTCTTCGACAATGGCCTCGTAGGTCGTGTTGCCGCGTTTGGCGTGGCCATGCAGGTTGGTGTGCAGCGCATC
>JBBQHC010000201.1:0-3658 GCA_038323615.1 Rhodobacterales bacterium | reverse complement strand
CTCTCTTTCCCGACCTATCCAGAACATGACCAAGATAGAAACCCCTTGGTCGTTCGACGGTTTTCAAGTTCCCCGACTTGAAGTTACCTTCACTTGAGGTAACAAGACCTCCATTTATTAACCTACCATCCACTGAACAATTATCAATGGAGACATTCCATCCTTCAGCAATATCGAATGCAAAACCGCCGCCAATAAGCGGCTCGACCATCGTCAGCTTACATTCAATGCTGCCGCTTATCAGACTAGATTTTCTGTCGTCTTCAGGATGGTCAATATCATTCCTACTCGAAACCATGAAAGCAACTAATTCATCGGTCGAACAACTATTATGAAATCGCCATGCCGCCGGTCGCCTTACCCTATTTGCTCTTCCAATTCGCGTCAAGAGTTCAACAGAGAGTTTCATATGGCGCACCAGATTGGCCCAAGCAAGATGCGCTGAAATATCGTCACTCGCTTGCTCAAGTTGGTTTAGCGCGGTTCGAAAGCCGTGCAATTCTGCCTGAAGTCTAATAATTTTTTGCTCCTGTGACTGGGTCACCCCAATACCCCCTCAAACTCCCGCCATTCCCCCTTGCTCATGCCGCTCGTCTCCTGCGTCACCTTCTCGCCCTTCAGCATCCGTCGCACCACGTCAATCGCCTTGCCCGATAGCGTTGCGCCGCCCAGCCTGTAGTCTTCGAACGCGCCGTAGGCGGCTGGCACCCAGTCGGCCACGACCTTGCAAATCGCCTCAGCATAGACCCGGATTTCGTATTGTGCGTGGGCGTCGGCCCGCAGCCGCAGGAAATGGAACAGGTTGTGCAGATCGACCTTCCAATACCACTGGGTATAGATATTGGCGGGCAGGTTCATCCGGGCCAATTCGCGGGCCAGCCCCTGTTTCCCCTCATCTGAAATCATTTCCTCGTAATGGTCATAGGTCCGCGCCGCGTCGCCCTTGAGTATCTCCAATACCCGCGCCGATTCATCCGCCGTCAGCGCCGCCCCGCGCCCCTGATTATTGACCACCGATTGCGCCGCCAGTTGGCTGGCCTCGGGAATATAAAACTCGCGGTCCAGAATCGAATACCGCGCCGAATATTCATTCACATTGGCGGTGCGGTGCCGGATCCATTGCCGCGCGACGAAGACCGGCAGTTTGACGTGCAGCTTGACCTCGCACATTTCGAACGGCGTCGAATGCCAGTGGCGCATCAGGTAACGGATCAGCCCCTCGTCGTTCTGCACCGATTTGGTGCCCTTGCCATAGCTGACCCTGGCCGCCTGACAGATCGCGGCGTCGTCGCCCATATAGTCGATGACGCGCACGAAACCGTGGTCAAGGACCGGGTGCGCCTTGTACAGATGCGCCTCCATCCCATCGGACACGGCGCGCAGGGTCGGGCGGGTCTGGGCGCGCAGGGCATCGATTTCGGCCTGCTGATCGGCGGTGATGGGCATGGCATGGTCCTTTGTGGCAGGCAGGGGCTGAGTCGTGACCGACTATAACTGGGGGGCCCGTTTGCGGGAACCTCAATATCCTGTGGGTGAGGCGTGCGACGCAGTTTCGACGGGTGTTGGTTGCGATGATCTCTCGCCCAAGATCGACCCGCGACGGATATACGGCCGGTCCGGCTGGTCGACACCTGCGCGCCCGGACTGGCAGCGAGAGTTCAATCAACCGTCTGTCGCAACCGTCACTGGTTTTGACCGGCAACCGTGCTAGACTTTCGTCAATCCCATTGAATGGAGCGATCGATGCCGACCAAATACCTGCACACCATGATCCGGGTCAAAGACCTCGACAAGACCCGCGCGTTTTTCGAGTTGCTTGGCCTGCGCGAAACCCGGCGGATCGACAACGACGGCGGGCGGTTCAGCCTGATTTTCATGGCCGCCCCCGGCGACGAAGACTGCCCGATCGAACTGACCTACAACTGGGACGGCGACGATGGCCTGCCGTCCGACAGCCGCCATTTCGGTCATCTGGCCTACCGGGTCGATGACATCTATGCCCTCTGCCAGCATTTGATGGACAATGGCGTGACGATCAACCGCCCGCCGCGCGACGGTCATATGGCCTTTGTGCGCTCGCCCGACAATATTTCCGTCGAATTGCTGCAAAAGGGCGATCATCTGCCCAAGGCGGAACCCTGGGCCAGCATGCCAAACACCGGTCATTGGTAAGGGCCCTTGCCCTTGCCTTGTCCGTGGTTGCCGCTCCGGCGTCGGCCTGTCGGCTGGCGCTGGTGTTGGCTATGGACGTGTCGTCGTCAGTAGATGACGCCGAGGATCGGTTGCAGCGGCAGGGGCTTGCGGCGGCATTGACCGACCCGGATGTGGTGGCGGCGTTTCTGGCCAGCGGCGACCCTGTGGCGCTGGCCGTATTCGAATGGAGCGGGCGGTTCGCGGAGGTCGACATCCTGCGATTTGCGGCAATGACGTCTGCCGCCGATTTGCGCCGGGCCGCGACAATCATCGCCCAAAGTCCGCGCAGTCGCACCGACATGCCAACCGCCGCCGGATACGCCCTCGGCTATGCAGCGACTTTGCTGGCGCGCGGTCCCGATTGTGCCACCCACACCGTCGATCTGGCGGGCGACGGTGTGAACAACGAAGGCTTCGGCCCCGCCGAGGCCTACGCCGCCTTTGATTTCAGCGGCGTGACCGTCAACGGCCTGATGATCAACGGCGGCGACTATGTGGCCAGCGGCAACCTGCTGGCGTTCTATCAGAACGAAGTTTTGCACGGCCCCGATGCGTTCCTCGAGGTCGCCGACGGGTTCGATGACTACGCGGCGGCGATGCGGCGCAAGCTGATCCGTGAATTGCAGGTCTTAATCGTCGGTAGCGCGGTTCAGTAGATATAGCGGATCTGATCGGCCCAATAACGTTCGATCCGGCGCAGGGCGGTCGTGATTTCGTCCATGCCGTCCATATCGACGTATCCCCGGCTTTGCAGTCCGTCTGCATGGGCCGCGAACAGTTTGGCGACCGTTTCGCGTACGCGCCGCCCCTTTTCGGTCAGCCGGACCCGCACCGACCGGCGGTCGATCTCGCAGCGTTGGTGGTGCATGTAATTCATGTCGACCAGCTTTTTGAGGTTATAGCTGACGTTGCTGCCCTGATAATAACCGCGGCTTTTCAACTCGCCCGCCGTCACCTCGTTTTCGCCGATGTTAAACAGCAGCAAGGCCTGCACCGGGTTGATTTCCAGCACGCCGACCCGTTCGAATTCGTCCTTGATGACGTCCAGCAACAGCCGGTGCAGTCGTTCGACCAAGGTCAGGGATTCAAGGTAGGACGCCATGAAGGCGCCGTTGCGGATATCGGGGGTGGGGCCGCCCCGTGCGGTGTCGATGTCTGAATGAACGCTCATGCACATGGTCCTTTTTCGCTGCTGGGTGCAGGAATGGGCCAAATTACCGAACAATCGGTTAAACCAAGCGATGAATTGTGGGGGAAGAAATATCGCTGATTTGATGCAAATTCAGACGGGTCGGGTCAGCCCCACCGCGCCCGCGCGAATATCGCCGATCAGGGGCGCAAAAGCGGGCGGCGTGGCGATCTGGCCGGTGATCCAACCAAGAATATCGTGATCGTTTTCGTCCAGCAGGGCCTCGAACAGGTCCAAGCCTGCCGGGCCCATCGCCGCCAGCCGACGCCCCGCGTA
>JBBQHC010000200.1:0-3727 GCA_038323615.1 Rhodobacterales bacterium | reverse complement strand
ATTCCATTGAAAGTCATTCCGCGTGAGCGTCAGGCCGCTTTCGACAGGCCCCGCCCCTTCAGCAACGCCTCGACCCCCGGCATCCGACCCCGGAACCGCTGGTACAGGTCCGCGGCGTCAGCCGAACCGCCCGCTGACAGGATATTTTTCTCCAGCGATTTGGCCATCACAGGGTCAAACGCCCCGCCGGCCTCAAGAAAGGCATCAAAGGCATCGGCGTCCATCACTTCGGACCACATATAGCTGTAATAGCCGCTGGAATAGCCGTCGCCGCTGAACACATGGGCGAAATGCGGTGTCGCATGGCGCATCCGAATGGCGTGCGGCATCCCGATTTCTTCCAACACCTCGGCCTGTTTCTGCATCGGATCGGCAGGCGCGTCCGCCTCGTGAAACGCCAGATCGACAAGGGCGCTGGCGATATATTCGACCGTGCTGAACCCCATGTCATAGGTCGTCGCCGCCAGCATCCGCTCCAACAAATCCTTGGGCATCGGTTCGCCGGTTTCAGCATGGGTGGCAAATTCGGTCAGCACTTCGGGCACCTCGAGCCAATGCTCATAGAGCTGGCTGGGCAATTCGACGAAATCGCGGGCGACCGATGTGCCGCTGATCGATTCATAGGTCACGTCCGACAGCATCTGGTGCAACGCATGGCCGAATTCGTGGAACAGCGTGCGGGCGTCGTCATAGGACAGCAGTGCCGGCTTGCCATCTTCGGGCTTGGCGAAATTACAAACGTTGATCACCTGTGGGCGGATGTCGCCCGCCAGTTTCTGTTGACTGCGCATCGCCGAACACCAGGCGCCCGACCGTTTCGACGGCCGGGCAAAGTAATCGCCGATAAACAGCGCGACATGTTTGCCGTCACGGGTCACGTCCCACAGGCGCACGTCGGGGTGATAGAGCGGCCCTTCGGTGGGCGAAAATTCCAGCCCGAACAGACGGTTGGCACAGGCAAAGGCGGCATCTATCATCCGGTCAAGCTCCAGGTAGGGTTTCAGTTCTGCCTCGTCCAGATCATGCTCGGCCTTGCGCCGCTTTTCGGAATAATAGCGCCAGTCCCAGGGTTCCAGCGGCCCGGTATGGCCGTCGCCGTGCATCATCGCCATCAGCACCTCGGCGTCCTTGGTGGCCGCTGCCAACGCCGGATCCCAGACCTGCATCAGCAGATCGCGCACCGCTGCTGGCGTCCCGGCCATTTCGGTTTCCAGCTTGTAATCGGCGAAACTGTCATACCCCAGCAGCATCGCCCGTTCGGCCCGCAGCGCCAGAATCTCGGCGGCAATTCCCCGGTTGTCGGTGTCGCCGCCATTGGCGCCGCGTGCCACCCAAGCCTCATAGGCCTTTTGGCGCAGATCGCGGCGGGGCGAAAATTGCAGGAACGGCACGATCAGCGAACGCGACAGCGTCACCACCGGCCCGCCATGATCCTTGCCCGCTGCCCGCGCCGTGGCGACGACGAAATCGGGCAGACCTTCCAGATCTTTCTCGGCCAGTGGCATCACCCAATCGCGTTCGTCCGCCAGCAGGTTCTGGGTGAATGCGGTCCCCAAGACAGACAGGCGCGATTTCACCTCGGTCAGACGGTCGGCGGCGTAACCTTCCAATTCGGCCCCGGACCGGACGAACCGACGCCGGGTCAGCAGCAGCACGCGCTGTTGTTCGTCGGTCAAATCAAGCGTCTCGCGGGACTGCCACAGCGCCTCGATCCGGGCGAACAGGGCCGCGTTGGCGGTGATTTCGGACCCATATGCACTCAGCAATGGCGCGAAATCGCGCTGCAACGCCTCGCGGGCCTTGTTGCTGTCAGCCCCGGCGACGGCATAGAACGCGCCCAGAACTTTGCCCAACCGATCCTCGGCCATCTCCAACGCCTCGATGGTATTGCCAAAGGTCGGCGCATCGGTGGTCGCCGTGATCGCCGCGATATTCGCGCGCGCCTCGGTCAGGGCGGCGTCGGCGGCGGGGGCGAAATCGGCGTCCTTGATCGCGTCAAAGGGCGGCAGGCCAAAGGGGGTCGTCCAGTCGGTCAGCAGGGGGTTCATGCAGGTCTCCTTTGCACGCTACCTATGCGCATGAGCCGTGAATAACCAGTGCGCCCTACCCGTGCCGCTGGCGCAGCCGATGCTCAAGCCGACGCAACGCCAGCGACAGCGAAATCGTCATGATCAGATAGATCAGGGCGACCACATTGTAGGTCTCGAAATAGCGGAAATTCCCGGCGGCAGTGATCTTGCCCAGTTGCGTCACATCGCTGACCCCCAACACCGAAACCAGCGAGGAATCCTTGACCATCGCCACGAAATCGTTGCCCAAGGGCGGCAGGATTCGGCGGAACGCTTGCGGAAACACGATGTGCCGAAACCGATGCAACGGGCGCAAGCCCAGCGCCTCTGCCGCCTCGATCTGGCCCCGCTCGATGCTTTGCAACCCGGCGCGGAACACCTCGGCAATAAACGCCGAATAGCCCACCGTCAGCGCGATCACCGCCCGCCACAGCAGGTTGAAATCGCGCGCCCGGATCGGGTCGAGGCCGACGGCGTCACGCAGCCCGTTGAACCCCGCGACGATGGCGGGCGACAGCACGAAAGCGACGTAAAGCAACAGCACGATGATCGGCACACCGCGCACGATCTCGATGTAGAACCGGGCGCACTGGCGCAGCACGATGAACCGCGACAGCGACGCGACCGCCAGCAACAGACCCATCCCGCAAGCCATCGTGAAACTGACCAGCGTCACGAACACGGTGATCTCGACGCCCTTGGTCAGGGTCACAAGCACCTGATAATACAGATCATCCGCAACGACGCGCCACAGCATATAGCCAAGGATCGCGGCGGCCACGACCAGCCACCACGGGAAATCCTTGTCGGGATGCGACGGCAGCATCAGGCGGCCAAAGCGGTCCTATTCACCCAGCTTATAGTCCAGAAACCACTTGGTGTTCAGCGCGTCCAGCGTTCCGTCAGCGCGCATATCGGCGATCGCCGCGTTGATCGGCGCGACCAGATCCGAGCCTTTGGGAAAGATGAACCCGAAATCCTCGGTCCCCAGCTTTTCGCCGACGATCTTGAGCCCGCCATCGCTGGCCACAACATAACCGTTACCGGCGGTGCCATCGGTCAGCACCAGATCGACATCGCCATTGCGCAGGGCGGCAACCCCGGCCCCGAAGGTCTCGAACTTGACGATCCGCGGGTTGGCCTCGTCGCCGTCCAGCACCTCGTAAACCCCGACGTAAAACGGCGTGGTGCCGGGCTGCGCGGCCATCAGCAGATCGGGGTTGGCGGCAAACGAGGCGGCATCGCTGAACCGCTCCTCGTCGCCGCGCACCAGCATGACCATTTGCGACGTCATGTAACTGTCGGAAAAGTCGACGACTTCCTTGCGGTCGTCGCGGATCGTGATGCCAGTCATGCCCAGATCGAACTGGCCCTCGGACACCGCAGGGATCATCGCATCCCAACTGATGTTTTCATACGTGACGGTCATGTTCAGCCGCTTGGCAATTTCCGCCATCGCGTCATATTCCCAGCCGACCGCATCGCCAGACCCGTTGACGAACTGGAGCGGCGGATAGGCGTTTTCGGTGACGACGGTAATTTCGCGCCCCTCGAGGTTGGGCAAATGGGCCTCGGCCAGCAGGCCGGTGGCAAACAGCGTGGCGGCGGCGGCCAGCGAAGTGATCAGTTTCATGATTTTCCCCTCGGGTTGGACTGGC
>JBBQHC010000199.1:0-3775 GCA_038323615.1 Rhodobacterales bacterium | reverse complement strand
TTTCCGGTCGCCGAATTTCAGATCGAGGATTGCACTGTCGTAAAATACCTCGGACTCACCCGTGTCAGCCAACACCAGAAATTCATGCGTATCGTCGCCGCCGATCGGGCCGCTATCCGCCCGCATCGGGATCGCCTGCAGGCCCATCCGCTCGTAAGTCCGCAGATAGCTGACCATATGGCGGTTGTAGGCGTGCATCGCGGCGGGTTTGTCGATGTCAAAGTTATAGCCGTCCTTCATCAGAAACTCGCGGCCTCGCATCACGCCAAAACGCGGCCGCATCTCGTCGCGGAATTTCCACTGGATGTGGTAAAGCGTCATCGGCAGGTCTTTGTAACTGCCAACGTGACTGCGAAAGATGTCGGTGATCATCTCTTCGTTGGTCGGACCATAAAGCAGGTCGCGTTTCTGGCGGTCGGTGATCCGCAGCATTTCTTCGCCGTAGTCATCGTAGCGCCCGCTTTCACGCCACAGGTCCGCCGATTGCAGGGTCGGCATCAGCATCGGGATGTGGCCTGCCCTGATCTGTTCCTCGTGAACGATATTTTCCAGCTTGCGCAACACCTTGAAGCCCAAGGGCAGCCAGGAATAGATGCCCGCCGTTGCCTGTTTGATCATCCCCGCCCGCAGCATCAGGCGATGACTGACGATCTGCGCCTCGGCAGGGTTTTCTTTCAGTGTCGGCAGGAAATAGCGGGACAGACGCATGGGTGGCCTCAAATTTTCGGGTCAGGCCTTCCTAGCGACGCGTCTCAATGCTGGCAAGGCGGCCCGCTTGCGTGGCGGCAGGCAATGGTGCCGCCAACAGGTCTTCGACGAAAAAGGCAGCAAACTGGGCGCGCCCGGACACCCCGGCCTTGGCGTAGATATGGGTCAATTGAGCGCGCACGGTGCCGGCCGCGGCCTCGCGCAACTTGGCAATCTCGGCAACGTCCAACCCCTTGAGCGCCAGAAAACCGACATCGCGTTCCGCCGGGGTCAGGCCCCAAGCCCCAAACTGGTCGTCGATGACCCGCGCCAGATCGCCCGAGGCGGCGGCAATCGTCTGTTCTTGGGCGCGCATCGTGATCAGCGTCCGCCGCAGCCCAATCAGACCAAATCCGATCCCCAGCACTAGCGCCACGGCCACCAGCACCTCGAACATACTATGCGCCCCGGTTCCGTCGCTCAGCAAATCGCCGACCGAGTCGCCGACGAAAAACACGGCGGCAACCGTCTGCACCAAAAGAAAAATGGCAAGGGCAGTCGATTGCCGCCCCTGCCGCGTTGTGAATGACTTCATTCGCGCCGGCCCCGATGACCGGCGATCATCGGCGCAACCAGATTGCGGCGCATGGCCCGGCTTTCGACTATCACGCCGCCGACATGCAGCACCGCCAGCAACAGCATCAGGTTTGCCGCCACGTTGTGAACTCCTCCGACCAATTTACGGTATGTATTGTCGGTATCTTCGGTCGGTTGATGGGCAGTCACAAGGGTCGACCAGTCGCCGCTGGCCACGATAGCCTCTTGTTCGGCAAGTTTCAGCGGAGATGCGGTGGTCATCATCAGCCCGGTCGCAATGACCAATGCCAACGTGCCCCACAGTGAATAGACCATGATGGCGCCCGCCGGATTATGCGAGCGGTAGTGTGGCGGGGCAGTGCCTGTCAAAAGCGAGCGCAAATGCGCCAGTGCCGCCCGCGGATGCGGCGGGAAGGCAGAAAATCGCGCTTCGGGCACACCGACCAGGCCCCAGCCGATGCGCAGAATCAACAGGGCCAGCGCCGCCCAGCCAATGCCGACATGCAAGGCGCTGCCGCCGCGCGTGATCAGCGCATTGGCGATCACCACGATGGCGATTCCCCAATGGCTGATCCGCACCAGCGGATCCCAAAGCGCGACCGGAGGGCCGACATTCGGGGTCCGACCCATCCTAGTCGCCCTGCTTCATGTCAGTGATGGCACCGGACTTGGGGTCAATCGTGAATTCCCAAACCACGCCGGTGGCGCTGTCCGTGCACCGGGCATCAATCTTGCCGCCCTCGGATTCAAAAACCGCCCCCTCGCATCCAGCGGTCGTCAGCGCCGCGACGGCATCTGTGGGGTTGGTGCCGATCACGTCGCCGACGGCGGGCATTGCGAGGGCAGCCAACGGGGTCATCGCGAGGGTCAGTGCCAGCAAAGTTGTGTGTTTCATCTGGTTTCCTTTTCAGGGTTAAATCCCAAAGCGACACGCCTTGGGTTGGACCGCAGATGACGGAGCCTGCCCCAGCGATCCATTGACCTGACGCTTAGGCCCGCTGCCATAAGCCCCTGCTGACAGCGCCTTTCCGCTGCACAACTTCTTGCAAACGCAATGCCGCTCTGCCATCCCGACACGGAACCCAAGGAGACAAGGCACATGGCCCTGCCCGTTCAGAAACAGGCGATGTACTGGGGGATCGCGGCGGCGGTCTTTCTGGTGGCCCTGTGGTATCTGGGGAATGTGATCCTGCCGTTTGTCTTGGGTGGCGCGATCGCCTATTGCCTTGACCCGCTCGCCGACCGGCTGGAACGGTTGGGGCTTAGCCGTGTCATGGCGGTTGCCGTCATCACACTGGTGGCGTTGTTGATATTTGCGCTGCTGGTGTTGCTGGTGATCCCATTGCTGATCCAACAGGCCGGATCGCTGATCAACACTGCCCCGGATCTGTTTGCCCGGTTGCAAGCCTGGCTGACTGAACGGTTTCCCGATGCCATGAATGAAAACAGCACGATCCGCACCCAACTGGCCAATATCGGAGCGGCGATCCAGTCCAAGGGCGGTGCGCTTTTCGAAGGGGTTCTCAGTTCGGCGATGACGCTGATCAATATGCTGGTGCTGTTGGTCGTGGTGCCGGTGGTGGCGTTTTATCTGCTGCTGGACTGGGACAACATGGTGGCCCGGATCGACGACTTGCTGCCGCGCGACCATGTCCCGACGATCCGCCAACTTGGCCGCGATATCGACCGGACGCTGGCGTCGTTTATCCGTGGCCAAGGCACGGTCTGTCTGGTGATGGGCATCTTTTACGCGGTCGGCCTGATGCTGGTCGGACTGAATTTCGGCCTTGTCATCGGGGCAATTGCCGGGCTCATCACGTTCATTCCCTATGTCGGTGCGCTGATCGGCGGAGCGCTGGCGATCGGGCTGGCGCTGTTCCAGTTCTGGGGCGAATGGCTGTGGATCGGTGCAGTCATCGGGATCTTTGCGCTGGGTCAGTTTCTTGAGGGAAACATCATCACCCCGCGACTGGTCGGCAATTCGGTGGGGCTGCACCCGGTCTGGCTGATCTTTGCGCTGTCGGTATTCGGGGCGCTATTCGGGTTTGTCGGGTTGCTGGTGGCGGTGCCGGTGGCGGCGATAATCGGGGTTCTGATGCGCTTTGCGATCAGCCGGTACAAGGCCGGGCCGCTGTATCAAGGGTTGGAACCACCGCCCGCAAAGAAGAAACGATGAGCGCGCAACTGGCGTTCGATTACCCGGCGTCGGTATCGCTGGGCGGGGCCGACTTTTTCGTCTCCGATGCCAACCGGCAGGCCTGGGCGATGGTCATGGCCCCGGATACCTGGCCCGAGGGAAAATTGGCGCTGTCGGGGCCGCAAGGGTCGGGCAAGACCCACCTTGCACGGGTGTTCGCAACACAAACCGGGGCGGCCGTTCTGCAGGCTGCCGACCTGCCTGCCGACCTGGCCCCGCCGGGGCCGGTTGTCGTGATCGAGGATATGGAGCGACTGCCGCCCGCGTCGCAGGCCGCCGTGTTCCACCTGCACA
>JBBQHC010000198.1:0-3850 GCA_038323615.1 Rhodobacterales bacterium | reverse complement strand
CGGAAACCAAAGGCGACAAGACCCCGGCCATTCTGATCCCCAATCCGTTCTATCAGGTCTATGCCACCGCCGCCCATGCAGTTGGGGCCGATGCTATCTATGTGCCTGCGACGGCTGAAACCGGGCACCTGCCCGATTATGCGGCATTGCCCGCCGAGGTGCTGAACCGCACCGCCATCGCCTATATCTGTTCGCCCGCCAACCCGCAGGGGGCAGTCGCCGGGGCAGATTACTGGCACGACCTCATCACGCTGGCCGAACGCTACGATTTCCAGGTTTTCGCCGACGAATGTTATTCCGAGATTTACCGTGACGCCCCGCCCAAAGGCGCGCTTGAAATCGCGACGGCAATGGGGGCCGACCCCGACCGCGTCGTGATCTTCCATTCGCTGTCGAAACGCTCGAACCTGCCAGGTCTGCGGTCGGGGTTCTGTGCCAGCGGCGTGCAATCCATTGCCCGGATCCGCCAGTTGCGCAATTTCGCGGGCGCACCGCTGCCCCTGCCGATCCAGCGGGTGTCGGAAAAGGTCTGGGCCGACGAACACCACGTGGACGCCAGCCGCGCCCTTTACCGTCAGAAATACGATATCGCCGACCGGGTGCTGGGCAATGTCCCCGGCTATGCCCCGCCCGAGGCCGGGTTTTTTCTCTGGTTGCCGGTGCCGGACGGAGAGGCGGCGGCGCTCAAGCTCTGGCAGGATACCGGCGTCCAGGTCTTGCCGGGGGCCTACCTTGGCCGCGACGCCGGGGCGGGGAACCCCGGCGACGGATATATCAGGGTCGCACTTGTGGCCCCAACGACAGAAACGCAGCGCGGTCTGACCCAGATCCGCGACTGTCTGTACGCGTAAGGGACGAAACGATGGCATCTTATCAGGCACGGCAACGCGATCCGCTTTTGGACAGCACCACGCAGGCGGCGATTGAAAAGCGCGGCAAGGAACTGCTGGGGCTGGGGCTGATCGTGTTGGGTGTCATGGCGGCGATGATGATCGGGTCTTACAGCCCCGACGATCCGAACTGGATGCTGGCCACCGACGCACCGGTGCAGAACTGGCTGGGCCGTTTCGGTGCATCCGTGGCCGCCCCGTTGTTCATGATCGTCGGGTGGGGGGCATGGGGCATTGCGCTGGTGCTTGTTACCTGGGGCGTGCGGTTCACCCTGCACATCGGCACCGACCGCGCCCTTGGCCGGGTGATTTTCGCCCCGATCGCGGTGGCGCTGGCGGCGGTCTATGCCTCGGCCCTGACACCGGGGGCGGCCTGGACCCACAGTTTCGGTCTCGGCGGTTTGTTCGGCGACACCATGCTGTCGGTCCTGCTGACCGTTCTGCCGTTGAAGACGACCGTCGCCGTCAAGACGATGTCGATCATCAGCGGCACGGCGATCCTTCTGACAGGGGCCTTCGTGCTCGGCTTTGTCAGACGTGAACTGCGCAGCGGTCTGCGCTTCCTGCTGATCGGCGTCATTGTGGTCTATACGCTGATCCTGCGGGTGCTGGGACAAGGCGCCTCGGTCTCGGTGCGTGCCGCTCAGGCTGCAGCCGAGTCGATGCAGGCCCGGCGCGAAGCGTCGCGCGCCGAACGCGCCCTGCTGGATCAAGAGGCGGCTGCGATCCTTGCCGTTCCCGAAATGACTCCGGCGCAGCGCGTGGCGGCGGTGGTGCGAGCGAATCCGGCGATGCCGACCAAACCGGCGCAAGCACCTCAAACCCAGACACGGCACGTCATGCCGCCGCAGGCCGGCCTGATGGCCGCCCCTGCGCGCCCCCCCGAACCGCAGGCACGCGGTCTGCGCAGTTTGATCCCGTCGATCCTGAAACCGGCCCCCATGCCGGAACCCGAACTGGTCGAACCACGCCTGTCCGCCGACCAGACCCGCCCCACCGGTGACCGGATCACCGCCCGGATCAACGACGTGATCCGCAACCGCAACACCGCCGCCGTCCTGGCCCCGCCACCGCCGATCACCCGCACCGCCGACGGCCTGCGGATCGAACCGACACTGACCAGCGGCAAGGGCCCGCGCCCGCTGATCCTGGCACCGGTGCCGCCGCTGGCTGCGGTCGCTGCCGTGGTCCAAAGTGCCGCGCCGGTTATCGTGGCAGAAATGACGGCCCCGACGCACGACTGGGACGCTGCCGCCACCAACGATCCGGACATTTTCGACGACATCGGCGACCCTGACGAAGAATGGATGCGCGCCCCGGTTCAGGAAATGACCATCCCCATTTCCGACCCGCGCAAGGTGGTGATGAACCCCGCCAAACGGCCTTTTGCCCCCTCGCGTCAGGCCAAGGCCGAGGCGCAGCCGACGCTCAAGTTCGATGAAAAATATCCCGGCTACGAACACCCGCCGCTGTCTCTGCTGACTAGCCCGTCGACGGTCGAACGGCATCACCTGTCCGACGACGCGCTGGAAGAAAACGCGCGGATGCTTGAATCGGTGCTCGATGATTACGGCGTCAAGGGCGAGATCGTGTCGGTCCGCCCCGGCCCGGTCGTCACCATGTACGAACTCGAACCCGCGCCGGGCGTCAAGGCATCGCGCGTCATCGGTCTGGCCGACGACATCGCGCGCAGCATGTCGGCCCTGTCAGCCCGCGTATCCACTGTGCCGGGGCGCAGCGTCGTCGGTATCGAACTGCCGAACGAAAACCGCGAAATGGTGGTCCTGCGCGAAATGCTTGCTGCGCGCGATTTCGGCGACAGCCAGATGCGCCTGCCGCTGGCGCTGGGCAAGGATATCGGCGGCGATCCGGTCATCGCCAACCTCGCCAAGATGCCCCACCTGCTGATCGCCGGGACCACGGGATCGGGCAAATCGGTGGCGATCAACACGATGATCCTGAGCCTTCTGTACAAATTGACGCCGGAAGAGTGCAGATTGATCATGATCGACCCCAAGATGCTGGAGCTCAGCGTCTATGACGGCATTCCGCACCTGCTGTCGCCTGTCGTCACCGACCCCAAAAAGGCGGTCGTCGCCCTGAAATGGACGGTGGGCGAGATGGAGGAACGCTATCGCAAGATGTCCAAGATGGGCGTGCGCAACATCGAAGGCTACAACAGCCGGGTCCGCGATGCGCTGGCCCGCAACGAGATGTTCAGCCGCACCGTCCAGACCGGGTTTGACGACGAAACCGGCGAACCGATCTTTGAAACCGACGAATTCAAACCCGAACTGCTGCCCTACATCGTCGTCATCGTCGACGAGATGGCCGACCTGATGATGGTCGCGGGCAAGGAGATCGAGGCCTGCATCCAGCGCCTTGCGCAGATGGCGCGGGCATCGGGTATCCACCTCATCATGGCAACGCAGCGCCCATCAGTCGATGTGATCACCGGCACGATCAAGGCGAACTTTCCGACCCGGATCTCGTTTCAGGTCACGTCGAAGATCGACAGCCGCACGATCCTTGGCGAACAGGGGGCGGAACAACTGCTCGGCATGGGCGACATGCTGTATATGGCGGGCGGAGCCAAGATCACCCGCATCCACGGTCCGTTCTGCAGCGACGAGGAGGTCGAAGAAGTCGTCAATTTCCTCAAGGGCTTCGGGCCGCCCGAATACCTGTCGGGCGTGGTCGAATCGCAGGATGGGGACACAGAGTCGAGCATCGACCAGGTGCTGGGTCTGGGCGGCAACACCGACGGCGAAGATGCGCTGTATGACACCGCCGTCGCCATCGTCGCCAAGGACCGCAAGTGTTCGACGTCCTACATCCAGCGCAAACTGGCGATCGGCTACAACAAGGCGGCGCGTCTGGTCGAACAGATGGAAGACGAAGGCATCGTCAGCCCGGCCAACCACGTCGGCAAACGCGAAGTGCTGGTGCCCGAACAGCAT
>JBBQHC010000197.1:0-3856 GCA_038323615.1 Rhodobacterales bacterium | reverse complement strand
GGTTCAACAGCCCCTCGCGTCCCAGAATCCCCATCCACGCATAGACCCGGATCAGGAACGACGTCCAGAACGGCAGGATCACCAGCATCATCAACGTGGCGCGCCATTGCTCGGGGGCGCGGGCCATCGCATAGGCGATGGGGTAGCCGATCAGCAGGGTGAATGCAGTCGAGATGACGGCGATTTGCAACGACGACAGATAGGATTTCCAGTAGAGCGAGTCCGAGGTCAGGAACCTGAAGGTCTGGAAGTCGAGTTTCGAGACGAAATCCTTGAAGCCGGTCCAGCCCTGGCTCAAATCCAGCGTCGGGGCATAGGGCGGGATCGATACTGCATAATCGGACAGCGATATTTTCAGAACGATCAGGAACGGCACCAGAAACAGCGCCAAAAGCCAGCCGTAGGGAATCGCGATCAGGGTAAAGCGGCGCAGGTTCATCGCGGCGCCCTCATGCGGTCAGCACGACGCCGGCGGTGTCGGTGAACGACAGCCAAACCGGGTCTTCCCATGTGAACGAGCGGCGCGACAGGCGGCGGTTGTTGGCGGCCTGCGCCTTGATGATCTGCCCGCCGGGGAGTTCGACGTGATAGGTCGAAATGTTGCCGAGATAGGCGATGTCGAGTACCTTGCCCTGCAACGCGTTGGCCGCGCCGTCGGGTTTGTCGGCGCTGATCGTCACCTTTTCGGGGCGGATCGCGAATGTCACGCGGGCGTCGCGGGCGGTGGGTTCGGACGGGGTGGCGCGGATCGGCGGCTGGCCTTCGGCCCATGTGATGTCGATCTTGTCGCCCGCGGGCGCGGCGGCCCCTTCGATCAGGTTCACCTCGCCGATGAAATCGGCCACATAGGCGCTGTTCGGGGTCTCATAAATCTGCGCCGGAGTGGCGACCTGAACCAGCTTGCCGTGGTCCATCACCGCAACGCGCGAGGCCACCGTCATCGCCTCTTCCTGATCGTGGGTGACGATGACGAACGTGGTGCCGGTCTTTTCCTGAATGTCCATCAACTCGAACTGGGTGTCGTGGCGCAGCTTCTTGTCGAGCGCGCCCAGCGGTTCATCCAGCAGCAGCAGTTTCGGCGCCTTGGCCAGCGACCGGGCCAGCGCCACCCGCTGCCGCTGCCCGCCGGAAATCATGTGCGGTTTCCTCTGGGCAAACTTTTCCATCTTGGTCAGCCGCAGCATTTCGGTGACCCTGGCGTCGATCTGGTCCTTGGGCATCGGCGACCGACGCAGGCCAAAGGCGATATTGTCATAGACGGTCAGATGCGGAAACAGCGCATAGGACTGGAACATCATGTTGACCGGGCGCTTGTTCGGCGGCACCGGGCCGATGTCGACGCCGCCAAGGGTGATGGTACCCTTGGTCACAGTTTCGAACCCCGCCAGCATCCGCATCAGCGTGGTCTTGCCACAGCCCGAGGGTCCGAGCAGAGCAAAGAATTCCTTTTCGTAGATGTTGAGGGAAATGTCGTCGATGGCGACGAACGAGCCGAATTTCTTGGTGACCTTGTCGAACCGGATCAGCGGCACCGCTTTCGGGTCGGTCCAGGGCGTAAACTCGGTCGGGGTTTTAGAGGGCTGCGCCATCATGTTCTCGGTCTTGTGTGAGGGGCCGTGTCAGAAAAAACCCCGCGCCGGTCGGGCGCGGGGTTTGTCGGTGCCGGCCTAGGTGCCCGATTTGATCCGGGTCCAAAGGCGGGTAATCACCCGCTGCACCGGCCCTTCGTAGGGAGACGTGGTGTAAAGGTTGTTCAGCGTTTCAGCGTCCGGGTAGATCGCGGTATCGCCGATCACGTCCTCGTTCAGGAATGCCTGCGACGCCTTGTTGCCGTTGGCGTAATAGACATAGTTCGACGCGGCGGCCATGTTTTCGGGGTCCATGATAAAGTTCAGGAACTTGAGCGCACCCGACGGATTCGGCGCATCGACCGGGATCGCCATTTGGTCGAACCACATCAGCGCGCCCTCTTTGGGGGCGTGATAGACGATTTCGACACCATTGTCGGCCTCGACGGCGCGGTCGCGGGCTTGCAGTATGTCGCCCGACCAGCCGAAGGCGACGCAAATCTCACCGTTGGCCAGCGCGTTGATGTATTCGCTGCTGTTGAATTTCTGAATGTAGGGACGCACGGCCGCGAACACCGGCTCGGTCATCTCGATCACCGCCGGGTCTTGGCTGTTGGGATCCTGACCGATGTACTTCAAGGCCGCCGGAAACATTTCGACCGGGGCGTCCAGAACCATAACACCGCAGGCGGCCAGTTTTTCCATGTTCGCCGGGTCGAAGATCAGCGCCAGACTGTCGATCGGCGCATCCGGCCCAAGGATTTCCTGCACCTTGCCGACGTTCACCCCAAGGCCGGTCGTGCCCCACATGTAATTGATCGAATAGGCGTTGCCGGGATCGTATTGTTCAGTGCGTTTTGCGATCACATCCCACAGGTTTACTGCGTTGGGCAGTTGCGCCATGTCGAGTTTCTGGAACGCGCCGGCCTGAATTTGGCGTTGCAGGAACGTGCCGGACGGCACGACCACGTCATAGCCCGACCCGCCCGACAGCATCTTGGTTTCCAGCACTTCGTTGGAATCGAACACGTCATAGATCAGGTCGATCCCGGTTTCCTCCTGAAACTTGGTCAGCAGGCTTTCGTCGATATAGTCGGACCAGTTGTAGACGCGCACAGTTTCAGACCAGGCGGCAGTCGCACCCAATGCGATTGCGGCGGCCAGCGGCAGCCATGTGGTTTTCATACGGATTCTCCCTAGGTGAGTGGTTCTTTCCAATAATTTGATCGAATCTTACCATGATTGGCAACCGCTTTGTTGTCAGACGGCTTTGGGGCAGGGTGCGGTAACTCTTGGGTCAAAATGGGCATGAGCGCTGAATTCGTTCGCGAATTTCGCAGCATTGCCCGATTTCAGGGCAGCCGAACCGCAATTACCAGCTGAGCGTGATTGGCCTGCGAATCGTCGGGTTTCTCCGCCACATCCATAATTTGATCAAAAGTCATTGAAAACCATCTGCGCCGCCCATATCCTGCGCCCAGTCGCCCAAACTCCGCCCGTCCGCAAAGGAATCCCCCCGATGAATCAGATCACCAACCACATGCCGACCGCCGAATTGCAGGCGCTGGACGCGGCGCATCACATGCACCCGTTCACCACCGATTCCGACCTCGCCAAAAAGGGTGCCCGCGTCATCACCCGCGCCGATGGCGTGTTTCTGACCGACAGCGAAGGGCACAGGATTCTGGACGGTATGGCCGGTCTGTGGTGCGTCAACGTCGGTTATGGGCGGGGCGAACTGGCCGATGTGGCGGCGCGGCAAATGCGCGAACTGCCATTCTATAACACGTTTTTCCAGACCACGCATGTGCCCGCCATCGCGCTGGCCGCCAAACTGGCCGAAATCGCCCCGGGCGATTTGAATCACGTCTTTTACGCCGGGTCCGGGTCCGAGGCGAACGATACAAATATCCGTATGGTGCGGCACTACTGGGCGCTCAAGGGCAAGCCAGAAAAGCTGAACATCATCGGTCGGCACAACGGCTATCACGGCTCGACGCTTGGCGGCGGCAGCTTGGGCGGGATGAAGGGCATCCATGACTGCGGCGGGATGATCGCCAACGTGCATCACATCAACGAGCCGCATTGGTACAATGACGGCGGCGACGTGGACCGCGACGCATTTGGCCTGATGCGGGCGCAGGAACTTGAGACCAAGATCAACGAGTTGGGCGCCGATACCGTGGCGGCGTTTATCGGCGAACCGATCCAGGGCGCCGGCGGCATCGTCATCCCGCCCGCAAGCTATTGGCCCGAAATCCAGCGGATCTGCGACAAATACGGCATCC
>JBBQHC010000196.1:0-3893 GCA_038323615.1 Rhodobacterales bacterium | reverse complement strand
GCGCGCAGGGCGGTGTCGTCCAAAACCGTTTGCCCGACCCGAAAAATGATCTGGTTCAGCATCTGCCCCGGACTGGCGATCACCGAAAACGATTGTGGGCAAATCTCGACGTATAGCGGGCCGTTGTAGCCTGCGGGAACCCGGTCGAACGCGGTGCCGTTGTCGGTTATGATGCGCGTCAGCAGGTCCAGCCGACCGATCGACGATTTGGCGCTGGCCGCCCCTGACACGTCCACAGGCAAGGTCAGCCGTTCCAGCAGCGGCACGACATAGACGCAGCCCTTTTCCAGCACCGCGCCGCCGGTCAGGTCGATCCGGTGCATGCCGAATTCGGCCAGCCGGTCGGTGACCTTGCGCCCCGCGCCGGGCAGGAAAGACGCCCGCACCCGGTGCGCCACGCTCCCCAACCGCAGATCGAGCGAGGCGGGCTGCACCTGTCCATCCGCAATCGGTTGGCCGGCGGCGATAGCGCCACTGTCGATCATCGTCTGTAACTGATGGTCTGCCAGAACGCCGTTCATCATGGCTCCCTTGGGTGACAAAAACGCCCGCCGCGTGGGTGCGGGCGGGCGGTTTTATGGTCGGGCTAGCAGGGTTCGAACCTGCGACCTTCCGTCCCCCAGACGGACGCGCTACCAGGCTGCGCTATAGCCCGACTGCGGGTTGTCATAGACGAAATCCGGGGCAGGGCAAGCTGGAAAACCGCCAATCCAGCTCAGTCCCTGCCCATCCGGGCGCGGACATCCTTGAGCCGGGTTAGCAGCGGTGCGATCATCGCGGCGCGTGCGGCCAGTTTATCGGGGTCGGCCCGCTGAAATGCCGCCTGAAACCGGCTGCGCGGGTTGAAATCGTCGTCTGCCGGATCAGCGGGCAGGTCGCGCAGAAGGGCGGCGACGGCGAGGGCGCGGTTGTCGGGCCCTTGATTTTCAGGGTCTGTTTTCTCGGGAGCCGCCTGGGGGGCGGGGTCATTGGCGGCGGCGGGCGGCGACAGCGGCACGACATTGTCGGCTGCGGCCGTGTCGTCGGGTGACGTTTTGGCAGGTGTCGGCGATGCAACAAGCGGGGGCGGCATTTTGGGTGTCGTGACCGGCACGGTTTCGGGTGCGGGTGGTGCGACCTGGGTCACTGTCCCCTCGATCAACCCGGTATCGTCCAGCAGTCCCGGCCCGAAACCGGCGACGTGTTTGACACCCTGTTCGCGCAACATTTTCTGCACGCCCTTGATCGTCATGCCCTGATCGTGCAGCAGCGCCTTGATGCCGCCCAAAAGGTCCATGTCCTCGGGGCGGTAATAGCGGCGGCCACCGGCGCGTTTGACAGGCTTGATCTGGGTGAACTTGCTTTCCCAGAACCGCAGCACATGGGCAGGCGTATCCAGCCAGTCGGCGACTTCGCTGATCGTGCGGAAGGCGTCAGCGGATTTTGCCATGGGGGCGCCGCCTAACCCTTGTTACCCGCAGCGACGCGGTCTTTCATCAGGTGGCTGGGCCGGAACGTCAGGACGCGGCGGGGCAGGATCGGCACCTCTTCGCCGGTCTTCGGGTTTCGCCCGACGCGGGCCGCCTTGGCGCGCACCGAAAATGTGCCGAACGACGATATCTTGACCATCTCGCCGTTGACCAGCGCGTCGGACACATGGCTCAGCACGCTTTCGACCAGATCGGCGCTGTCGTTGCGTGACAGCCCCACTTCGCCGTGGACGGCCTCGGCCAGGTCCATCCGTGTCAGCGTCTTTTCGGTCATCATCATCCCCCGGGTTTTGTGCGACGTTACGCGAGGGGCAATTTCAGAGTCAATAACAAGGGCTTGCCGGGGGAAACGAAAAGGGGGCTTTCGCCTACCAGCGCAGCACGACCGCGCCCCATGCCAGGCCGCCGCCGATCGCCTCGGTCACGATCAGGTCGCCGGGTTTGATCTGGCCGTTCTGGACCCCGACCGACAGCGCCAGCGGGATCGACGCGGCTGAAGTGTTGCCGTGGTCCTGCACCGTCACCACGACCCGGTCCATCCCCACACCCAGCTTTTTCGCGGTGGCCTGAATGATGCGGATGTTCGCCTGATGCGGCACGACCCAGGTGACCTCGTCGGCGCCCAGCCCGATCTTTTCAAGCGCCTTGTGGGCGGTGTCGGCCAGCTTTTCGACGGCATGGCGAAACACTTCCTTGCCCTCCATCCGCAACCGGCCGGTGGTCTGGGTGCTGACGCCGCCGTCGACATAAAGCAGATCGCGGTAGCGCCCGTCGGAATTCAGGTCGATCGACAGGATGCCGCGATCGGCACTCGTGCCGTCACCGGTATCGGCCTCAAGCACCACAGCCCCGGCCCCGTCGCCGAACAGGACGCAGGTGCCCCGGTCGGTCCAGTCCATGATCCGGCTGAAGGTTTCCGCCCCGATGACCAGCACGCGGGTCGCTTGCCCTGCGGCAATCAGCGCATTCGCCTGCCCGAGCGCAAACACAAATCCGGCACAAACTGCTTGAATATCAAAAGCATAACCGGTGGTATTGCCGATATTGTTCTGCACCATCGTGGCGACCGACGGAAACGTCAGATCGGCGGTCGTGGTGGCGACGATGATCGCGTCGACGTCGGTTCCGGTCATCCCTGCGGCGTCCAGGGCGGCCTTGGCGGCGCGGGTCGCCAGATCGGATGTCGTCTGCCCCTCGGCAGCGAAATGGCGGCGTTCGATCCCTGAGCGGCTGACGATCCAGTCGCTTGTCGAGTCGACGTGGGTTTCGTAATAGCTGTTGGGCACCACGCGGACGGGCAGAAAAAGCCCAACACCCCGGATCACGGCACGCATTGTCATCTAATTTTCGCCCTTCGCACCAGACGGGTCCGGCGCAGCCTCACCACCGGCATCTTGCGCCAGTGCGGCAGCAGCGGCAACCCGTGCCGCCAGTTTGTCGGAAAACCCCGAGGCCGCCAGCCGGTGCGCCAGCAGCAGGGCGGCTGCGACGCCGGTTTCATCGGCGCCGCCGTGGCTTTTGATGACGGTCTTGTTCAAGCCCAGGAAAACCCCGCCGTTGACCCGGCGCGGGTCGATGCGCTTGCGCAACCGGCCCAGCGAGGTGATCGCCAGCAGCGCAGCGATGCGCGACAGCGGGGTCTTGTTGAAAGCCTCGCGCAACAGTCCTGAAATCAGGTTGGCGGTGCCTTCGCCGGTTTTCAGGGCAACGTTGCCGGTGAACCCGTCCGTCACGATCACATCGACCCGGTCCGAGGGCAGATCGCCGCCCTCGACAAAACCGACGAACGTGTAATCGCCCTTGGCCGCCGCCTGCGCGATCAGGTCATGCGCGACCTTCAGTTCGGCGCGACCTTTATGTTCTTCGATGCCGACGTTCAGCAGGCCAATGCGCGGCAGGGCGATGTTCATGCCGTTGCGGGCATAGGACGCCCCCATCAGGGCATAGGTCAACAGGTCGTCCTGATCGGCCCGGATATCGGCCCCGGCGTCAAGCATGAGGTTGAAGCCGCCCGGATTGCGCGACGGCCAGAGGCAGGCAATGGCGGGGCGGTTTACCCCCTCCGCCTTGCGCAGGCGCAGCATCGACAGAGCCATCAGGGCGCCGGTGTTGCCGCAAGAGATGCAGACATCGGCTTCGCCATCGCGCACCGCGTCGATTGCCGACCACATCGACGTCGCCTTGCCGTGGCGCATCACCTGGGTGGGCTTGTCGGTCATCTGCACGACCTCGGCGGCGTCGCGCAGTTCGATACGGTCTGACAGGCCGCGTCGGGCCAGAAGTGGTTTCAACTGGGCCGTCGGGCCATGCAGGATCGCCCGCGCTGTCGGTTCCTTGGCCATGAAACGGACAAGGCCCGCAACCACGGTTGCAGGCCCATTATCGCCACCCATCGCGTCGATGGACAGGATCGCGGGCCGCGCG
>JBBQHC010000195.1:0-3897 GCA_038323615.1 Rhodobacterales bacterium | reverse complement strand
AGTCGCGCATCAATCGCCAGATCATCCCGCTGCGATAGTTTTCGATCATCAGCACGACCGGCCCTTCGTTCAATCCAAAATGCCAGGGCGACACCCACAACCCGTTGGGATTGCCGGGTTTGCCGGGATGAGTCGGATTGTACGACGCCTTGAAACCATAGGCGTTGGATTCTTTCAATTTCGCCTGATGGATGCAGTAGTCGATGGCCGGCAGGACGATCTCGGGGGCGAACGGCAGGGATGCGACCACCGCCCAGGGTGCCAATGTGCCGTCGTCGGGGCCGTGGGTCACGCCCCGCGCGAGGTAGTCAAAGAACCTGCGCTCGCTGCCGTCAATGGTCAGGGTCGCGGGGCCCGGGCCTTCGCTGGCCGTGATCCCCCAGCAATGTTCGCCATAACCGACGAACTTGAGTGGATTTTCGATCGCATAGCACTGCTGGACATAGGTGGCGCGACGGCTGTTTTCGAAATAGTCGATGCCCTTTTCGCGCATCGGCGCGTCCTGAATGCCCCGAAAGTCGATCCAGACATGCGACAACTGGTGGGTGAACAGTGGCCCCGCATAAAGATATTCATAGCCATATTTCTGCTCCCACCGATAGGTCGATGACCACGCGGCGTAGCTGTCTGAAGGCAGCGGAGAGGTCGGCGAGCCAAGGCCAAGGATATACAGCAACAGGGCCTCGTCATAACCTTCCCAGCGATAGGCGATAAAACCCGTCTCGGGTCGCCAGCCATGCGTCACCGTCAGGCCGCCGTTGCGCGCCCAGTCCCAGTCGGCCCGGCGATACAGCGCATCGGCAAGGGTCCGAATTTCACGCTCCTCGGCTGTGTCGCCGTCAAAATAGGCACCCGCCGTCAGCGCCCCGGCAAAAAGGAAGGTGCTGTCGATCGTCGACAGCTCGCAGTTCCAGGCGCGGCGGCCGGTCTGCATGTCAAGAAAGTGATAGTAAAAGCCGTGATAGCCGGTCGCGTCAGGTTCTGGTCCCTGCGGACTGTTCCAGAAAAAGCGCAAGGTGGCCAAGGTGCGGTCCACCGCCGATCTGCGGGTCATGTAGCCGCAGGCGACAGCGACCGGATAACAGGCCAGTGCCAATCCGGTTGCAGCGATGCTGGCGGGCCAGTTTTCGGCAGTCTTGTCGGCGATCAGCCCATTCAGCGGATTCACCTCGTTCAGAAAATAACCAAAGGTTTCCTGCTGCAATGCGGTCAGGTCTGCCTCTGTCACAGGCAGTCTCGGGCTCATGACACATCCTCTCGCTTGGCCCTTCTCGTGGCCCATCTTTTGGCGACGCACAGGGGGCTGTTGAAAGACCGGGGGAAACTCGCCGTGACACCGTCGCCTGCCGTTGCGGCGGGCCAAGCCATACCATTAGCCGGTATTAAGACAGCCGACAAATTCGAAACGCGTGACCGATGACAGTCCTCAGACAGTAACCTCGTTCCAAATCGCAAGACGCCACCGACGTCGGACGCCGCAAGAACAGTCAGTCCCGGCGCCATGCGTGAATCACGTCTTCGCCGATAGGTTGCGCGAATTTCAAAGTCCAGCGCGGGGCGTCGGCGAGCCTCGTCACGCCAAGGGGCGCAAGGCCGGGCAGCCCGTTGCCGATTGTCACCCCAGCGCTGAAAACAACCAATTCATCCACCAAATTCGCCCCAATGAGGGATGCCGCAAGCCCCGCTCCGCCTTCGCACAACAGCCGGGTGATGCCGCGTTCGGCCAAGGCGTTCAGCATTGTGCCGACCGAGATGTGGTCTTTGTCACCCGGACAGGAAATGCAGGTCGCTCCAAGATTTTGCCAAGGCGCGGTATCGGCACCGGGGCGGTGGCACAGCCACAGCGGGACATCGCGGGCGGATAGCGCCAGCTGGCCGTCATGTGGCAGGTCCAGATCGGTCGCCACCACCACCCGCACCGGTTGGCGGTCGATCCCCAGATCGCGCACCGTCAGACCGGGGTCATCGGCCCGCGCGGTGCCCGCCCCGACCATCACCGCGTCGTGCCGCGCCCGCATCATATGGACGGCACGGCGGGCCAGCGGTCCGCTGATCCACTGGCTGTCGCCCGTTGCGGTGGCGATCTGCCCGTCCAGCGACAGCGCCAGTTTCAGCGTCACGAAAGGGCGGTTTTCGGTCATGCGCAGCAGGAATCCGGCGTGATCGGCCTGTGCCTGCGTTTCCATGATACCTGTATCGACAATGATCCCGGCGGACCGCAGCAGCGCAATTCCGCGGCCTGCAACGCGGGGATCAGGATCGCCCGTGGCGATCACGACCCGCGCCACGCCCGCGTCGATCAGGGCCTGCGCACAGGGCGGGGTCTTACCGTGATGGGCGCAGGGTTCCAGCGAGACATAGGCGGTTGCGCCCCGCGCCGCCGTCCCGGCCTGCGCCAATGCCAGGGTTTCCGCGTGGGGTCGGCCGCCATCAGCTGTGTGGGCGCGTCCAACGATCCGACCATCCGCCACGATGACACAACCCACCGCCGGATTCGGCCAGACGCGGCCCATCCCGCGCCGCCCCAGCGACAGGGCCAGCGCCATGAACCGCGCGTCTTGGGTCTCACTCACCGTCAGATTTGGCCGGCGGGCGCAGTTCCTTGACGAAGGTATCAAAGTCGTCAGCCGCCTGAAAGTTCTTGTAAACGCTGGCAAAACGCACATAGGCAACGGTGTCGATCCGGGCCAGACTTTCCATCACGATCTCGCCGATGGTGCTGGACGGAATATCGGTTTCGCCCAGGCTTTCCAGCCGCCGCACGATCCCCGACACCATCTGGTCCATCCGTTCCGGTTCAACGGGCCGCTTTTGCAGCGAAATCCGCACCGAGCGTTCCAGTTTGCTGCGGTCAAATTCCTCGCGCCGCCCATTCGATTTGATGACGACCAGATCGCGCAACTGGACCCGTTCATAGGTGGTGAAGCGACCGCCGCAAGCCGGGCAAAACCGACGCCGCCGGATCGCCACGTGATCTTCGGCCGGGCGGCTGTCCTTGACCTGGGTATCGACATTTCCGCAAAAGGGGCAACGCATGACCTGTCCTTGTTCTTGTGCCGTGGGGTCTTTGCCCCACTTGTCCACAGCCACTATAGGGCGGGTGGCAGAGTTTGGGTAGAGGCCAAATACCACCCCCAGATATACGCTATTCATTTGGGCCTTGGGCCCCTGGAAATTGCCGTCGGCCCGCACCGCCATCAGGCAAGAATAATAGGGACCGTCAGTACCTAGGCGTTGGCAAAGCTGGGAATATGCCAGTCGCGTCCGCGCGCTGTGTTCACATATTCCGGCCATTTGAAATGGATCGGCGGTTCGTAATCGCACAGCGGCGGGATCATCGCGTCGCCCGCCGTGCGCGCCCTGAACTCGGCCATCGCCGCGTCGCGTGCCGCGTCGTCCTCAAGCAGTCGTAGCGCCGACAGCGCCAGTACTTTGGCGGCGACCTGCACCATCGGGTCGATCGTTGCCGGGATGCCGCCAAGCGCGTTCATCGCCCATGCCGGATAGGGGCCACCAGCCAGCGCCGGACGGGCGACATAGAATCGGGCAGTCGGCGCGTGCCAGCACATGTCTGTGTAATCATCGGAGGTGGAATTGACCTGCGAGGGCGGCAGATCGCAGCGCAGGATCGCCTCGGCCTGTTGCGGGTCAATCAGGATTTCGCAGGCGGGCAGGATAGGGTCATCCATCGGGGCGACGCCGCAATTTTGTTGCACCTGCCGCATGATCGCCTTGGCGCTTTCATCCCAAACCGGTGCGCCGACCGTCTGCATCTGCTCCCAAACCAGTGACGCCATCGCGTGATTGGCCAAACCGGGGCGTGACTTACAGACCCAGTGGCGTTCGACCCGGCAGCCCGTCATCGCCGCCGCCGCGTCGGCGTTGCGGTCCAGGGCC
>JBBQHC010000194.1:0-3914 GCA_038323615.1 Rhodobacterales bacterium | reverse complement strand
GCCACCGGGCGGCTCGACCTGCTGGCGTTTCCCGACAATGTCCGCGCTGACAGCGGGGTGCGCAGTGGCGACACGATCAGCCCCTGGTATGACCCGATGATCGCCAAGCTAGTGGTGCATGGCCCTGACCGCGCCACTGCTTTGCAGGCATTGCGCGACGGGCTGCGGGCGACGCGGGTGGCCGGGACGGTGACCAATCTGGGGTTTCTGGCGGCTTTGGCGGACCATTCCGGATTTGCGGCGGGACAGGTCGATACCGGGCTGATCGGGCGCGACATCGCGGCGCTGACGGCCGTGACCCCGCTGACGCCGCAGGCACTGGCGTTTGCCGCCATCGTCGCCGCTGGACTGCAGGGGCCGGGCGATGCCCTGACTGGTTTTGCGCTTTGGACTCCGCTGGCCCGGCGGATCGATCTGCGGGTGGATGACCAAGACATTGTCGCAGTATTGCGGATCGACGGGCCGGACCAGATCGCGGTCGATCTGGCCGATACGACCGTCAAGGCCCGCGGCAGTCGCGACGGCTGGCGGCTGGACGGGCAGGCAGCCCCGGGGTTCGTGCGTCACGGTGACCGGATCACACTGTTCGGCGCAACAACGCATGCGGTCGATGTTGTTGATCCGCTGGCCCGCGCTGTCGCCGCTGGCCCTGCCGGCAACAATGTCCATGCCCCGATGCCGGGACTGGTCCGCGTCGTCACTGTCGCCGTCGGGGACAAGGTCAAGGCGGGCGACCGGCTGGTCGTGCTGGAGGCGATGAAGATGGAACACGTCCTGCGCGCCCCACGCGACGGGGTGGTGGCGGCGGTGAACTGCGTCCCAGGTGGGCAGGTGAGCGCCAAGGCGGTATTGATCTCATTGACAGAAGAAGGCAACGCCGCCCCCCGGACTGCAGCATCCCCCCCGGATATTTCCGGCCAAAAGAAGGCGCAGGGAGATGCCTGAAACCGTCACGATCTACGAGGTCGGCCCCCGCGACGGGTTGCAGAACGAGGCGCGGATCGTGCCGGTGGCCGACAAGATCGCCCTGATCGACCTGCTGACTGCCAGCGGACTGCCCGCGGTCGAGGTGGGGTCGTTCGTGTCGCCGAAATGGGTGCCGCAGATGGCGGAGTCGGGTGCGGTCATCGCGGGGCTTTCTTATGACCATGCGGCGCGACTGTCGGTGTTGGTGCCGAATATGAAGGGATGGGAGGCGTTCTGGTCGGTTCGTTCAACAATGCCCAAGGGGCCTGACGAGGTGGCGGTTTTCATCTCGGCCTCGGAGGGATTTTCTCGGACCAACCTGAACTGCACGATTGCTGAAAGCATCGACCGCCTGCGCCCGGTCGTGGCGGCAGTGCAGGGCGCAGGGCTGGCCTTGCGCGGTTATATCTCTTGCGTGACCGACTGCCCGTTTGACGGTCCGACGCCGCCTGCCGGTGTCGCCCGCGCCGCAGAAATGTTGCGCGCGCTGGCCCCGATGCCGCTGTCGCTGGGCGATACGATCGGCAAGGGAACGCCGGACACCGTGGCGGCGATGCTGCGGGCGGTGCGCGATCTGGCCCCGGTGGCCGATCTGGCGGGGCATTTCCACGATACTGCCGGGCATGCGCTGGACAATGTCGCGGTCGCCCTCGAGATGGGCCTGCGCACTTTTGACGGTGCTGTCGGCGGTCTGGGCGGCTGCCCCTATGCGCCGGGTGCGCCGGGCAATCTGGCGACTGGGGCGCTGATCGATCTGGTCGAGGCGCGGGGGTTTCATACTGGCGTTGACCCTCAGATGATTGAACAAGCGGCACAACTGGCGCGGGCGATGCGGGGGACGGCATGATGGATGCGATCGCGGTCAAAACAGACGCGGGCGGCGTTGCAACCCTGACCCTGAACCGGCCCGACAAGCACAACGCCTTGTCGGCCCTGATGATTTCAGAACTGACCGACGCCGCCAAGGCGCTGGGCGCCGATCCCGCCGTGCGCGTCGTCGTGCTGACCGGGGCCGGACCGACGTTCTGCGCCGGCGGCGATCTGGGCTGGATGCGCGACCAGATGCAGTCCGATGCAAATCACCGCCGGGCCGCGGCGACGCAGATCGCGACCATGCTGCAGACCCTGAACACCCTGCCCAAACCGCTGATCGGGGCGCTGCAGGGCAATGCGTTCGGCGGCGGCGTCGGGTTGGCCTGTGTCTGCGATGTGGCGATTGGTGTGACGGACGCGCGGTTCGGGCTGACCGAAACCCGGCTGGGGCTGATTCCCGCCACCATCGGCCCCTATGTCGTTGCCCGGCTGGGCGAGGCGATGGCGCGCCGCGTGTTCATGTCGTCGCGCCTGTTCGATGCGACCGAGGCGGTGCGCCTGGGCGTGATCGCCCGCGCTGTCGCGCCGGTCGATCTGGCAGATGCCATTGCCGCCGAGGTCGCCCCCTATCTGGCCTGCGCCCCCCGCGCCGTCGCCGCTGCCAAGGCGCTGGTGCGCAGTCTGGGGCCGGTGATCGACGACGCGACGATCGGGCGCAGTATCGACGCCCTTGTCACCACTTGGGAAGGGCCCGAAGCCCCCGAGGGGATTGCTGCGTTTTTCGAACGCCGCAAGGCGGATTGGACCCGCGACACCTGATCCTGTGGCATCCGGGTCGAACCGCGCCGCAATCGACCTGTTTTGACCCTGCCGTGCCGACCTTTGGTTGACCCTGCCGGGGCAGGGGGATACATGACATTCAAGCGTTTCGGCGGGGTCGTCTTGCCCCTGTCCGGCCCTGTCTGACAAGGAACCAGCCCCGTGCATAGTCTGACCACCGCCTATCTGCCGATCATCATCTTCATGGGCCTCGCCATCGCGCTGGCTGTCATCCTGATCCTTGCCGCGGTGGTTCTGGCAGTGCGCAACCCCGACCCTGAAAAGGTGTCGGCCTACGAATGCGGGTTCAATGCGTTTGACGATGCGCGGATGAAATTCGACGTCCGGTTCTACCTCGTGTCGATCCTGTTCATCATTTTCGACCTCGAGGTGGCGTTCCTGTTCCCTTGGGCCGTGGCGTTCGGCGACATTTCGATGACCGCCTTCTGGTCGATGATGGTGTTCCTTGGCGTGCTGACCATCGGATTCGCCTATGAATGGAAGAAGGGGGCGCTGGAATGGCAATGACTGACGATGCCCGCGTCACGCCCGTTGCAGGCGACGGGCTGCAGACGCCGCGCGTGACGACCGGGCACTCGGCGGCGGGTGGCGTGAACGCGCAGACCGGCGCGGTGATCACCGACACCCTGAACCGCGAACTGACCGACAAGGGTTTCCTTGTCACGTCGACCGCCGACATGATCAACTGGGCACGCACCGGGTCGCTGCACTGGATGACCTTCGGGCTGGCGTGCTGCGCGGTCGAGATGATGCACACCTCGATGCCGCGCTATGACCTTGAACGGTTCGGCACCGCGCCACGCGCCTCTCCGCGCCAGTCCGATCTGATGATCGTCGCCGGCACGCTGACCAACAAGATGGCCCCGGCCCTGCGCAAGGTCTACGACCAGATGCCCGAGCCGCGTTACGTGATTTCGATGGGATCCTGTGCCAACGGCGGCGGCTATTATCACTACAGCTATTCCGTGGTGCGCGGTTGTGACCGGATCGTTCCGGTCGATATCTATGTGCCGGGTTGCCCGCCGACAGCCGAGGCGCTCCTTTATGGTATCCTGCAACTGCAACGCAAAATCCGGCGCACCGGAACGATTGTAAGGTAAACCACAATGAGTGATGTCACCGAAACGCAGACCGACGCCCTGACCGAACTGGCTGCCCTGCTCGAGCTGAAGCGTAACGACTGCGTTCTGGACACGATGGTTGCGCATGGCGAACTGACGGTAACAGTGGCGCTGGCGCGGCTGGTGAGCTTTGTCGATTTCCTGAAAACCGACAAGTCCTGCCAGTTTTCCAGC
>JBBQHC010000193.1:0-3921 GCA_038323615.1 Rhodobacterales bacterium | reverse complement strand
TATCATTGACGATCTTCTCGCCAGGGCTTTTCCGTGCTTCGGATGTCTGTCTCATGTCCCACTCCTTGTGGTTACGATGAGCCAGAAACCCTCTCTTATCAAACTGCCCTATTTGGACCCATAGGTGCTGATGTCAGACAGTGTAATGGTAAGACCCTTGCCTTCCAATCTGAAGATGCGAGTTCCATTCCATACGCCCGCTCCAGAATATTGTCCCCGACAAACTACCGACAAAATTGGCCAAGTTGTGCCGGGTAAGCCAGCACAGAACGCCTTCATCGAAGGGTACAACGGGTGGTTGCGCGATGAATTGCTAGCGAAACCATATTCCCCTCGCTGGCCGCCCGTTAGGCCTTCCCATCTGCGTGCTCCTGAACGTGGGTCACCTGAGCGACTATATGGGCGCGACAGCAGGTAAGATTGGATGCGGAAGCCTGTCTTACTAAAAATGTTACCGTAAGAGCTTCTACGGCCAAAGTTACGAAAATTGTTCCCCCGGCGTTCCCCAGGAATCGAGAATCCCGCAACGACTGGCGAGGGTCGCCTAGTATCTGTCTGTAACGATTATAATTTATTGGCTCCGGCGGTAGGGATCGAACCTACGACCAATTGATTAACAGTCAACTGCTCTACCGCTGAGCTACGCCGGAATGCCGAAGGCGCGTATAGCAACCGTGTTTGGGCGCGTCCAGTGGAATTGGGCAAATATTTCCGGACCGCATCAGATGATCACGAATGTTGCGTCGATTCCAAAGTGCGGCGATGCGCGGACTATGTTTCTGCCTTGCAAATCAATGAGATGCGCCAGAATATTGCGGGCTGCTGCGGCGTGCAGTTTGGGATCGATGTCGGCGTAGATGGAAGCGGTGAGGTCCGGGATCGTCGCCGCGCCGTGATCCAGAGCGCCGATGATCTGCGCCTCGCGCGTCAGCCGGTGACCGACGAGCCACGCGATCCGTGTCGTCAGGTTCGCCACCGTCGGGCCGTGGCCGGGGTAGGCGGGGCCTTTCGCCTTCAGCTTGCGGCAGGAGGCCATGAAATCGCTCAAGTCGCCGTCGGGGGGCGAGACCAGCGAGGTTGCCCATCCCATCACGTGATCGCCGCTGAATATCGCCTCCTCCCACTGCAGGCAGATGTGGTTTCCCATGTGGCCGGGCGTGTGGATTACGCGCAGGGCCCAGCCGGCACCGTCAATGACTTCGCCGTCGCGCACTGTCACGTCCGGTGCGAAATCCGCTTCGACCCCTTCGCCGCCGCCGACCAGCCCGGTTTCCGCCAGCCGCGTCATCACCGCCGAGCGTCCTGCCAGGCTGTCACCAAAGGCCAGCACCGGCGCGCCCGTCGCCTGCGCCAAGGGGCGGGCGAGGGGGGAGTGGTCACGGTGGCTGTGGGTGACGATGATGTGGCTGACCGGACGATCGCCGATCGCTGTGCGCAGTGCGGCGAGATGTGCCGGATCGTCGGGTCCGGGGTCGATCACCGCAACAGTGTCGGTGCCCAGAATGTAACTGTTGGTGCCCCGCCAGGTCATCGCTGACGGGTTCGGGGCCAGCACCCGGAACAATCCGTGCCGCAACGCCACCGCCTTGCCCACCGTCCAGTCATCTGCGGATGCGAACATCGCTTTCCCTTGCTTCTGCCGCCCGTTAGCCTGTGGTCATGTTCTTTCGATGGCTCAAACGCACGATGCCCCGCAGCCTGTATGGCCGTGCGGCGCTGATCCTTTTGTTGCCGGTACTGACTGTGCAGATCGTCGTCTCTGTCGTGTTCATACAGCGGTATTTCGAAGGGGTCACGCAGTTGATGACCCGGTCAATGGCGCTCGATTTGCAATATGTGCAGGATGCAGTTGCGGCGGCACCCGATTTGGCGACGGCCAGAGTGGCGGCAGACGGTATCGGCACCGCACTCGAAATGCAGGTGACATTGCCTGCGACGGGTCCGGGGACCGATGCCCGCAAGTTCTACGATCTGGCCGGACGCGCCCTTATCGCCTCTCTTCGTGAAAGCCTGCCTGCGGTGGACACGATTGACCTAAGCGACCGGCGCGAGGTCGAGTTGCGTATCGCCACGCCCTACGGTCCGATGGCGGTGGCCTTTGCACGGGTCAGGGTATCTGCATCCAATCCGCATCAGTTGCTGGTCGCGATGGTCGTTCTGGGCACATTGATGACCGTGATTTCGTTTATTTTTCTACGCAATCAGTTGCGCCCGATCAAACGCATGGCGGCCGCCGCGCAGGAATACGGCAAAGGCCGGATCGTCAGTTATCACCCCTCGGGTGCGACCGAAGTGCGGGCCGCCGGCACCGCCTTTCTGGATATGCGCAACCGGATCGAGCGGCAGACTCAAAGCCGCACGATGATGCTGTCGGGGGTCAGTCACGATCTGCGCACCCCTCTGACCCGCCTGCGTCTGGGCCTGTCGTTGATGGACGATGCCGAGGCAGCACCGCTGATCCGCGATGTCGATGACATGCAGCGGTTGTTGGATGCGTTTCTTGATTTTGCCCGCAGCGACGCCGGGGATGCCGTTGTGCCGACCGACGTCATGGCCCTGATCCGGCAGGTGGTCGAGGACGCCCAACGGGCCGGGCAGGCGGCGTATCTTGGGCCGATGGAAGGCGTCGACCTGCTGGATGCGCCGGTCAAGCTGCGCCCTATGGCCGTGCGCCGCGCTTTGGAAAACCTGATCGGCAATGCCCTGCGCTATGGTACTCGGGCCGAGGTCGGGCTGACCGTGATGGACCGCACCCTGCGCATCAGCGTGGAAGACGACGGCCCCGGTATTCCTGCCGCTCGGCGCGAAGAGGCGCAACGCCCATTCACCCGCCTTGATCCGGCGCGCAATCAGGACAAGGGGTCGGGTGTTGGTCTGGGATTAACCATCGTTGCCGACATCGCCCGCCTGCACGGCGGCGTGCTGCGACTGGACGATTCGGCGCGGCTCGGGGGCTTACGTGCCGACCTGGTGCTGGCGCGGTAGGCGGGGGCGCGGTTCGGTTGGAGGCACGACAACGAATGAGTGACGCTGTTCATTTCCTGCGGAAACGAACTTTGCACACGCGCCGAAAACCGCATTCGCGTTTTCGGCGTGGTAGGCCCGGCAGGACTTGAACCCGCAACCAAAGCGTTATGAGCGCTCTGCTCTAACCAATTGAGCTACAGGCCCCCGACGCCGTCCTAGCAGAGTGGCGAGGCCAGTCAACGGTTGAGACAAGTTGACACTGGTCAGGCGGGGCAGGGTGGTTTATCGCATCGCGCAGCACTGCACCGGGGGCAACATGACCACGACAAACGGCCTGACCTATGCTGACGCGGGGGTCGATATCGACGCGGGCAATACCTTGGTCGAGCGGATCAAACCTGCGGCCAAACGCACGGCGCGACCCGGCGTGATGTCGGGCCTTGGCGGGTTCGGGGCATTGTTCGACCTCAAGGCGGCTGGATATACCGACCCTGTTCTTGTGGCCGCGACGGACGGCGTCGGCACCAAGCTGCGCATCGCCATCGATACCGGCCACGTTGACAGCATCGGCATCGACCTGGTCGCGATGTGCGTCAACGATCTGGTCTGCCAAGGTGCGGAACCGCTGTTTTTCCTTGATTATTTCGCCACCGGCAAGCTGGATCTGGACCGGGCCACCCGGATCATCACCGGCATTGCCGATGGCTGCGCCCTATCCGGTTGCGCCCTGATCGGCGGTGAGACGGCGGAAATGCCGGGGATGTATGTGCCCGGCGACTACGATCTCGCGGGCTTCTGCGTCGGCGCGGTCGAGCGCGGCGAACAGCTCACCGGTGAACGGGTTGCACCCGGGCAGGTGCTGCTCGGACTTGCCAGTTCGGGGGTGCATTCCAACGGCTATTCGCTGGTCCGGCGGCTGGCGGAAGACAAAGGCTGGCAGCTCGACGCGCCCGC
>JBBQHC010000192.1:0-3966 GCA_038323615.1 Rhodobacterales bacterium | reverse complement strand
GGATGCAGTCACTGCGGTGTCAGGTTCTGGTCCGGCCTATGTGTTCCACCTGATCGAAACCCTTGCCGCCGCCGGGGTGGCGCAGGGGCTGGCGCCCGAACTGGCGATGACATTGGCCAAGGCAACAGTCGGCGGCGCCGGTCAACTGGCCGAGGACGCGGACGAGGGGCCGGATCAGTTGCGCGTCAACGTGACATCGCCCAACGGCACGACGCAGGCGGCATTGGAGGTTTTGATGGACGCAGAATTCGGTTTTCCGGCGCTGCTGACCCGCGCGGTTGCAGCGGCGGCCGATCGGTCAAGGGAGTTGTCACGTGGCTGAGATTTCGTTCGACGATTTCATGAAAGTGGACATTCGGGTGGGGCGCATTACCCGCGCCGAACCCTACCCCGAAGCCCGCAAACCGGCGATCAAGCTCTGGGTCGATTTTGGCGGCGAGATCGGGGAGAAACGATCCTCGGCCCAGATCACCACGCATTACACGCCGGAAGGGCTCATCGGGCGGCAGGTGCTGGCCGTGGTCAACTTTCCGCCCCGCCAGATCGGCAAGTTCATCTCCGAAGTGCTGGTACTGGGCATCCCCGATGAAAACGGCGCGGTGGTCCTTGTCGGCCCCGGTCATGAAGTGCCGTTGGGGGGGCGATTGCATTGAAAAAGCTGCTGATTACCCGCCGTATTTCCGATGTGGTGCTGGATCAGGCCCGCGCCCGGTTTGACACCACGGTCCGCGAGCATTCCACCGGCCTGACACTTGACGAGGCGACGCAGGCGCTGCGCGACTATGACGCAATTCTGCCGACGCTGGGCGACTTGTTCAGTGCTGCGGCCTTTGACGCCGCCAAAGGGGCGATCCGGTGCAAGGTGCTGGGCAACTTTGGTGTCGGCTATAACCATATCGACGCCGCTGCCGCCCGTGCCCACGGCGTCGCCGTGACCAATACCCCCGACGTGCTGACCGACGCCACCGCCGATATCGGCATGACCCTGCTGCTGGCCACCGCGCGGCGGGCAGGCGAGGGCGAACGGCTGGTGCGATCCGGCAACTGGGGTGGATTTGGGCCGAAAGGGATACTTGGCATCCATGTGACGGGCAAGACCATCGGCATCATCGGCATGGGCCGGATCGGGCAGGCGGTGGCGCACCGGGCGCACTACGGGTTCGGGATGCCGGTGGTATTCTACAACCGCTCTGCCAAAACGGTAGATATGCCGGCGCGGCAGGTCGGCACATTGGCCGAGGCGATGGCAGCGGATTTTGTCGTGGTGACGACGCCGGGCGGGGCCGATACGACGCATTTGATCGACGCTGCCGCCCTTGCGGCGATGAAGTCCACAGGCATCTTCATCAACATCAGCCGGGGCGAGGTGGTCGATGAAACCGCGCTGATCGACGCACTGGAACGCGGCGCCATCGCCGGGGCCGGGCTGGACGTTTACGAAAACGAACCGCAGGTGCCGGAACGGTTGCGGGCGCTGGAAAACTGCGTGCTGCTGCCGCATCTGGGCAGCGCTACGGTCGAAACCCGGATCGCGATGGGGCTACTGGCGTTGGATAATATCGTGGCATGGGCCGAAGGGCGGGATCTGCTGACACCGGTGAACTAGCGCGGAATGCCTTTGATTGAAGCAGCAGCATCGCAAATCGCCCGACCTTGGGGCGCATTGCGATTGAATTGAAAATCATTCCGCCTTAGGGGGCGCTGCCGCCCGGCGCTGTGCGCCTCCCCCCGGAATATTTTTTGCCAAAAGAAGGGGTTAAGAGATCGGCTTGTCGTCAACTGCCGCAAGCCAGTGTTTGCGGCAAAGCGAGACATAGCGGTCGTTGCCGCCGATCGACACCTGATCGCCGCTGGTCAACGCGGTGCCGTCCGGTCCGTTCCTGACGACCATCGTCGCCTTTTTCCCGCAATGGCAAATCGTGCGCACCTCGCGCATTTCATCCGAAATCGCCAGCAGGGCGGCGGAGCCCGGAAACAGCTCGCCCAGAAAATCGACCCGCAGCCCAAAACACATGACCGGTACGTTCAGGTCATCGACCGCGCGGGCCAGTTGCCAGACCTGATCGGGGTCCAGAAACTGCGCCTCGTCGATGAAAACGCAGGCGCAGGGGGCGGCAGCAAGGCGGGCGGCGATCTTGGCGAACAGGTCTTCGCCGGGCGCAAAGGTGTCGGCATCCGCACCGATTCCGATGCGCGACGCGATCCGGCCCGCCCCGGCGCGATTGTCGAACTGGGCGGTCAACAGATAGGTTTGCATCCCGCGTTCGACATAGTTGTGCGAGGCCTGCAACAGCACCGTCGATTTACCCGCGTTCATCGTGGAATAATTGAAATAGAGCTTGGCCATAGTCCAATCTGGTGCCCCGTCGTGGCCCAGAACGCAAGGGGCGGGAGGGTTGAGAACTGTGGATCAGGGACCGCGACGTGCCGTCCAATCCGCCCGAAGATGAGCGAGGACGCACGGCAGATGGGATCGCCGCCCCTGATCCTGCGGGAACCGATGGGGCCCCCGTTACTCGTTAACCTACCCGCGATGCGGGTACTGATTTATCAATGACAAGCGTTTGGATTTGCCTAATGGCAAAAGAATTGCGGGTTTCCCCGGCGGTTTTTGTGCGGACGAGGGCAATATGGCGATTTTGGGCAGGTACCTGAAGAAACACAGCGAGGCTCTGGTCAAAGATGTCGGGATCGAAGCCGCGTGCAAGCTGACGGGCAAGTCAAAGGCGACGCTGGGGCGCTACTATTCGGACGCTGACGAACATGCCGACCGGTTCATGCCGGTCGATGCGGTGGCGGCGTTGGAGGCGGCGGCGGGCTATCCGCACGTGACCTCTGCGCTGGCCGAATTGCGCGGGATCACCCTCGGCTTTGACGAGACCTCCAGGAATTCGCGCGGCGGGGTCAATTCGGACGTCATCGCGCTGGCCCAAAGGTTCGCGATGTTGATGGGCGAATATCAGTTGTCGATCGAGGACGGCGTCATCTCGGTCAACGAGGCCAAGCGGCTTTTGCGCGAGACCACGGCGCTCCAAAAGGTGCTGATCGAAATGAAACTGCATCTGGAGGAGAGACCGGGTAGGGACCGCCCGGTTTGCGATCGGCAAAAGGTACCAGAACGTCCGGTGACCGGAAATGGCGCGCTAGGGCAGTGATGATGGAACTGGTTAGCAGGTTGATCCGTGACGTCGCAGGAAAGTCGCCGCGTAAGCGGTAGCACTGATAACGATCGGTTCGGAGTTGATATGGGTCAACGTGGCGCGCGATGGGTCCTGTTAGCTTTACCGGGCCTGCGACCTCGCCGAGGGCGGGGTGGGCGCATAAATGGACCGTTCAAATGAAGACTATCTGGAAACTGTCATCGGTGCTGGTGCTGGCGTCCGCCATTCCGGCGTCGGCTCAGACCACCGACTATCGCGGCTACGGTTACCAACATATGGGATTCGATGGGTACGGCATCATGGGACCGATCTTTATGCTGGTCATGCTGGCTGCGCTGATTGTCGGGATTGTGGCGTTGGTCCGTTGGATGGGTGTCAGCCCCGCGACTATGTCGTCGAATGCAGCGTTGGATATGTTAAATCTGCGCTTCGCCAAGGGCGAACTGGATCAGAAGGAATACGATGAGCGGAAAAAGGCGCTGTTGGGGTAGCGGATCCCGAGTGGGCCGGGTTGGAGCCCGGCCCGATCGCGCCAAAATACGCATTCTGGGCGCTGTCCTACCCCTGCAACGCCCGCACCCCGACATCGCCTTCTTCCCGCGCCCGCATCGCCAAGGCCGCTGCATGTGACGCCGCGGCCGTGGTGAAATAGGGGATCTTATCGTAGAGGGCGACGGCGCGGATGTCGCGGGAATCCTCGACGGCCTGTGACCCTTCGGTGGTGTTCATCACCAGCGCGATGTGACCGTCTTTGAGCCGGTCGACGATGGTCAGCCCGCCCTCGTAAACCTTGTTCACCACGTCG
>JBBQHC010000191.1:0-4001 GCA_038323615.1 Rhodobacterales bacterium | reverse complement strand
CAGATGTGACGATGACTGCGCCATGCCGACCCTCTGCCGCCATCCGCTCGAACGCCTTTTGTGCCGAATGGAGGTTGCCGGAATCATAGTCGATCAGCGCAGTGGTCACAGCGATCCCTTGGTCGACGGGATGGCGTCCGCTTTGCGCGGATCAACCTCGACCGCCGTCCGCAATGCCCGCGCCACCGCCTTGAACGTCGCCTCGGCGATGTGGTGGCTGTTGAAACCGTGTAACTGGTCGATGTGAAGGGTGATCCCGCCATGGGTGGCAAAGGCCTGAAAGAATTCGCGCACCAGTTCGGTGTCAAAACTGCCGATTTTGGGCGACGGCATTTGCAGATTCCAGACCAGATAGGGGCGGGCGGACAGATCCAGCGCACAGCGCACTTGTGCATCATCCATCGGCAGATGACATTCGCCGTAGCGGCGGATGCCCTTTTTGTCGCCCAAGGCGGTGGCAAGGGCCTGCCCCAGCGCAATGCCCACATCCTCGACCGTGTGGTGATCGTCGATATGCAGATCGCCTGTGGCCTGCACCACCAGGTCGACAAGGGAATGCCGCGCCAACTGGTCCAGCATGTGGTCAAAAAATCCCACACCCGTCTGGTTGTCGTAAGTCCCGGTGCCGTCCAGATTGATGCTGACCGAGATGTCGGTTTCGGCGGTCTTGCGGCTGATTGTTGCGGTCCGCATGCGCGTCTCCCTTATGGTTCGAGGCGGCTTATAGGGGCAGGGGGGCGGCAGGCCAAGCGTCTTGCAGCGGACCCGCGCCCATGTCAGCCTGCGCCAAACCGAAAGGCCCCCACCATGTCCACCTGCGTCTTTGTCCAGATCCGTTGCCGTCCCGGCACCACCTATGCAGTAGCCGACGCCGTCGCGCTGAAAGAAATCCATTCCGAACTGTATTCGACCAGCGGCGAATTCGATCTGCTGATGAAGATGTACATTCCTGCCGATGCCGATGTCGGCCACTTCATCAACGCAGCGGTGACAGGTATCGACGGGATCGAGCGTACACTGACGACGCTGACGTTCAAGGCATTCTAAGCGGGTTCGGCCTCTGGCATCTTTCGCCCGCCGGTCGCCCAGCCCATCGCCCGTTCGCCCAGTTTCTTGAACTTGGACGACGCGCCTTCCAGCTTGGCCTCCCATGCCGGATTGGGTTGCTGGCCGTCGGTGATCTTGAAAAACGCCTGTAACAGGCAGGCGATTGCAAAGGGTTCGATCAAAGCAACCTTGACAGCCCATGCGAACAACAGCGCGAACACGACACCACCTGCCGACCATGCGCCCGGCATGACGTAGACGATTGCTGCCGCCGGGGCGAGCATCAGTAAGAACACGATCAGCGACAGCCCATAGGTGAACAGGGTCAGCCATGCGGCGTTTTTCAGCATCGGTCCGGCATTCTGGCCATACAACACGAGCGCTTCTTTCGCGGACCCCCAGGGGTTGTCGCTGCGGTGCCGGATCGCATGGGCGAGGATCACCTCGTCGATCAGGCCGACCGCCAGTTTGAGGTAGGCGCGGACCACGCCCATAAGGCTTTGCAGGCCCGGAATCGGCAGGAAATTCATCAGCCCCTGGACCAGCCCGGTGATCGTGTTGACTACGCCCTTGACCAGTTGATCGATGCCGAACAGTACGGAGGCTTCGGTGAACCGTTCGCGCACGATCTGGCTGGCGTAGGCGATCTGGCCTTTGCCGCCGGGCAATTCGCGCCCGTCCAGAATTTCGACCATGACAGCGATATGCCCGGCCTTGACCACATAGAGCAGGTATTCACGCAGGAAATAGATCACCCCGGCGGTCAGGCCAAACCCGGCGATTCCGCCCCACATGGTTGACGAGGCGCGAAAATCATCCGTGCCAAAACCGCCGATGCCGTAGCCGACACCAGCACCCGTCCCCGTGACCAGAACGTAGGTAACCGCGATCCCGAAGTAGACGACCATCCGAAAAACGATGAAAGGTGCGGTCTTGCGCATGATTCCCAGCGCCGTGCCCATCGAAAAATCCCACATCAAAAAAGTCCCGTTCGTTGAATTATGGTGGCAGAGTGCGCGGGGCTGAAATTTATTTCAAGTCAGGAAATGCCGACCCTAAAGCGCTTTGCGTTTGACCGGATCGCCATTCGCTGCCTCTCCCTTCGACGAGACGCGATTTGCGATACCTCTGTTTCAGTTAAATCGCAAAGCGCGTTAACCTGCGCCACCTTGATTGACCGACTGTTGACAGATGGCAGCACGATCCGCGCAAACTATCCGGGCTCGCCCCTACCTGGGGCTGCGTTTGGCCAGTATCCGTTGCAGCGTGCGCCGGTGCATCGACAACCGCCGGGCGGTTTCGCTGACGTTGCGGTCGCACAACTCGTAGACTCGCTGGATGTGTTCCCAGCGGACCCGATCAGCGCTCATCGGGTTTTCCGGGGGCGGTGGCAAGTCACCGCCGGTGGAAAGCAGGGCATTGACGATGTCATTGGCATCGGCAGGTTTCGACAGGTAATCGGTCGCGCCGATCTTGACGGCGGCAACAGCGGTGGCGATGGCCCCGTAACCCGTCAGTACGACGATCTTGCAATCGGGGCGCTGGCTGCGCAGCACCTCGACAACGTCCAGCCCGTTGCCATCCTCAAGCCGCAGATCGACCACTGCGTAAGCGGGCGGCCGGGCGATGGCGCTGGCCTTGCCCTCGGCGACGGAACCGGCGGTGGCGACGGCAAAGCCGCGCTTTTCCATCGCCCTTTCCAGCCGTTTCAGAAACGCTTCGTCATCGTCGACCAGCAGCAGGGTCGGATCGTCGCCCAAGGTCATCGTGCCGGTGGTCATCGTATCGGTTTGCATCGCCTCTGCCCCTGCAATTTCAATCTGGGCAGAGGTAGGCTGACCCCCCCTTGGGGTCAATCATGCCAGGTCGATCACGCCGCGGCGGTGAAACAGGTGACACGGGCGGCGATGTCTTCGGCCGTCGCCTCGCCCCGAACGAAATCGACAACGCCGTGACCGGGTATCCAGATGTAAGTGAACGCCATGTGGTCGACCTGATAGTCGTCCGGGTCACCGTCCGGCTCGCCTGGATAATATGTCTTGTAGGCGCGGGCGGCAGCGGCGATCTGTTCTTCAGTCCCGGTCAGGCCGATCATGCCGACGCCGAAATTGGCGGTATAATCGGCCAGGACTTCGGGCGTGTCACGCGCGGGGTCGACAGTGATGAACACAGGCGTCGCGCTGATCCCCTGTTCCGACAGCAAAACGATAGCCTCGGCGTTGCGGGCGGTGTCGATGGGGCAGACGTCGGGGCACAAGGTAAAGCCGAAATAGATCAGACTCGGTTCGGTCAGCACATCGGTATCGGTGACCGTTGCGCCGCTCTGATCGACCAGCGTGAACGGCCCGCCGATGGCCCCGCCGGCGGCCTGCGATCCGGCGCAGGCCTCGAAAGCATTGGCGGGGCGCCAGATCTGGACGGCGACGAACGACCCGACGATCAGGGTGGCGACGGCGGCGGTAGCGGCAAGGGCGATGGGGCGGGACGACATGGCGGACCTCTGATTTTGCTGATCGGTTGATCGACCCTGCGCGACGATTTAACAAGTGGCCAGCTTGTCACACTTGCGCTAGAGCGGTTCAGGTTTCAATTGAAACAGGGCAAAGCATGGCTGTTTCCGACATCGCCCTGTTTCAGGACCAGCGTTTCAGCAACTGGGTTCGCTTGCGCACCTATGTGACGCTGCGCTGGATCGCCATCGTCGGGCAGATCGTGGCGGTCGGGGTTGCCGTGCTGGTCTATGACCTTACGATCCCGCTGGGATTGGCCGGAGCAGCCATCGCCACCTCGGCCCTTGCCAATATCACGGCGGCGTTCCTGTTTCCGTCAAACCGGCGGCTGAACGAACGCGAAGCGACGCTGATGCTGCTGTTCGACCTGTTGCAGCTTGGAATTCTGCTGTTCCTCAGCGGCGGGCTGAACAATCCTTTCGCGATCCTGATCCTTGCGCCGGT
>JBBQHC010000190.1:0-4007 GCA_038323615.1 Rhodobacterales bacterium | reverse complement strand
CGGCTGCGCCATGTTCCTTGATGGCTTGTCGGATCGATACCAGGACCTCGACCTGTGTCGTCACATCGAGCGCGGTGGTCGGCTCATCGAAGATGATCAGATCGGGGCGACAGGACATCGCCATCGCGGTCATCGCGCGCTGCAACTGCCCGCCCGACACCTGATGCGGATAGCGAAACCCGATCTCGTCGGGATTCGGCAGGCGCAGGCGGCGATACAGTTCGATCCCGTCGGCGATGCTCTCGGCACGCCCCGAAACGCCATGCTGCACCGGGCCCTCGGTGTGCTGGTCGATGATCCGGTGCGCCGGGTTGAAACTCGCCGCCGCCGATTGCGCGACATAGGCGATGCGCTTGCCCAGCAGGTCACGTTTGGTCGCGGCGGATGCGGTCAGCAGGTCGATCCCGTCAAATTCGACCGTCCCCGCAGAAATCCGCACGCCGCCGCGACAGAACCCCATTGCTGCCAGCCCAAGGGTGGATTTGCCGGCCCCAGATTCGCCGATCAGCCCCAGAACCTCGCCCTTTTCCAGATCCAGATCGACGCCGTTGATGATCGGGATCCATTCCTCGTCGCTGCGTCCTTCCAGCTTGAGACCGCGGATTTTGACCAGTGGTGCATTCATTCCTTGAGCCCCGAACTGCGGTGCAGCATCCAGTCGACGACAAAATTGACGGCGACAGTCAGCACCGCGATGGCCCCGGCGGCCAGCAGGGGTGCGGCGGCGACGCGCGGCGCAAATGAGGCAAAGTTGATGAAGTTCTTCAGGTCCGACACCATCGTGCCCCAGTCCGCAAGCGGCGGCTGGATACCGACCCCAAGGAACGACAGCGACGCGATGGTCAGGAACACGAAACAGAACCGCAAGCCGAACTCGGCCAGCAGGGGCGCGGTGGCATTCGGCAGGATTTCCTTGAAGATGATATAGCTCAGGCCCTCGCCCCGCAGTTTCGCCGCCTCGATATAGTCCATCACGACGATGCTTTGCCCGACAGCGCGGGCAAGGCGAAACACCCGCGTGCTGTCGATCAGGGCGATGATCAGGACCATGTAGAGGGTCAGAATAAACTTGTCGCCACCGGCCCAGACCGACGCGATGGTCATCAGCAGCAGGGCGAAAATCAGCGATGGAATCGCCATCAGCACGTCAACGGCGCGGCTTAGGGCCTGATCCAGCCAACCGCCCAGGGTCGCCGCCAAAAACCCCAGCGATCCGCCCAGAAAGAATGCGATGCAGGTCGTCGCAAAGGCGATCCCGACCGTGTTCTGCGCCCCGTAGATCAGCCGCGACAGAATATCCCGACCAATCTGGTCAGTGCCCAAGGGATAGGCCGGATTGCCGCCCAGTTCGACGATCCCGCCCGGAACGACGTTGGCCGCACCAAGGATCTGTTCCTGCCCATAGGGCGCGATCGCTCCGGCAAAAATCGCCAATATCGCGTAAATGATGATCGTCAGCACGCCGAACGATGCGGTCAGCGGCATCGCCCGGAACAGTTTTCGACTGCCATGCGTCCCGACAGCGCGGCCCAAAAGGCGGAACAGCCAGGCGGCAATGGCGGCGACGATCAGGAAATTCACCAGAACGCCGAAGAAAAAGAACTCGTTCGCCACGGCGGGGTCGGAACTGAGCGACAGGACATACATCCAGACCGCGCCGATCACCGCAAACGCGCCCAGCGCATAGCCAAACGCGACGCCGAATGTCATGTCGCGGAAATACGGGCGATTGCCCGCCGCCTGTCCTGCCGCCCGGAACCCCCAGCCGACAACCGCCGCCCCGGCCAGAACCGCGATGATCCACATCCACCAGGTCATGTCAGGCACCACGTCATTTCGGATGCCGCAGACGCGGATTGGACAGGATCGACAGGATATCAGCGGTCAGGTTCAGCAGGATATAGGCGGCGGCAAAGATCAGGCAGCTGGCCTGCACCACCGGAATATCGCGGTTTTTCACCGCATCGACGAACAACTGCCCGATACCGGGATAGACGAACACCACCTCGACAACGACGACGCCGGTGATCAGATAGGCCAGGTTCAGCGCGATCACGTTGATGATTGGTGCCAGCGCGTTGGGCAGCGCGTGGCGGACAATAACGCGCATTGGCGACAGGCCCTTGAGCCGGGCCATTTCGATATAGGGCGACGCTAGCAGGTTGATGATCGCCGCCCGCGTCATCCGCATCATATGGGCAATGACGACCAGGGTCAGGGTCAGCGCCGGCAACAGGGTTTTCTCAAGCCGGTCGGAAAACGCCATGCCGTCGTAAATGTTGGACAGCGACGGCAGGATCGGGTTCAGCACCGCCAGAAACAGGATCAGCACATAGGCCAGAAAGAACTCGGGGCTGGAAATCGATGTGAGCGTGGCGACGTTGGCGACCCGGTCGAACACCGAATTGCGGTAAAGCGCGGCCAGAATACCCAGACCGACCGAGATCGGCACCGCAATCACCGCCGTCACCCCGGCCAGAAACATCGTGTTCGCGAACCGCGGCGCGATCTGCTGCAACACCGTCTTGGCCCCCGACGTGGTGCCGGTAAAGGACGCAAAGTTGGCATTGGCGAAACTGCTGCCCAGATCGCCCCGCGCAGCATCGGCCAGCCAGGTGAAATAGCGCACGACCATCGGCTGATCGAGGCCCAGATCACGCCGGATCGACGCGACAGCCTCGGGCGTGGCGCCTTGGCCCAATATCGCCTCGGCAAAGTCGCCGGGCAGCAGGTTGACGGCAACAAAAATGACGATGGACACGATCAACAGCGTCAACAGGCCAAGCGCGAGGCGTTGCAGAATGATCCTGACAACCGAATTCACGCGTGCGACACCTCCGTTATTGACTCTCAGGTTAACAAAAACGGGGCACCTGTAAAGGCCACTGTTTCAACGGGCCAATTCAGCGGGCAAAGCATCCATCGTGCGGACCAATTCGGCGCTGGTCCCCGGCTCTGACAGGGCATGCCCGGCCCGCGCGATCAGCTCCAGCCGGGCATTGGGCCAGGCGGCAGCCAGATGATACGCGGCGACCGGCGGGCAGATCATATCGTAACGCCCCTGCACAATCACACCGGGGATATGCGCGATCCGGTCCATCCGCGCCATGATTTGCTGGTCGGCGGTCAGAAACCCGCTGTTGACGAAATAATGGTTTTCGATCCGGGCAAAGGCGCGGGCGTAATCGGCGGGGCCGTCGCCCGTCACCCCATCCGACATGATCGACGCCAGCGCATTTTCCCATGCTGCCCAAACCCGCGCATGGCGAATTTCGATGGCACTATCGCCGCAAAACAGGCGCCGGTGATAGGCGGCGATCATGTCGGTGCGTTCGTCTTGGGGGATCGGGGCGGTGAATTTCGCCCAAAGGTCGGGCCAGAACCGGCCCGCGCCGCCGCCATAGAACCAGTCAAGCTCGGATTGGGTCATCAGGAACACGCCGCGCAGGATCAGGGCCAGAACCCGGTCCGGATGTTCCTGCCCATAAACCAGCGCCAGCGTCGCCCCCCAGCTGCCGCCGAACACGATCCATTGGTCGATCCCCAGCGTGCTGCGGATCAGTTCGATATCAGCGACCAGATGCCAGGTCGTGTTCGCATCGACCGACGCATGCGGGCGCGAACGGCCACAACCGCGCTGGTCCAACAGGATCACGCGATAGACCGCAGGATCGAAATAGCGACGCATCGCGGGGCTGCAACCGCCCCCGGGGCCGCCATGCAGCACAACGACCGGAATCCCATCCGCCCGCCCGCATTGTTCGACATAAATGCGATGTCCGTCGCCCACGTCCAGCATCCGCTGATCGAACGGGTCGATCGCCGGATACAGATGCGCCCCTGCGCTATTTTGACCCGAGACCTTGTCCATCACCGCCCTATGTTGTCTGACGTAACTTTACACGGCCCCAACCTTACCAGCCAAAGGGACACCTGCAATGCAGACCACCATCGACCCGACCGAGATTGCCAAGTTCGAGGCGATGGCTGCCGAATGGTGGGATCTC
>JBBQHC010000189.1:0-4026 GCA_038323615.1 Rhodobacterales bacterium | reverse complement strand
GCGGCGGTCAGATAGAACCGCTCGGCGTCACGCTCCATTTGTGCCGCCTCGTCGCGGATCCGTTCCAGCCCCAGATTGGACATCAACCAGACCGGACGGCGGGCATAGAACCCCGACACATGTTCGCGCCGGATCAGCGGGATCACCTCGCCAAAGCGGCGCTGATGCAGGTCGATCAGGCGCTGGCGGTGGGTGTCTTCCTCCTTGGCCATGCCATCGAACACCGACGCCGAGGCGGGATAATCCTTGCGCAGCATTTCGGCGTAGCTGCGATAAATCCGCCCGTCGTCCTCTTCGGACGAAATGGCCAGCGCCAGCACCTCTTGTTCGGTCAGGTCGCGGAAACGGCGGCGGTTGGTCAGGCCGGGGATCATGGAAGGCTCCGATTTAGAATGGTTCTAAGTCTAGCGGCGCGGCGCGGGGGCGCAAGGCCCGACCGTCATACCGCCCAAATATCCCACAGCAATTTCAGCGCCAGCACGGTGGCGGCGATCACCAACACCGGTTTGATCAGCCGTGACCCGATCCGCATCGCGGTCCGGCTGCCGACGTAGGCCCCCGCCATTTGTGCCACCCCCATGCTCAGGCCGACCAGCCACCACGGGCTGGCCACCACGGCAAAGGTCAGGAGGCCGCCCAGATTGCTGGCAAAATTCAGCAGTTTGGTATGGGCGGTGGCGCGCAGCACGCCAAAACCCGTCAGCGCCACAAAACCGATCATATAGAACGCCCCGGCCCCCGGCCCGACCAGCCCGTCATAAAATCCGACCAGCGGGACCAAGGTGACGACGAACAACGCCGACGTGATCCGCTGCGCGCGGTCGATGTCGTCCAGCCCCGGCTTGATCGCGAAAAACAGGGCGATCCCGATCAGCAGCACCGGCAGACCCAGCCGGATCAGGTCGGTCGACAAATGGGACGCCAGCAGCGCCCCGGCAATCGCGGCGCCAAAGGCGATACCGGCGGGGCGGAACTGGCGGCGCAGATCGACATGGCCGCCACGGGCATAGGTGACGGCGGACATCGCGGCGCCGAACACGCCCTGCACCTTGTTGGTCGCCAGCGCTGTCACTGGCGGCGCTCCGGCAAGGATCAACACCGGCAGGGTGATCAGACCGCCACCCCCGGCAATCGAATCGACAAACCCGGCAACAAAGGCCGCGCCCATCAGCAGGGCAAGGATGTCGGGGGTGACTTCGAGCATGTGTCAGGTCACGAAATCGATGCGGGCATAACCTTGGAGGAACAGCAGCGCAGTCAGGTCGCCGTGGTTGATCCGCAGGTCACACTGATCCTGCACCGTCGGTTTGGCGTGCAGCGCGATCCCGGCGCCTGCCCGCCCCAGCATTCCCAGATCATTGGCGCCGTCGCCCACCGCCAGCACATCGGCGGCGCTCAGGCCGAGCCGGGCGGTGATGTCGTCCAGCGCCGCGACCTTGGCATCGCGGCCCAGAATTGGACGGGCAACGTCGCCGGTCAGTTTGCCGTTCTCGATCAGCAGCGTATTGGCGCGGTTTTCGTCGAAGCCGAGCGCGGCGGCGATTCTGGTCGCAAATGCGGTGAAACCGCCCGACACCAACACCGCATATGCCCCATTCGCCTTCATCGTCTGGACCAGTTCATAGCCCCCCGGCATCAGCGTGATGCGTTCCGCCAGCACCGTGTCGATGACCGATTCCGGCAGGCCCTTGAGCAGGCCGACCCGTTCGATCAGCGCCGCCTCGAAATCCAGTTCGCCGTTCATCGCCCGGGCGGTGATGGCGGCAACCCGGTCGCCGACACCCGCCTGAACCGCCAGTTCGTCGATACATTCCTGACGGATCATCGTGCTGTCCATATCGGCCAGCAGCATCTTTTTGCGGCGGTTCGCGGTGGGCTGGACGATCAGATCGACGGCGGAATCCTGCATCGCCTGCCAGATCCCCCACCGATTATCGGGGATCGACGGAATCGCAAATTCCGCCGCTTCGTCGACCGACAGCCACATCGCATCGCCGCCGCCCCAAGCGTTACGCAGGTTGTCGACAAGTGCTGCGGACAGTCTGCGTTCGGCGGGCGCAGAGAGAAGGGTAACGATGAACATGGGCACACCTTTGGGCGATACGGGTGCAGCCGGGCTAGCCTGTTCCGGCGCCGTTGGCCAGATGGGTCAAGATCAGGGGCGCGGTGCCTTGCTGTCATCGTCGGGGTCACGCAGGGGCTGGACGAAAAGCTGATCCAGCCATTGCTCGCGCCGCGATCCGAAGGCCCCGATGCCGAACCGAATTCCCTGCTGTCCGGCCTTGGCGGCAACCCGGTAGGTGCCGAACAGGCGGTCCCACCAGGTCACCGAAAACCCGTAATTGCTGTCGGTTTCACGGCGCACTTCGGAGTGGTGAATCCGGTGCATGTCGGGGGTGACGACAACCAGACGCAAGGCCCGGTCCAGCCGCTGGGGCAAGCGGATATTGGCATGGCTGAACAGCGCCCCGGCACTGAGGATGAGTTCAAACAGGATCACCGCAGCGGGGTCCGCACCCAAGGCGGCGACCAGCGCCATTTTGATCAGCATCGACAACAGGATTTCCAGCGGATGAAACCGCACACCTGTCGTCACATCGAAATCCGGATCCGAATGGTGCATCCGGTGCATCCGCCAGAGCACCGGCACCTTGTGAAAGACGATGTGCTGCCCGTAGATCGCCAGGTCGAGGACCAATATGGCCAGCAGGCCTTTGACCCAAAGCGGCCAGCCGAGCAAATTGAACAGACCCCATCCGCGATCATGTGCGATAATCGCGACGCCCACCGCCAGTGTCGGCAGCACCAGCCGCAAAATGGCGGTATCGACGAAAACCAGTGCCAGATTGTTGCTCCACCGCAGAACACGGGGCAGTTCAAGGCGGCGTTGCGGCGCCGCAATTTCCCACAGGGCCATCAGACCAAGCAGGCCGAGAAACAGCCCGACGCGGATCGTGGTCTCGTGGGTCAACACCGTTTGCATGTCGTTTCCTTGGTCAAACACTGTCTCGACAATAGCGACCTGAACAGCGGTAATCCAAAGCCGGAAAATGCCGCTGATCGTCACCTGCCGACGCATTTTGTCCTCTGGCCACCGCCACCGACCGATTTCCCACTTGTCGGCGTCCTGCCGTCGAAGTATTTGCGCCAGTGGGACACCCTTCCCCAACGAAGGGCGCTTATCTGGAAGGATAGCAGCAATGACGACCATGACCGCGGGCAAACGCCCCGCGCTGAAACCGGCGAATCCGCGTTTTTCATCCGGCCCCTGTGCCAAACCCCCTCAATGGACCCTCGATGCCCTGTCGGACGCGCCGCTTGGCCGTTCGCATCGGGCAGGCATCGGCAAGGCCAAATTGGCCGAGGCGATCGACCTGACCCGCGAGGTGTTGCGCATCCCGGCGGATTACCTGATCGGGATCGTGCCGGCCTCCGATACCGGGGCCGTCGAAATGGCTCTGTGGTCGCTGCTCGGCGAACGCCGGGCCGAGATGGTCGCCTGGGAAAGCTTTGGCGCGGGCTGGGTCACGGATGTGGTCAAGCAATTAAAAATCGACGCCGGCGTGCATGAGGCACCTTACGGCGACATCGTCGATATGGCGGCACTGGATTACGACAACGACGTTGTGTTCACGTGGAACGGCACCACGTCCGGCGTGCGGATGCCGCATGGTGATATGATCCCGGCGAACCGTGCCGGACTGACGATCTGCGATGCGACCAGTGCTGCGTTCGCGCAGGATTTGCCGTGGGACAAGCTGGATGTGGTGACGTTCAGCTGGCAAAAAGTGATGGGCGGCGAAGGTGCGCATGGGATGCTCGTCTTGTCGCCCCGCGCCGTCGCCCGGCTGCAAAGCTATGTGCCCGCATGGCCGCTGCCGAAGATTTTCCGCCTGACGTCGAAAGGCAAACTGATCGACGGGATTTTCCGGGGCGAAACGATCAACACGCCGTCGATGCTCTGTGTCGAGGATTATCTGGTGGCGTTGAAATGGGGCCGGTCCATCGGTGGCCTTGACGGGCTGA
>JBBQHC010000188.1:0-4034 GCA_038323615.1 Rhodobacterales bacterium | reverse complement strand
ATCCTTGTGGCATAAATGCGGGATCGTGGTGCCTTGGGCCTTGGCGACCTCCCAGATGGTCTGGCCCTTGTCGGCCTCGACATCCTTGCCATCCAAAACAAAGCGGATCCGATCAGACATGGTGCTGCTCCCGTTAGCGTTAAGACCTTAGACCATGACGCCCCAAATCTCCAAAGCCCACAAACGACAGAGGGCCAAGAAAATGCGCCCCATCACCTACTTTTAGCAAAGATTGCTCCCACTTCGGTGAATTCCGCCAAATGCGGATTTCACTTGTGAGGCACCGTCATTTCGCGACGTCCCGCCATTGCCCAACCGGGCGCAAACCACTACGAAAACCACATGGGACAAATCACACTGGTCAGGCACGGACAGGCCACGCAGGGCGCACAGGACGAAGATACCTACGACAACCTGTCGCCGCTGGGCTACACCCAAGCGGGCTGGCTGGGTGACTGGCTGCGCGACCGTGGCGAAACCTACGATCTGGTGCTGTCGGGCAGCCTGCGCCGCCACCGCCAGACCGCCGCAGCGATGGGCCATGCAGACCCGAAAATCGACCCGCGTCTGAACGAGATGGATTACCTCAACCTTGCCGCTGCCCTGCGTGACACGCACGGCGTCCCGCTACCTGGCCCGGACGGTTTTGCCGACCATCTGTTGCAGGTCATGCAGGCCTGGCACTTGGCGGACATCAAAGGCAACGAAACCTTTGCGTCCTTTGAATCCCGGATTACCGAAGTCTTGGCCGAGGCGGCGGTGCCCGGTCGCCGGGTCCTGTGCATCACCTCCGGCGGCGTCATCGGGATGATGATGCGCCACATTCTGGGCCTCGATCTGGAACGGCTGGCGCGGATCTGTCTGCCGATCCACAACACCTCATTGCACCACATCCACGTCATCGACCAAGGGTCGATCGTGGCAGGCTTTAACGCGATCCCACATCTGGAACACCCCGACCGCGCCGATGCCCGCACCCATTCCTGAGGAACCGCCATGCTGAAACTTCACTGCGCCCGCGATACAATTGCCATCGTCGTCGCGATAGCGCTTGAGGAGGCGGGCCTCGACTGGCAGCCCGTCTTGGTCGATTTCAGATCGGCCGCGCAGACCAAGCCCGCCTACCTTGCGATCAACCCCAAAGGCCGGGTGCCGACGCTCGAAACCCCGGATGGGTTACTGACCGAAACCGGGGCGATCCTCGACTATATCGGTGCGCTTGCCCCTGCGGCGGGACTGATCCCCACCGACCCGTTCAAGGCAGGAAAAATGCGCGAGGTGATGTATTACCTCGCCAGCACCATGCACCCGGCCCACGCGCACAAATCGCGGGGGTATCGCTGGGCGTCCGAACAATCCTCATTCGACGACATGAAGGTGAACGTCCCGCGCACGGTCACCGAATGCTGCGCCTATCTGGAAAACAACGTGGCCTTTGGCCCCTATGTGCTGGGTGACAAGATCAGCATCGCCGACCCTTACCTTTACATGCTCACGAGTTGGGTCAGGGGCGACGGCGTCGACATCGACACCTTCCCAAAACTCGCCGCTTTCGCCGACAGGTTTGGCAAACGCGCTTCCGTCGCCAAGGTCCGGGAAATGGGCCTGCTATGACACATCTCTGGGTCCGGGCCGAACAGCGCGCCCATGAACAGCGGGTCGGGATTACCCCTGACGGCTGCGCTGATTTGCGCGCCGCCGGGTTTCAGGTGACGGTCGAGGACAGCCCCGACCGGGCGATTCCGCTGGCCGATTATGTGGCGCGTGGCTGCGCCACTGCCGCCACCAGCAGTTGGCCCGCAGCCCCCGCCGATGCGATTATCTTTGGCCTGAAAGAACTGCCCGACGACGGCACCCCGCTGACCCACCGCCACATCATGTTCGGCCATGCCTACAAAGGGCAACCCGCTGGACAGGTCCTTTTGGAACGATTCCGCAAGGGCGGCGGCAGCCTTTACGATCTGGAATATCTGACGGACGAGACTGGTCGGCGCGTCGCCGCCTTTGGCTATTGGGCAGGCTACGCGGGGGCAGCGGTCGCCTTGCTGACCTGGATCGCGCAAATGAAGGGTGCAATCGCCGGGCCGGTCAGCACATTCAGCAGCGCCACCGCGTTAAAGGATACGCTGCGCGGCGATCTGGAAAAGCTGGGCAAGATCCCTGAGGCGCTGATCATCGGCGCCTTGGGCCGGGTCGGCACCGGCGCGGCGGATCTATACGAGGCGGTCGGGGTTGCCACGACCAAATGGGACATGGCCGAAACCGCATCCGGCGGGCCGTTCCCGGAAATCCTGCAACATGCAATTTTCCTGAACTGCATCCTCGCCCGCCCCGGAACGCCGGTCTTCGTGCCGATGTCTGCCAAAACGGCGCCCCGCCGCCTGTCGGTGATCGGCGACATCGCCTGCGACCCCGACAGTGAATTTTCACCGATCAAGGTCTATGACCGGGTCACCACATGGGATGCCCCGGCGCTGCGGGTCCACGACACGCCGCCACTGGACGTGACCGCAATCGACAACCTGCCGTCGCTGCTGCCCCGCGAGAGTTCCGAAGATTTTGCCGCCCAGCTTCTGCCGCACTTGCGCACACTTAGCCAGATCGACACCGGCGTCTGGGGCCGCGCCCGCGCCATTTTCGACACTTACGACGGGCGGTAAAGATCATCCTCGGCGTCGCCCGCCGAAATGCCCAACGCTTCCAGCCCGCTTTCAAGATGGTCCGCCAGATGCGGCGACCCAAGCAGATAGTTGGCGGTCGGCGTCGTCGCCCCGTCCATCGCCGATTGCACCGCCTCGTCCAGATCGTCAGGGCCAAAAGTACCGCGCCCGATCCAGAACACCGCGACCAGCGCCGCCTTTTCATCGTCGTTCAGTGCGTCGATGAATTGCGCAAACTCGCGCGCCCCGCGTGGCAAGGTCGGGTCGGTTATTTCGCGGGCAAGGATGATCACCTCGGCCACCTTGTCGGCGGTAATATCCAGCATGGGTAGATCTCCAATTTGACGTTCGATGGCACACTATAGGGCAGTTTGACCCAAGACGTTGATCTGGCGCAAGCCGCGATCAGGCGCCGAACAGCCTGTAATATACCCAGTCCGGCAAAAACTGCGACCCCCGGAACAGCCACGAGAACAGACGCGGAAAGCTGCGTTTGAACGCCGTCGAATTCATCAGGGTGAACATCTCCTCGGCGGCGACTTCGGGGGTCATCAGGAACGGCATCCTGAAATCGTTCTTGTCGGTCAGCCGGGTCTTGATGAACCCCGGATTGCCGATCTGCACCCGGATCGGCCCGCCGCGCAGATCGCAGTGCATTGATTCCGCCAGCGCCATGATCCCGGCCTTGGACGCCGAATAGCCGATCGCGCCGGGCAAGCCCCGAAACCCCGACAGCGACCCGGTCAGCACAATATGCCCATGCCCCTGCGCCACGAAGCCCGGCATCACGGAACCAACGACGCGGGAGGCGCCCAGATAGTTGATCTCGCCCATCATCGCAGCCTTGTCATTGTCCCATTCGGTCGTTTCCATCGGCCAATAGACACCCGCCAGATAGACCATACCGTCGATCTGTCCGACCTCTTTCATGGCGTTTTTCACCGCCTCCATATCGGCCACATCGACCGTCACCGCCTGCGCCCGCCCGCCCAGTTCGGCCACCAGTTCATCCAGCCGATCCCGCGACCGCGCCGAAGCGATGACATGCGCCCCCGCCTTGTGCAGCCGGTGCGCCAACGCCCGGCCCAACCCCTCGCTTGCCCCGACCAGCCAATAGCGTTTGCCGTGAAAATCCATCAATCGTCCTCCAGTTCGGTCAGGGCCAACAGCACGATAGCCACCAGTTTCAGCACCACAGGCACCAGCGCGTATAGCAGCGTCAGCATTCGCAACGCGCTTTCGGGCGAGGGCGCTGCCCCGGCCTGAAACCCGGCCCGTTCCAGCAGTGGCAGCAGGATCACTGCCGCAAAGGCCAGTGTGAATTTATTGACTAACCCCCACAGCCCGAACCCGGCCCCGCCATTGGGCGAAATC
>JBBQHC010000187.1:0-4073 GCA_038323615.1 Rhodobacterales bacterium | reverse complement strand
TACATGACCTCGCAAATGGTCATGCTGGTGCGTGGCGACGAGGAACGGTTCAGCGATGCTGCGTCGTTCGGCGCTGATGCCGATCTGCTGATGGCCGCCCAGCCCGGCACGACTCCGTTCTATGTGGGCGTCTACGAGGTGCTGGATGGTGACGAGGCCAACCCGCGCATCATCAAGTTTGAAACCTTCGGTGCGGGCGTCGAGGCGCTGCGCAACGGCGATGTAGATCTCGTGCTGACCGACGGCACGGCGGGCAACGGATATGTCGTGGCGAGCGACGGCGGCCTCAAGATCGTTGGCGAGAAACTTGGGACCGAGGATTTCGGATTCATCTTTCCCAAAGGGTCCGATCTGGTCGCGCCGATCAATGCCGCGATTGCCGACATGGCCGCCGATGGCACAATCGACGCGCTGAACACCAAGTGGTTTCTGGACTACAAACTGGGTGAATAGCGCCCTGAAGGTCTCCGCCCGCGGGGCCCCGGTCACCTGATGCTGCAATCGCAACCTGACAAGGATTTTCCCTGGTGGCTGGTCGTCGCCGGGGCGATCCTTGGCTATATGCTGTTCCGCGTCATTGCCGACGACCTTTATTTTCAGGTGCTTCAGACACTCGCCAAAGGGGTCGAGATCACGGTCTTCGTCACCCTCGTCAGCTTTGCCATGGCCTGTGCGATGGGTCTGCTGCTTGCCGTCGCATCGCTGTCGCGCTTCATCGTGCCGCGCCAGTCCGCCCGGTTCTACATCGAGATCGTGCGCGGCGTACCGATCATCGTGCTTTTGCTCTATGTCGCCTTTGTGCTGTCGCCGGCGATAGTGGCCGGGTTCAACGGACTGCGCGACGTGCTTGGCCTCGACCCGATCCGGGCCCGCGATTTCAACCTGATGTGGCGGGCGATCATCGCCCTGACGGTGGGCTATTCGGCCTTTATTGCCGAGGTGTTCCGCGCCGGGCTGCAAAGCATCGAGCGGGGCCAGATCGAAGCAGCCGAGGCGCTGGGCCTCAAGCCCCTGCACCGGTTCCGTCACATCGTGTTTCCGCAGGCGTTCCGGCGGATCCTGCCACCGCTGGGCAATGATTTCGTCGCGATGGTCAAGGATTCGTCGCTGGTGTCGGTGCTTGGGGTCAGCGATGTCACCCAACTGGGCAAGATCACCGCCGCCGGGAATTTCCGTTATTTCGAGACCTATAACGTGGTCGCCCTGATCTACCTCATCATGACGATTTCCCTGTCGCTGGCCCTGCGCCGCCTTGAACACCGGCTGCGCCAGCGGCACGGCTAGCCCGCACTGGTTATTTGCGGCACTTGCGCATAGGTAGGCCGCAAAGGAGACACGATGACCAACCCTCTGCTGACCGACTGGACGACCCCCTTTGGCCTGCCGCCATTCGACACGATCAAGGACGCCGATTTCGCCCCCGCCGTCGATGCCGCCCTGACGCAGGCGCGCGCGAACATCGCCGCGATCACCGCGACCGACGACGCGCCGACATTTGGCAACACGATCGAGGCGCTGGAACTGGCCGAGGATCGCCTGAGCAAGGTACTGGGCGCATTTTACACGGTAGCCGGAGCGGACAGCAACAAGGCCCGCGAAGCATTGCAGCGCGATTTCGCGCCGCTGCTCAGCGCCTACGGGTCTGAAATCACCGCCAATGCGGCCCTGTTCGGCCGTGTCGAAACCCTCTGGCAGGCGCACGAAACGCTCGACCTGACCGACGAACAACAGCGTGTTCTGCTGTTGACCCGGCGCGGGTTTGTCCGTTCGGGTGCCGAATTGGAAGGCTACGCCGCCGGCCGCCTGACCGAGGTAAAATCCCGCCTGTCGGTGCTTGGCACTGCGTTTACCCAGAACCTGCTGGCCGACGAACGCGACTGGGTGATGTCGCTGGCCGAGTCTGACCTGAAAGGCCTGCCCGATTTCGTCGTCGCCACCGCGCGGGCGGCGGGCAAGGATCGCGGCGGTCCGGTCTTGACCCTGTCGCGGTCCTTGATCGTGCCGTTCCTGCAATTCAGCCCGCGCCGCGATCTGCGCCAAAAGGCCTACGAGGCCTGGGTGGCGCGTGGTGCCAACGGCGGCGATACCGATAACCGGAGCATTGCCGCCGAAATCCTCGCGTTGCGGGCGGAACGGGCGATGCTGCTGGGCTACGACAGCTTTGCCGACTACAAGCTGGAAACCGAAATGGCGGGCACGCCGGGCGCGGTGCGCGATCTGCTGATGCAGGTCTGGGATCCCGCCGTGGACGCCGCCACCAAGGACGCCGAGGTGCTGATGGCAATGATGCACGGCGACGGCCATACCGGGCCGTTGGAACCCTGGGACTGGCGCTATTATTCCGAGAAGCGGCGCCGCGCCGAACACGATCTGGACGAGGCGGAACTGAAACCCTACCTGCAGCTCGATCGGATGATCGAGGCCGCGTTCGCCTGCGCCAACCGCCTGTTCGGGCTGGAGTTTTCACCGACCACCGGGCCGCTTTATCACCCCGATGTGCGGCTGTGGGACGTGACCCGCAATGGTGAACATGTCGCCCTGTTCATCGGCGACTACTTTGCCCGTCCGTCGAAACGATCCGGTGCGTGGTGCAGCGCCATGCGCAGCCAGCAGAAACTGGTCGGCGACATCCGTCCGCAGGTCATCAACGTCTGCAACTTTGCCGAACCTGACGCAGGTGAACCGGCGCTGCTGTCATACGACGACGCCCGCACCCTGTTTCACGAATTCGGCCATGCGTTGCATCAGATGCTGTCCGACGTGACGTATGAATCGATCAGCGGCACCTCGGTCGCCCGCGATTTCGTCGAACTGCCCAGCCAGTTGTTCGAACATTGGCTTGAAGTGCCCGAAGTGCTGGCCGAATTCGCGACGCATGCAGAGACCGGCGAACCGATACCGCAGGACTTGCTGGACCGGATGTTGGCCGCGACGACTTACGACATGGGGTTCCGCACGGTCGAATATGTTGCCAGTGCGCTGGTCGATCTGGCGTTTCACGAAGGAGCCCCGCCCGCTGATCCGATGCAGAAACAGGCCGAAGTGCTTGAAGAAATCGGGATGCCGCATGCGATCCGGATGCGTCATGCAACGCCGCATTTCGCGCATGTGTTCAGCGGCGACGGCTATTCCAGCGGCTATTACAGCTACATGTGGTCCGAAGTGATGGACGCCGATGCCTTTGACGCCTTCAAGGAGGCCGGCGGGGCCTTCGACCCGGAAATCGCCGAGGCGCTTGAAAAACATATCCTGTCGGCGGGCGGATCGGCGGATGCAGCGGACCTTTACCAGCGGTTCCGGGGCCGGATGCCGGGGGTCGAGGCGCTGCTGAAAGGGCGGGGGCTGGCGAAAGCCGCCTGACTTCCCCCCCTCCGCATTCAGCCTCGGGGATCGTCGGGGTGTTTCACCACCCCCACCGGATCCTTGTGGATCATCACATCGGCGCGCGGATAGGCGGCGATGATCGCCCGACGCAGGGCAGCGCCGATGTCGTGCGCCTGTTCAAGGCTTTGCGCCCCGTCCAGTTCGATATGCAGGTTGACGAAGACCCGGCTGCCCGCGACGCGGGTTTTCAGATCGTGATAGCCATGTACCCCGGCAAAGCCTTCGGCGATCGCTCCGACTCCGGCGATCATCGCCGGGTCGGCCTGCCGGTCCATCAGGGCATCCCAGGCCCCCTTGCCGATCCGCAGCGCCCCGACAGCCAGCAGGGCTGCCGCACCCAGGGCGACAACCGAATCGATCTGCCCCAGCCCATACCGGGCCGAGGCCCAGAGGGCGATCAGCGCCCCGATGTTCGGGATCAGGTCGCCAAGGTAATGGAGGCTGTCCGCACGCACCACTCGATTGTCTGTCTGGGCGGCAACCCGGCGTTGCCAGGCCACCAACCCCAGCGTGACGACGATGGAAAACACGACCACCGCCATGCCCGAGGTTTCGCGCACCGGCAGCGGCACGTCGTCGGCCAGCAGGCGGAACACGGCGGCGACGGCGATCACCGCAGCCGAGATCAGGATGAACAGCGATTGCCCCAACGCGGCGAGGTCTTCGGCCGAGGTGTGGCCAAAGTTGTG
>JBBQHC010000186.1:0-4203 GCA_038323615.1 Rhodobacterales bacterium | reverse complement strand
GACACGGCACCGATGGTGGCCATGCATTCCTGACGCACCAGCCGCAGTTCGCCCGACGACAGGCGGATCTGGGCATAGCCCCCGTCACGACCGACGAACTGGGCGTAGGTGCCTGCCGCGCGGGCGATCTGGCCGCCCTTGCCCGGCTTCATCTCGATATTGTGGACAATCGTGCCGATCGGCATACCCGAAAACGGCATCGCGTTGCCCGGCTTGATGTCCTGCTTGGCCCCGGCGATGACCTTGTCACCGACGGCAAGGCGCTGTGGCGCCAGAATATAGGCCTGCTCGCCGTCCGTGTACTGGATCAGGGCGATAAAGGCAGTCCGGTTCGGGTCATATTCGATCCGGGCGACGACCGCCGGCATGTCGAATTTGGTCCGCTTGAAATCGACGATACGGTAAAGGCGCTTGGCGCCCCCACCGATCCGACGCATCGTAATCCGTCCGGTATTGTTCCGGCCGCCATGTTTGCTCAAACCCTCGGTGAGGGATTTGACAGGGCGACCTTTCCAAAGCTCCGAACGGTCGATCAGCACCAGCGCACGCTGGCCTGGCGTCGTCGGCTTATACGACTTGAGTGCCATGCTTTCTGTCTTCCGTTGCTTTGCGGGCGGCCCATTGGGGGCAGGCCCGGTGGTTGTAGGCCCCCGCAGGTGCCCGTGGTTCATGAAACAAACGACCCCGGAACGAATCCGGGGCCGGTTGATTGGCGGCTGATAGCAGAGGTGGTGGGGAGCGTCTAGGGTTTGGGAGCGTTAAATCGTACTGTCATGCCAGAGAGCGCAAGCCGGGCCAGCGCCTGCCCGTGGGGTGGCGCTGCAACGCTGACCCGTGGCACTTTCATGGTGCCGCGTTCATCTTCCCTCAATGGTCGGAGCCCGGCTGCCAAAGCGCCAGCCCGCAGGGACTGTCTCTCGCGCATCGCTTTGCCATGCGCTGCCAACAGGCGATTGCATGCAGTCGCCGAGAGGCAGGCGCTGGCCCGGCGCCTGCGGCTTGATTCCGGGCCTTTGGCTCACATCTCTAAACCCAAGGCCTCTTGAGTCTTAAGTCTCGAATATCGGTTCGAAGCCGGCCCACATCATGCGTTGACCATCGAAAGGCATTTCCGGTAGTTCTTTCCACCGCGGATCAGATTCCATCTTCGTCGCTGCGGCTTCGTAGGTTTGCTTGTCCGGCCACTCAATCCAAGAAAAGACCACCGTTTCGTCGCCCTTTGCCTTCACGGCCTGCTTGAAATCGGTTACGTCACCTTTCGGCACGCTGTCTCCCCAAGTTTCAACCATTCGAACCGCGCCATATTCTTTGAACAGCGGGGCCGACTTAGCCGCCAAGTCCCGGTATTTTTCTTTGTTCGCAGTGGGGACGGGAACCAAGAATCCTTGGATGTAGCTCATAGTAATTCTCCTTTCGTCGCGTGGTCTCGATCATGGCCGCGCCCGAGGACACATCCCAATTACGCCATTCGTAAACGCCAAAAGCCGTAAGAAGTTCCGCCATTCGGAAACGCAAAAGGCCCCCGCTTTCACGAGGGCCTCTCACTAATTCCAGATTGCCTTACAGCCCGGTCGACACGTCAATCGTATTGCCTTCGACCAGCGTCACATAGGCCTTCTTGACGTCCTTGCGGGTGCCGAGCGATCCGCGGAACCGCTTGACCTTGCCCTTGGTGATCGTCGTGTTGACCGCCTTGACCTTGACCCCAAAGAGCGCCTCGACAGCTTCTTTGATCTGCGGCTTGTTGGCGGCGATATCCACCTCGAACACGACGGCGTTGGCTTCCGACGCCATCGTCGCTTTTTCGGTGATGATCGGCTTCCTGATCACGTCGTAATGCTCGGGCTTGGCCGTGCTTTCGACTTTTTTCGGTGCTTTGCTCATTTCAGGCGAGCCTCCAGGGCTTCGACACCGGCCTTGGTCAGGACAAGCGTGTCCGACCGCAGGATGTCATAGACGTTGGCGCCAACCGAAGGCAGCACGTCGAGGTTGGCGATGTTGCGCGCGGCGCGGACGAAATCGGCGTTCAGCTCGGTCCCGTCGATGATCAGCGCACGCTTCCAGCCCAGCGAACCGACCATTTTGGCCAGTGCGCCGGTTTTGGCGTCCTTGATCGCGATGTTGTCGAGGATGACCAACTCGCCCGCCGCGACCTTGGCCGACAGCGCGTGGCGCAGGCCCAGTTTGCGGAACTTCTTGGTCAGCTCGTGCGCGTGGCTGCGGGGTTTCGGCCCCTTGTAGATGCCGCCGTGCCGAAAGATCGGCGCGCCCTTGGACCCGTGGCGTGCGCCGCCGGTGCCTTTTTGGCGATAGATCTTCTTGGTCGAATAGCTGACCTCGGAGCGGCCAAGGGTCGAGTGTGTCCCCTGCATCGCCTTGTTGCGCTGCCAGCGCACGACCCGGTGCAGGATGTCCGCACGCGGTTCGAGGCCGAAGATGGCGTCGTCCAGATCGACCGATCCAGCCGCTTTGCCGTCGAGTTTGATTGCATCAGTCTTCATTTTTGTCGCCTCCTTTAGAAGCGTCATTGGCGGCGGCATCGTCGTCAGCCGGGGTGGGGTTTGCGGCTTCGGCCTCGGCAGCTTCCATCGCGGCCTGTTCGGCTTCGGCGGTTGCCTTGGCGGCGGCGGCTTCTTCGGCGGCGGCGGCGTCAGCGGCTTCTTGTGCCAACTTCTTGGCCTCTTCAGCCAGCGATTTCAGACCGGCGGGGTAGATCACGCTGTCCGGCGTTGGTTTTTTGACCGCGTCCTTGACCGTAACCCAGGCACCTTTGGAACCCGGCACCGCGCCCTTGACCATGATCAGACCCCGGTCGATGTCAGTGCGCACCACTTGCAGGTTCTGGGTGGTGACACGGGCCGAGCCCATGTGACCGGCCATCTTCTTGCCTTTGAAGATGCGGCCCGGATCTTGACACTGGCCGACCGACCCGTGCGAACGGTGCGAAACCGACACACCGTGGGTGGCCCGCAGACCGGCAAAGTTGTGCCGCTTCATGACACCGGCAAAGCCCTTGCCGATCGAGGTGCCCGAGACGTCAACGAACTGACCCTCGAAGTAATGGGCGGCGATGATTTCCTCGCCCACGTTGATCATGTTTTCCGCAGCGACGCGGAATTCCGCGACCTTCCGCTTGGGTTCGACCTTGGCAGCGGCAAAGTGGCCGCGCATAGCCTGGCTGGTCCGCTTGACCTTGGCCGTACCGGCGCCAAGCTGGACAGCGGTATAGCCATCCTTTTCGACGGTCCGCTGGGCGACGACCTGCAGGTTATCCAGTTGCAGGACAGTGACCGGCACTTGCCGTCCGTCGTCCATGAACAGCCGGGTCATGCCGACCTTTTTCGCAATAATACCAGAGCGTAACATGTGTTCTGCCCTCCCTTACGACTGCAGCTTGATCTCGACATCCACGCCAGCGGCGAGGTCGAGCTTCATCAGCGCGTCCACGGTCTGGGGGGTCGGATCAACGATGTCGAGCAGCCGCTTGTGAGTGCGGATTTCGAACTGGTCACGGCTTTTCTTGTCGATGTGCGGGCCGCGCAGAACGGTGAATTTCTCGATCTTGTTGGGCAGCGGGATCGGGCCACGCACGGATGCGCCGGTGCGCTTGGCGGTCGACACGATTTCGGCGGTGCTGGCGTCCAGCACGCGGTAATCGAACGCCTTGAGGCGGATCCTGATATTTTGACTTTGCGATGCCATGCGTATGGCCTTTCAGAGCTAAGGGTTGAGAGGTGGACCGGGCGTTATTGCCGGTCCACGTCGAACCCTGAAATGTCTTGGTAAGATGGGTTTCAAACCCATCCTACCTTTCTTCACTGTCGCGGGATCGGTTTCAAAAATCAGGCAATGATTTTTGAAACGACACCCGCACCAACCGTCCGCCCGCCTTCGCGGATCGCGAAGCGCAGCCCGTCTTCCATTGCGATCGGCGCGATCAGTTCGACGTTGAACTTGAGGTTGTCCCCCGGCATCACCATTTCGGTGCCCTCAGGCAGCATCACCGTCCCGGTCACGTCGGTCGTGCGGAAGTAGAATTGCGGCCGGTAGTTGGCGAAGAATGGGGTGTGGCGGCCGCCCTCGTCCTTGGTCAGGATATAGGCTTCGGCCTCGAACTTGGTGTGCGGCATCACCGATTTCGGCTTGCACAGGATCTGCCCGCGCTCGACGCCTTCACGGTCGACACCGCGCAGCAGGGCGCCG
>JBBQHC010000185.1:0-4226 GCA_038323615.1 Rhodobacterales bacterium | reverse complement strand
GCTTTCCGTTCGTTTATGTTGTGTTCCAACGTCGATAAGGCAACCCCTACGACGGTCTCATCATCGCTTTTACGCAGCGGCCTTCTCTTCGATCGTCGAGAGAATACCGGCGATGTTGCTTGCAGGCGCGCCAATGGCCCCGGCGAGGTTGGCGGCAGGCGCACCGATGCAGGCAACGATCGAGCTGAGCAGCTCTTCACGCGACGGCATTTGTGCGACGGCTTTGACCCCGGCGACGTCCAGTGCTGTTTCACCCATCGCCCCGCCCAGAATAACGAGCTTGTCGTTCTTCTTGGCATAGGCATCGACCACCTTGGCCGCAGCCACGGGGTCTTCGGAATAGGACAGCACGGTCATGCCCGTGAGATAGTCGGCGATGCTGGCGCATGGCTTTCCCTCAAGGGCGATCCTGGCGAGCTTGTTCTTGGCAACACGCACAGACCCGCCAACAGCGCGCATTTGCGCCCGCAGGTCCTGCATTTCGGCAACGGTGAGGCCTTCGTAGTGGGCAACCACCACGACGCCAGAGCTTTCGAAGATCTGGCCGAGTTCCTCGACCACTTTCTCTTTCTGGGCTCTATCCACAGTTTCACTCCAAGTGTGGCGGGTCTCCCCGCCGGCTCATGTGCACCCGCCGATGGTCTGGCGGGCATTCGGGTCCGTATTATGGTTCCCGAGGCCAAGGTCGCCCGAAGGACTGCGCATTTGCAGCCATCGGAAATCCTGTTCTCGTTTCCCATCTCGGGAAGGACTTAGCGGGGTTTCCCCCAGCCCTCCGTCTTGGACAGAACGGGGCCAAATTGGGCGGCCCCGCTATCTGGACAGGGACAAGCCCCGCCAAATTTCTGGCAAGATGGGTTTGAACCCATCTTACGTTTTAGTTGCCGGTGGCAGAGGCCACGCTGATCGACACGCCCGGCCCCATCGTCGAGCTGACAGAGACCTTTTTCATATAGGTGCCTTTGGCGCCCGAGGGCCGTGCCTTGCTGACCGCGTCAACGAAAGCTAGCAGGTTCTCTTCCAATTTCTTGGCGTCAAAGCTGGCCTTGCCGATCCCGGCATGGATGACCCCGGCCTTTTCCGCCTTGAACTGGACCTGACCGCCCTTGGCGGCCATCACGGCCTCTTTCACGTCCATCGTCACCGTCCCGATTTTCGGGTTCGGCATCAGGTTGCGCGGGCCAAGAACCTTGCCCAGACGGCCGACGATCGGCATCATGTCGGGGGTGGCGATGCAGCGGTCAAAGTCGATCTTGCCCGACTGGACAATTTCCATCAGGTCTTCGGCACCGACGATGTCGGCCCCGGCGGCCTTGGCTTCGTCAGCTTTGGGGCCCTTGGCGAACACCGCGACGCGGACGTTCTTGCCGGTGCCGTTGGGCAGCGTGACCGTGCCGCGAACCATCTGGTCGGCGTGGCGCGGATCGACGCCCAGAACCATCGCGATTTCAATGGTTTCGTCGAATTTTGACTTGGCGTTGCCTTTGACCAGCGCGACGGCTTCGGTCACGGTGATGTTGTGCTTGCCGTCGAATGCTTCGCGGGCAGCGGTCGTGCGTTTTCCGAATTTTGCCATCACTTCACCTCGATGCCCATAGAGCGGGCCGAGCCCACGATGATCTTCATGGCGGCCTCGACGCTGGTGGCGTTCAGGTCGCGCATCTTGGCTTCGGCAATCTCGCGGACCTGCTTGGTGGTCACCGAACCGGCGGTCGCTTTGCCGGGGGTCTTGGAGCCGGCGGTCAGCTTGGCCGCTTTCTTCAGGAAATGCGACGCCGGCGGCGTTTTGATTTCCATCGAGAACGATTTGTCCTGATAGTAGGTGATCACGGTCGGGCAAGGTGCGCCCGGTTCCAGATCGGCGGTCTTGGCGTTGAAAGCCTTGACGAATTCCATGATGTTGATGCCGCGCTGACCCAAGGCCGGGCCGACGGGCGGGGACGGATTGGCTTGCCCGGCTTTCACCTGCAGCTTGAGCGACCCCATTACTTTCTTGGCCATGCGGCCTCTCCTTCTTTATCAGCGACGGGCATATTGCCCATCCTACAATGGCCTTTCGGGCCGGTTTGCCGTGGTTCGGGTTTCCCCTCCCACGTCTGCACACGTCGGTTACTGTTTAGCGACCTGCGTGAATTCCAGTTCGACGGGAGTTGCCCGCCCAAAGATCGATACCGACACCTTGAGGCGCTGGTTGTCTTCGTCGACTTCCTCGACCATGCCGTCGAAATCCTCGAACGGGCCGTCGGATACCTTGACCTTTTCGCCGATCTCAAAGTGGATCAGGGTGCGCGGGCTGTCTTCACCCTCTTGCACGCGGCCTAGGATCGCCTGCACCTCGGCATCGCGCATCGGCATCGGGCGGCCCTGCGGACCCAGAAATCCGGTGACGCGGTTGATCGAGTTGATCAGGTGATAGCCCTCGTCGGACATCTCCATATGAACCAGCACGTAACCCGGCATGAACCGGCGCTCGGCGGTCACCTTTTTGTTGCGACGGATCTCGATGACCTCTTCGGTGGGCACCAGAACTTCGTCAATCTGCGCCTCAAGGCCGTGTTCGGCGACCTTGGTGCGGATCGTTTCGGCGATCTTCTTCTCGAAATTCGAGAGGACACTGACCGAGTACCACCGTTTCGCCATTCTGCCTGTCACCTTGCCGCGATTGACCCCAAGAGGCCAATTATTCCAATTTATCCAGTCGCTTGGACCGTCTATTCCCGAAAAAGAAAATCGGCGCGCAACTTGATTCGCCGCACGCCTGATCAGGAATTTGGTGGCTGATACCCCCCTGCCCCAATGAATTCAAGGGGGTCAGGGCGAAATCACCACCTTTGTCGCGTCAGCCGAAACTGCTGAAGATGCCCTGCATGCCAAACCGGATCGCCATGTCGACCAGCGAAAAGAACACGGCCGTCAGCGTCGCCATCAGAAACACCATGATCGTGGTCAGCAACACCTCGCGACGGGTCGGCCAGACCACCTTGCCGATCTCGGCGCGGGTCTGCTGGATGAACTGAATGGGGTTGGTGCGTGCCATTGGTGGTCCTTTCGCGGATCAGCGGCGACATACGGTGTCGGTGGGGGTAATTCAAGCCTTGTCAGCACCTCGGAAAACGGGTGGGCGCAGGATCGTCACGCCGTCGATGGCCTCGATGCGGGCCAACTGATCGGCGTAGCGGATCAGCGAAAACGCGTTTGCTTTGGTGTCAAAGATAGTCAGCCGGGGCTGGCGCGGACCAACCGGAAAAGCCCGCCGCGCCAGATCGGCCAGGCCGCCGGTTTCGCCTGCCTTGTGACGGGCCAGCACATCGGCCAGCGCGCGCCCCGACAGGGCCACATTGACCCGCCCGTCGATCAAACCGACATGCCGCCCGACTGGCCCCGGCATCATCCGGCGCAGAACCAGCGGCGCAATTTCGGCGTGATCCTCGAACCGCCAGACATAGACATTGCGAACCCCGGGCACCGCCCGCAGGCGCGCCACCAAATCGGCCCAGTCCACCGCAGCCAGCGGGTAATCGGCACGAAACTGGCGCGGTGTGGCGATCCGGCCCGACAGCAGCGACTGGCTATAGGCCGAGGTGAGGAAATTCGCCGGATCGCGGATCCCCAGAAACAGGCGCAGACGGATGTCGTGGACCTGGTGTACCAATGCCGTGACCCGGCGTTCAGCGGCGGCATAAAAGCCGGGCGCACCATCGATGTCAGGAGCGTCGAACCCGCCGATAAAGTTCTCCTCGCTCAACAGCACGTGTTCGGCACCCTTGGCCAGAAACGCCAGTTGCGCCGCCGGGGTGCGCCGGGGCGGCGGGCCATGGGTGCCACTGATCCCGAACATCTTGTCGATCGACCGGCCAGTGCGGCGGAAATAGTCGGGGCCGTAATAGCGCACGCCGTTGACGATCAGCATTTCCTTGGCCGCCGACAGGCTGCGTTGCAGATGGGTGGTCGCCGTCTTGTGGGCGCCGAGATGCAGGGAAAGATTGATTTTCGCCATTCTCAGCAAGCGGCCTTGTTACGGCGTCGGGCCAATCGGCCACATTGTGGGCCTGGCAGGGGCAGCAGGGCTTGAACCCGCGACCTACGGTTTTGGAGACCGTCGCTCTACCAACTGAGCTATACCCCTAAGGCTGTGCCGGGATTACGGCAGGCTGGGATCAAGATCAAGGGGTCAGGTGGCGCGGCGCGTACCGGAACTATCGCGCAGCATTTGGGTTGGCGTTATA
>JBBQHC010000184.1:0-4244 GCA_038323615.1 Rhodobacterales bacterium | reverse complement strand
GTTCGGCCGCTGACGTTTACGGTGTCGTCCGCGATCAACACGATCCTGTTGCAGCCGAATCTGGCGCCGCTGGTTCTGTCGAAACTGCACCGCTGGACGATGGGTCATTCGGTGCGGTTCTTTGACAACGATTTCGCCGGGCGGATCGCGCAGAAACAGATGCAGGTGTCGGGTGGTGTGACTGAGGTGACATCGGAATTCATCAACACGATCCTGTTCGCGCTGGCATCGGTCTTTGGATCGGCGGTGCTGGTGCTGGCGATCGACTGGCGGGTGGCGCTGGGCCTGACGCTTTGGGCGGCGGGGTATCTGTACATGATCCGCTGGTTCCTGCCGCGCATCCGCCTGCGGGCCAAGGACCGTGCCAATGCCCGTGCCAATCTGACCGGGCAGGTGGTGGATACAATCACCAACATCAAGACGGTGAAACTGTTCGCCCATGCCGATTATGAGGACCGCGCGGCGCTCAGCGCGATGGAGGCGTTCCGGATGCGTGCGATCGAAATGGGCACGCTGAACGCCTGGTTCCGGCTCGCCCTGATGTGGCTGGCGGGTCTGTTGCCGATCATCATGATCGGCGGGTCGCTGCTGCTTTGGACCAAGGGCACGGCAAGCGTGGGGGACATCACGGCAGCCGGCGCAATCTCGCTGCGAATCGCGCAAATGACCGGCTGGGTCAGTTTCACCCTGATGGCGATTTATGCAAATCTTGGCGAAGTCGAGGACGGGATGATCACCCTGACCCCGCCGCACGGGCTGACCGACGAACCGGATGCGACCGAACTGGACGTGCCGCGCGGCGAGATCGTGTTCGACAACGTGACCTTTGCCTATGGTGAACGGGTCGGCGGCGTACGCGGTATCAACCTGACGATCCGCCCCGGTGAAAAGCTGGGGTTGGTCGGTGCGTCGGGCGCAGGCAAGACGACGCTGGTCAACATCCTGTTGCGCCTGCACGATGTCGAAGGCGGGGCGATCCGGATTGACGGGCAGGATTTGCGCCACGTGACGCAGGAAAGCCTGCGCCGCAATATCGGGATGGTCACGCAGGACACCGCGATGTTCAACCGCACCGCCCGCGACAATATCCGCTATGGCCGTCCCGACGCGAGTGAGGCGGAAGTCGTGCAGGCGGCCGAGCGGGCCGAGGCGCATGAGTTCATCGGTGCCTTGCGTGATTTCAAGGGGCGCGAAGGGTATAACGCATTCCTTGGCGAACGCGGTGTCAAGCTGTCAGGCGGCCAGCGGCAACGGATCGCGCTGGCCCGCGCAATGATCAAGGACGCGCCGATCCTCGTGCTGGACGAGGCGACCAGCGCCCTCGATTCCGAGGTCGAGGCGTCGATTCAGGCCGCACTTGAAATCGCGATGCGGGGCAAGACCGTGGTCGCCATCGCGCACCGTCTGTCCACCATTGCCAGCATGGACCGGATCGTGGTGCTGGACGCCGGACAGATCGCCGAGGAGGGCACGCACGATCAACTGCTGGCGCGGGGCGGGCTTTATGCGACCTATTGGAATCTGCAATCGGGCGGGTTCATCGGGATCAAGGCGGCGGAATAGCGCATGGTTAGTGTCGAAAGCCTGACCCATCACGGGATGGGACGGCTGGCCGATGGGACGTTGGTGCCACGGGTCTTGCCGGGCGAGGAGATCGAGATTCTGGCCGATGGATCGGCGCGAATTCTGGTCCCTTCGGCGGATCGTGTTGCGGCGCCGTGCCGTCATTTCAAGACTTGCGGCGGCTGTGCGATGCAACATGCCGGCGACAGATTCGTCAGCGACTGGAAACGGCAGATTGTCGAACGCGCGTTGACCGGGCAAGGGATCGACGGCGCGGTCGGCGCGGTTCTGACCTCGCCCCCCGCATCCCGCCGCCGCGCCAAACTGGCCGGGCAACGCACGAAAAAGGGGGCCCAGGTCGGGTTTCACGGGCGCGGGACGGATCAACTGGTGGCGGTGCCCGATTGTCGGTTGTTGACGCCTGCGCTGATGGCCGGATTTGCGATGCTGGAAAGCCTCACCATTCTGGCCGCATCACGCAAGACCGAGGTGTCGCTGACGGTCACCGATACCCTCAACGGGCTGGATGTCATGGTGGGAACCGACCGGGCGCTGACCGAAGATCTGCGCATGGAGCTGGCGACTTTCGCGCAGACGCATCACGTGGCGCGGCTGGTCTGGCAGGACGAGGTGATTGTGACACTAAACCCGCCCGCGCAACGGTTTGGCGCGGCGCAGGTCACGCCGCCCCCCGGTGCGTTTCTGCAAGCGACCGCGCATGGCGAGGCGGCGTTGCTGGCGGCGGTGACGGATATCACAAAGGGTGCGCGGCGCATTGTCGATCTGTTCGCCGGATGCGGCACCTTCACCTTGCCATTGGCCAAGGATGCCGAGGTTCTGGCGGTCGAGGGCGACGCGGCAATGATTGCGGCGCTGGATCGCGGCTGGCGCGACTCGTCTGGCCTGAAACGGGTGCAGGCGGTCACGCGTGACCTGTTCCGGCGTCCGCTGGAAGCTGACGAATTGAAACCATTTGACGCAGTGGTCATCGACCCGCCACGCGCCGGGGCCGCCGCACAGGTGGCGACATTGGGGCGATCCACCGTCCCGAAAATTGCGATGCTGTCCTGCAATCCGGTGACATTCGCCCGCGACGCCAAGACGCTGATCGACGGCGGGTATCGCATGGGGCGGGTCACGGTCGTCGATCAGTTTCGTTGGTCGGCGCATGTCGAAATGGTCGCCGGATTCTCACGCGATTGAGAACTGACGATGCGCCGTGACGCTATGCAGAGGCGGAAAAATCGTGTACGGGATTGAAAAAATGCGACAAGACGATTTGGGGCAGACGATGACACTGATTACCAGAAGACTGACCGTGGTGGGCTTGGGCCTTGCCGTCGCGGGCTGCGCACAGCAGCCGCCCAGCAAGTTTCGCAGCTACAGCGGGCCCGATGTGACCAGCGTCCTGTTGTTCAAGGGTCAGCGGCGGATGTTCCTGATGAACGACACCACCGCGTTGAAAACCTACAACTTTGAACTGGGTTTTGCCCCGGTCGGGCAAAAGCAGGTCGAAGGCGACGGGCGCACGCCGGAAGGTGCCTATATGATCGACAGGCGCAACCCCAACAGCCAGTATCACCTGTCGATCGGGATCTCGTATCCCAACGCGCGCGACCGCGAGATCGCAAAGGCGTTGGGTCAGTCGCCGGGCGGCGATATCTTTATCCACGGCACACCACAGTCGGTGCTGGGGAAAAAGGACTGGACCGCCGGCTGCATCGCGATCACCAACGACGAGGTCGAAGATGCCTATGCGATGGTCAAGGACGGAACCCCGATCTACATCTATGCCTGATGCAAGCCGCGTCAGGTGCCGGTGACGAGGGTCCACCAGATCTTGCCGGCGGGTTCCTGAAACCACGAAAATCCCAAAGACCGGGCGTTGGGGTCAAGAATGACCTCGCGGGTTTCGCGTTGTTGCATCCATGCGGCCAGCGTCTCAAGCTCGGTCTCGTAGGTTTCCGAGATGTTTTCGCCCAGAACCTCTCCGCTATAGCCAACGCGCCGGGCCCGATCGATCGGTGACGATCCGTCCGATCCGAAATGCCAGGGCCGGTTTTGCACCGACATATCGCGCGAATGAGTGGCTGCAGCCGCGTTCAACTGGGCGTTAATCTGTAGCGGCGCCATGCTCGCCGCGCTGCGCAACGAATTTACGCCGTCCAGCAGACGAAACGTGATGGCGCCAGTGTCGCCGGGGGCGATCCGGTAAATCTGCGCCGCGGGCAGACCGTCAGCTCCGATGCGGGCGTTGGTTTGCGGGGCACAGGCTGCCAGTGAAATCAGGCCCAGACCAGCCATCAGTGCGCGACGATTCATGATGCTACCTTACTGTTTATCGGCGCTCCATATCTGGTTGAGCCGTGCAGATCAAACCCACATTGGCAAACTGGCGGCGATCTGACGGCAGTTTGATTTGCGACCGGGGCGCGGTCGCCATGCAGGGCGCGTGGCTGCCAGTAAGCCGGAAACCTGCCGGGGCCGCACGCCCGGTATATCGGTCGCGGTACCACGGATTTTACTGAACTCATGACTAGCTGTCACATCCCGGAAGGTAATATGGCTGTTTGTTGAACAGGTGTGGCTTGAGTTTGTGCCACTCCTTCACCGCCTGCAAGGGCGTCTTACTGCCTAAGGCTGATTGCGGAAGTTGCTGGTTGTAGAGCCAAACATAGCGG
>JBBQHC010000183.1:0-4259 GCA_038323615.1 Rhodobacterales bacterium | reverse complement strand
TCTGAATTGGAGAGAGGCGATCCAGAGACGATACGGGCTTATCACTACCTGACAACCACATCCCAAGAACACGAAGGGTTTGATGCTGTCTTTGTCCATGTTCGCGGTGCTCAGCGACCGGGTCCCGCGGAGGCGCAGACTGCCATACGCAACCTTCTACGCGGCCGAGCTTGCGTCCATCAGATCGCGACCGTCATCCCAGAGGCCGTGCGCAATGGATGGCCGCTGGCCTACGCGCTGTCCTGGATCTCTGTTGCGGGAGGTGACTCCGTGATGCCGCCTTGGGTCCGCCATCAGTTCCCCGAAGCCAGCCGTCTCCTGAGGCGTCTTCGGGATGCGGCCTGCACAGATCCGGACTGCGACTGGTGTCGGACCCAAAAAGATCCGCACAAGCTTCTGAAGAAATGGTTTGGCTATGATGCGTTTCGAGCCAAACCAACTGGTCCCGACGGCCGGCCACTCCAGGAAACCATTGTGGCGACCGCGATGGCGAAGACCTCGATCCTTGGCATTCTCCCAACTGGAACAGGCAAGTCTGTCTGCTACCAGATACCCGCGCTTTCACAGTTTGAGAAGACAGGAGCGCTGACAGTCGTCATTTCTCCGCTTGTCGCTTTGATGGCGGATCAGGTCGAAGGCATGCGACGCCAGGGCATCACGTCTTGCGTCACAATCAACGGGATGCTCTCGATGCCAGAGCGGCAGGAAGCGCTGAACCAAGTGCGCCTTGGCGGCGCAGCTACCTTCCGATCATGAAGACCGACATCACCTTGAGATCCGCCGATCGCACGATCGTCGCCGATGCCAAGTACTACAAGGAGATACTTGCCGGAGGTCAGTACTCATCAAAAGTGCGATCCGCGCACCTCTATCAGCTTTCGACCTACCTCGCTCATGTCTCAAGGAATGAACCAGAGCAACGACTGTCTGGGCTTCTCATCTATCCGACAAGCGGCCAGTCCCTGCGGTTAAGTTATCGGCTCTTGGGAACGCCAGTGACGGTTGCGACTGTCGATCTGAGTGCTGAATGGCCAGCGATTCATGATGAATTGATTGCACTGGTCAAACGGTAATCCCCCCATTTTTAACGGGGTGCGGTCGCTGAATTTACGCGGCCATTTTCAGTTTCTGTGCGGGTGTGATGCCGCCGATGCCCATGTTCGGGCGGTCGTTGTTGTATACGGCGGAAAACTGTCAATCAAGCGGTCTTGACAAAAAGGCCTCCGTCACTGACGCTAGGTAAAGCGGTTTAGTAAAGCGATTCACCAGACTTGTGGAGTGCGGCACCGATGGCGATTGCGGGTCTAAAGCAAGTGGCGCAAAAGGCCGGGGTATCGGCCACAACGGTGTCGCGGTTTCTGAACGGGTCGCTGGAATTGCCCAGCCGCACCCGCAAGGCCGTCGAAGATGCCGTACATGCCCTGAACTATGCGCCCAACCCGCACGCAAGACGGCTGAGCCTTGGCCGTTCGGATACCATCGGTCTGGTGATACCCGATATCGCCACCCCGTTTTTCGCCACTCTTGTTGCTGCCGTCGAGGCCGAGGCAGACCGCCGCGGTCTGGCGTTGGCGCTGCACGCGACGCTGAACCGCAGCGGTCGCGAACTGACCTATCTGCAAAGCATTCTGCGCAATCAGGTCGACGGCCTGATCTTTGTCACCAACCACGCCGACGATGGCACGCTTGCGGCCGCGATCAACGCCTGCGGCAAGGTTGTCATCCTCGACGAAGACGTGCCCGGAACCGTGGCGCCCAAGCTGTTTTGCGACAATGATCAGGGCGGTTATCTGGCCGGGCAACTTTTGGCCAGGGCCGGCCATCGGCGCGTGCTGTTCATCGGCGCCGATGACACCCTGACCAGCGGCGCACGACGCTTCGCCGGGTTTCATCGCTCCATGACCGAGGCCTGGGGCAAGGACGCCCGGATCACCCGGTTCGGTCATGAATATTCCATTCAGTCCGGTCGCGATGCGGCCGCGAAAATGTTGGCACAAAACGCCGATATTACAGCCGTTTTCTGCACGTCCGACGAAATTACCGCCGGGGTGCTCGAGGTGCTTTTGGACAACGGCATCCGGGTGCCACAGGATATCTCGATTGTGGGCTTTGATGATGTCGGCCCGCAGCACTTGTTTGCCCCCGCCATTACGTCGGTGCGCCAACCTGTGCGCGACCTTGGAAAACGCGCACTGGCGTTGCTTTTGGATACCGACTGGACCGATCCGGACAGGCTCCCGCCAGAAGAATTGCTCCCCGTAACCCTGATCGAGCGGAGTTCCGTTGCGCCGCCGACCGGGATCTGACCCGCAACGACCAACACAAAGGTGACCAAAATGACATTCGCAAAAACTCAAGTTTCCCGCCGTGGCCTTGGCCTGCTGCTCGGCTCTGCCGTGATGCTGGCCGCGATGCCTGCGACAGCCCAGGACAAGCAAGTCTTTGCATTGGTGCAGATTAACCAACAGGCATTGTTTTTCAATCAGATGAACGAGGGGGCGCAAAAAGCCGCCGATGCGGCTGGCGTCGAGTTGGTGATTTTCAACGCCAACAACGATCCGGCAGCGCAAAACAGCGCGATTGAAACCTATATCCAGCAAGGCGTTGCCGGCATTGCGGTGGTGGCCATCGACGTGAACGGCATCATGCCGGCGGTCGAACAGGCGGCGGCGGCGGGCATTCCGGTGGTGGCGATTGATGCGGTTCTGCCCGATACCGGCCCGCAACTGGCGCAGATCGGGGTTGATAACGCCCAGGCGGCGGCGGACCTTGGGGCGTATTTCGTCGACTATGCCAAGGCTGCTGGCGGCGCCAAGCTGGGCATCGTCGGCGCGTTGAACTCGTTCATCCAGAATATCCGCAAGGATAGCTTTGAGGCGGTTCTTGCCGGCGTTGACGGCGTGACGATTGCCGGCACGGTTGACGGCCAGAACGTGCAGGATACCGCCCTTGCGGCGGCGGAAAACCTGATGACGGCCAACCCCGACATGACGGCAATCTATGCCACGGGCGAACCCGCACTTTTGGGTGCGGTTGCGGCTGTGGAAAGCCAGGGCCGCCAGACCGATGTTAAAGTGTTCGGCTGGGATCTGACGCCCTCGGCGGTGGCGGGCATCGACGCGGGCTATGTCGAGGCGGTCATTCAGCAAGATCCGGCAGGCATGGGCGAGGCGGCGGTGAACGCGCTGAAAACCATCAGCGACGGGGGCACCGTCGAAAAGATCATCTCGGTGCCGGTGACGATTGTGACCAAGGCGAATGTCGACGACTTCCGTGCGATGTTCAACTGATGAGCCGGACGCTTCAGGCCGAAGCGTCCGTGGCGGAAGGGGGCTCCCCCCTTCCGCTGATTTCCCTGAAGGGCATCAGCCTGACTTTCGGCTCTAATCAGGCACTGCGCGGTGTGGATCTGGACGTTTTGCCCGGCGAATGTCTGGGCCTGATCGGCGACAACGCGGCGGGAAAATCGACGCTGTCCAAGGTGATGTCGGGCACCTACATTCCTGATGCGGGCACGATCACGGTGGGCGGCAGCCAGGTTCGGTTCGGCGGCCCGGCAGACGCCCGCGCCCGCCATATTGAAATGGTATTCCAGGACCTTAGCCTGTGTGACCACATCGATGTCGTGGGCAATCTGTTCCTCGGGCGCGAGCTGACTCATGGCCCGTTCCTTGATCAAAAGCGGATGTTGGTCGAGGCGCGGGCAATGCTGGATGCGCTAGAAATCCGAATTCCGCGGCTGACCGCCAAGGTGGAAAAGCTGTCGGGCGGCCAGCGGCAGGCCATCGCCATTGCCCGCGCTGCCAGCTTTCAGCCCAAGGTGCTGATCATGGACGAACCCACCTCGGCGCTGGCGGTGGCCGAGGTTGAGGCGGTTCTGGCCCTGATCAACCGGGTCAAGGCCAAGGGCGTCGGCGTCGTGCTGATCACGCACCGCTTGCAGGATCTGTTCCGGGTCTGCGACCGGATTGCCGTGATGTATGAGGGCAAAAAGGTGGCCGAACGCATGATCGGCGACACCGACCTGCAAGATCTGGTCGATTTGATCGTCGGAAAGGGCGCAGCGTAATGTCAGGGTATAGCGAACGCACAAAAGGCTCTGCGCTGGCCGATTTCATTGCCGAGAACGCCCAGGTTCTGTCGATTGCACTGTTCTTTCTGGTCTGCATCGTGCTGTTCACGCTGCTGTCGCCCACGTTCATGACAACGGGCAACATCATGAACATCATTCGTCAGGCGGCACCAATTTTGATCGTGGC
>JBBQHC010000182.1:0-4486 GCA_038323615.1 Rhodobacterales bacterium | reverse complement strand
CCATTCGTCGCTCAGCATTTGCTGCACCCGCGCCGCAACCGCCTTTGGCATCGGACCAAGCGAATTACCGTCCAGATATATGACACCTTCGGGAAGAATGAATGATTCTTTATTCAGTATGTTAGCCACTAAAGCGCTCCTCTGACATGCCACAGTTCCGGGAACAGTTCGACCTCAAGCATCTTGCGCAAATAGGCCACGCCGTTGGTGCCGCCGGTGCCGCGCTTGAATCCGATGATGCGTTCCACGGTTGTGACATGGTTGAACCGCCAGCGGCGGAAATAATCCTCGAGATCGACAAGTTTTTCGGCAAGGTCATACTGGCTCCACCATTTTTCCGGCGCCCGGTAAACCTGCGTCCATGCAGCCATGACGGTGGCGTCAGGTTGGTGCGACGCGTCCATGCGGAATACTTCGGGCGCGAATGTCGCCCCGGTCTGCGCCGCCAGCGCCCGCAACGCGACGTGATACAGCGACGGGCGGGCCAGTTCTGCGGTCAAAAGGCCATGCAGGTCGGGCCGGTGTTCGTGAACCTTCAGCATGCCTCGGTTGCGGTTGCCAAGGGTGAATTCGATCAGCCGGTACTGGTGCGACTGAAATCCCGACGATTGCCCAAGGGTTTCGCGGAACGTCGTATAATCGCTGGGCGTCATCGTGCGCAGCACGTCCCAGGCGCTATTCAACTGCTCGAAAATCCGCGCCACCCGGGTCAGCAATTTGAACGCCGGGGCGAAATCCATCGCCGCGATCAGGTCGCGGGCGGCGGTCAGTTCGTGCAGGATCAGGCGCATCCAGAGTTCGCTGGTCTGATGCTGGACGATAAACAGCAATTCGTCATGCGCGGTTGAAATCGGATGCTGGGCGTCAATGATCTTGTCGATTTGCAGGTAGTCGCCATAGCTCATGTCGGCGGCAAAGGACATTTTCGCGCCGTCCTTGGCAGGGTCGAAGGGGTCGGTCATTCCATCGGTGCCGCGCCGCCCCTGGCGGTCATCTCGGCGATAGTGGAGGCCAGCCGTTCAGCCACGTCGGTCCCGGTCTGGGGTTGGGTGAAATTGGCAAGGTTGTCCTGCCAGATGGCCGTCGCCCGCTGGTCCGCCGTCAACGCGCCGCCCTCGATCCATTTGCCGACATTGGTCAGGTCGGCAACTAGCGGGGCGTAAAAGGCGGTGGCGTAGCGGTCCATCGTGTGCTGCGTTGCAAAGAAATGACCACCGGGGGCAACATCGGCGATGGCGTCAAAGCCGATTTCCGCGTCATTGCCGACCGGACGCGTCGCGAGCTCGGCGAGGATCTGCAACGCCTCGACATCATTGATGAATTTCTCGTAGCCGAACGCCAGCCCGCCTTCAAGCCAGCCCGCCGCGTGCAGTGTCAGCGTCGCATTGGCCATCAGCGCCCCCCACAGCCCCATGTTGTTTTCGGTCGCCGCCTGCATGTCGGGCGCGTTCGATGCGGCCCCGGCGGCAGATCGCCACGGCAGGCCGATGTGACGCGCCAGTTGCCCCGATCCGATCTGCAATTTGACGTGTTCGGGGGTGCCAAATGCGGGCGACCCCGATTTCATATCGACGTTGGACGCGAACCCGCCATAGCTGATCGGCGCACCGGGGCGGGTCATCTGGGCCAGCACGATGCCTGCCAGCGCCTCGGCATGTTGCAGGGTCAGGGCGCCGGCGATGGTGATCGGGGCCATCGCGCCCGCCAGACAGAACGGAGTCATCACCATTAATTGCCCGGCGCGGGCCAGGTCGATGATGCCTTGCGCCATCGGATTGTCCAGCATCCGGGGCGAGTTCGAGTTGATCACCGAAAACGCCCAGACCCCCTCGGCGAAATCGGCGTCGGTCAGGTTCAGGCCGATGCGGATCAACTCGAGGCTTTGGTTCACCTGCGCCGACCCACGGGCATAGACGAACATCGGCTTGTCCGACCATTGCATCTGCGCCTGCATCATCGCGTAGTGGCGCAGATGCACCGGCACGTCCTGCGGTTCGGCCGAGGGGCCAAGCAGGTGAATCACGTCGTAGGTCTGGTGCAGTTTCGTGGTTTCAATGAAACTGGCCAGACTGCCGGGGCGACGGCCCCTGATCCGATCGGTGACGTTCGGGCAGCCGGCACCGCCCTGAAACAGCATCGCCCCTTCGGCATAGGTCTGTTCGCGCAACGGATTGGCGGCGCGGATGCGGATTGATTTCGGCGCGGTGCGCAACGCGGCGTCCACCATATCGGCGCCGATGAACACCATGTCGTCGTCGACCCGCGCCCCGGCGGCGGCAAGGATCATCCGCGCCTCGGGCAACAAGACCTTGATCCCCAGATCCTGCAAAACCCGCAGCGCGGTGCCGTGGATATTGACCACCTCATCGGCGTTGAACATGGATTGCGGGGCAAACGGATGGCGCAGCTGGCGGTAATCGGGGGTGCGGCGGGGGGTGGCGGCCTGAACTATGGCGCGGGCGCGGCCCCCGGTGCGGTGACGTTTGGCAGGTTGGTCCATCCGGTATCCCCGTGCGGCCGTGGCTGGCCTGATCCTTTGGCGCGCATCAGAACAGCCGCGCCGATCAAGAGCAATGTCATTGTGAAAACCGATGGGCATTTCGCGGTTGCCGTGCCAGCGGTTCGACGCCAGCATGGTGCTACCTTCGGGCCTGTCAGCGCCTTACTGTTCCGCCGCCTGTTCGTCGCGTTGACGCTGCACCACGTTGCGTTTGTTGATCAGCGACGCGGTGATGACGCCGACCGTGACGATCCCGATCATGATCGTGGACAGCGCGTTGATCTCGGGGCTGACGCCCAGCCGCACGGCGCTGAAAATCTTGATTGGCAGGGTCGTCGATGACGGGCCTGACGTGAAGGACGCGATCACCAGATCGTCCAGCGACAGCGTGAACGCCAACAACCAGCCCGAAATTACCGCCGGGGCGATCATTGGCAGGGTGACAGAGCGGAACGCATCGAAGGGGGTACAGCCCAGATCCAATGCCGCCTCTTCCAACGATTTGTCGAAACTAACCAGCCGGGCGGAGACCACGACTGACACGTAACACATGGTGAATGTCGTGTGCGCCAGCACGATGGTCGTGGCGCCCCGGTCCAAGCCCACCGCGATGAACAGCAATAACAGCGACAGGCCGGTGATCACGTCGGGCATCACCAGCGGCGCATAGATCATCCCCGAAAACAGGGTCCGCCCGGTAAATCGTCCGGCACGCACCAGCACATAGGCGGCCATCGTTCCCAGCACAGTGGCAAGGGTCGACGAAATGATCCCGACCTTGAGCGTGACCCACGCGGCATCCAGAAACGCCTGGTTCTGCCACAAGGTGCCGTACCATTTCGTCGAAAATCCAGCCCAGACGGTGACAAGACGACCGCCGTTAAAGCTGTAGATGATCAGGATCAGCATTGGGATATACAAAAACGCGAACCCCAGCGTCAGGGCGGTGACGTTGAACCAGCTGAACCGCTTCATTTCTCGGCCTCCGCGGCGCGTTGCTGGTTCCTTTGGAACAACACGATGGGCACGATCAGGATCAGCAGCAGAACGACCGCGACGGCGCTGGCGACGGGCCAATCCCGGTTCGAACTGAATTCTTCCCACAGGACTTTGCCGATCATCAGGGTGTCGGATCCGCCCAGCAGCGACGGGATCACGAATTCGCCCAGGGCCGGGATAAACACCAGGAAACAACCGGCGATGATACCGGGGCGCGACAGCGGGATGGTGATCAGCCAGAACGCCTTGGTCCGGGTGCAGCCAAGGTCTTCGGCGGCTTCCAGCAGGCTGTCGTCGAGCCGGTCAAGGGCGGCATAGATCGGCAGGATCATGAAAGGCAGATAGGTATAGACGATGCCGATATAGACGGCGAGGTTGGTGTTCAGGATGGTCAGCGGTTCGGTGATGACACCCAGCCACAGCAAGAACTGGTTCAACAGCCCCTCGCGTCCCAATATCCCCATCCACGCATAGACCCGGATCAGGAACGACGTCCAGAACGGCAGGATCACCAGCATCATCAGCGTGGCGCGCCATTGTTCAGGGGCGCGGGCCATCGCATAGGCGATGGGGTAGCCGATCAGCAGGGTGAACGCGGTGGAGATGACGGCGATCTGGAGCGAGGAAAGATAGGATTTCCAATAGAGCGAGTCCGAGGTCAGGAACCTGAACGTCTGAAAGTCGAGTTTCGAGACGAAATCCTTGAATCCAGTCCAGCCCTGACTCAAATCCAGCGTCGGGGCATAGGGCGGAATCGATACTGCATAATCGGACAGGGATATTTTCAGAACGATCAGGAACGGCACCAGAAACAGCGCCAGAAGCCAGCCGTAGGGAATCGCGATCAGGGTCAAGCGGCGCAGGTTCATCGCGGCGCCCTCATGCGGTCAGCACGACGCCGGCGGTGTCGGTGAACGACAGCCAAACCGGGTCTTCCCATGTGAACGAGCGGCGCGACAGGCGGCGGTTGTTGGCGGCCTGCGCCTT
>JBBQHC010000181.1:0-4499 GCA_038323615.1 Rhodobacterales bacterium | reverse complement strand
GTCGGCTAAATTCGCCTTGCGGCACTCACGAGCCGGCGCAAGGCCGTCTCACGGCCAACGCCATCCGACTTTGTCGCTTCGGTGGGTTTCGCCAGAAAATAGCGAATTTCAGATTTCCGAGTTTTTCAACAAAATCGGCGGTTATCGGGCCTTCGGGATCATCTTTTGGAGTTCGGCAATTGCCGTGGTCCTGCTAAGCATTATCCTCGGGATACGTCGCAAGACCCTGCCACTGCATCGTGCGGCGCTGGGTCGGTATGTATTTATCGGACTCTTTGGCACGATGCTGCCCAGCACGACGTCCTACACGGCTGCAATTCACTTGCCTGCCGGGGTCAGCTCTATCGTGATATCGCTTGTCCCGTTGGTGTCATTGCTGATGGCGATCAGCATCGGTTTGGATCGGGCCACAGTGACCAAAGTTGCCGGGCTAGGATTGGGACTGGCCGGGGTGTTGTTGTTGACGGTGCCGGAAAGCAGCCTGCCTGACCCGACCCAATCGCTGTTTCTGTTGCTGGTCTTTCTGTCGGTCATCTTTTACGCCACCGAAAATGTCGGGCTGGGGTGGTTGGGCCCGGCTGGCCTTGATCCGATCCAGATGTTGGCGGGTGCCTCGGTCGTTGCCGTACTTTTGGCGTTGCCGCTGGCCCTGCTGACCGGCACGTTTATCATGCCGCCGATCCGTTACGGCGTGGCCGAGGTGGCGCTTGTTTTGTCCGGCTTTGCCAATGCCGTCGCCTATACCGGCTATGTCTGGCTGATCGGGCGGACCGGGCCGGTCTTTGCGGCGCAGGTGGCCTATGTGGTGACGGGCTTTGGCGTCTTCTGGTCGATGTTGTTGTTGGGCGAGGCCTATTCGGTCTGGATCTGGGCGGCGATGGGCCTGATCATTGCCGGGTTGCTGCTGTCGCGGCCACGCGAGGCGTCTGCGGCGGTTTAAAGCCCTTGTGACTCTGGCAGAAACTCCCTGACAGAATGAGTAGGAATTTGATCTGGCGCAAGGTGCGCCCCTCAAATTACGCATATCCTTTGCGCAATAACAGCTCTGACGCAAAGGAAAAGAATATGCTGACCAGAAGAACCGCGCTCATGGGAGCCGCGTTTATCGCCGCCTCGCCGCTGATCGTGCGCAAGACCGCCGCTGCCGAAGAGGTGATGGACACCTCGGCCGCCGCCCCCGTCGATCTGTCGGCAATGCCGCGGGTCAAACACCGCCTTGTCGCGCCGCCTTTCGTGCATGAGCACGAGCAGGTTGCATCGACCGGCCCGGTGATCAACGAATTCGAGATGCGGATCGTCGAGAAAGAGATGCAGATTGACGATGGAGCCTATCTGCAGGCGATGACCTTTAACGGGTCGATGCCGGGGCCAATGATGGTGGTTCACGAAGGCGATTATGTCGAACTGACCTTGTTCAACAGCCCCGAAAACCTGCTGCAGCACAACATCGACTTTCACGCCGCGACCGGGGCCTTGGGCGGCGGCGCGCTCACTTTGATCAATCCGGGTGAAAAGACCACGCTGCGATTCAAGGCGACCCGCCCCGGGACCTTTGTCTATCACTGCGCACCGGGGGGGCCGATGATCCCGTGGCATGTGGTCAGCGGCATGTCGGGGGCGATCATGGTATTGCCGCGCGACGGCCTCAAAGACCACCTTGGCGCGCCGGTTGCATATGACCGAGTCTATTACATTGGCGAAACCGATATTTACATCCCGAAAGACGCCGACGGTAATTACAAACGGTACAGCGATCCGGGCGATGCCTATCCCGATACGCTGGACGTGATGAACGGGCTGATCCCGTCGCATGTGACGTTCAACGGAAGGGTCGGTGCGCTGACCGGCGACAATGCATTGCAGGCCGAACAGGGCGAAACCGTGCTGTTTGTCCATTCGCAGGCCAACCGCGACAGCCGCCCGCACCTGATCGGTGGCCACGGCGATCTGGTCTGGGAGCACGGCAAGTTCAACAACCTGCCCCTGCGCGATCAAGAGACGTGGTTTATCCGGGGCGGATCGGCGGGCTGTGCGCTTTACACGTTCCTGCAACCGGGGGTCTATGCCTACGTCAACCACAACCTGATCGAAGCGGTAAACCTGGGGGCGACGGCGCACGTCGTTGTCGGCGGCGACTGGAACAATGACCTGATGGAACAGGTGACGGCGCCGACAGCCTATAACGCCGCTTACGAAGGCCGGTCGGCCCTGCCGTAGGGCGGCTCGCAATATCCATCGTCCCAATCATCTACGGTCGGGACCGCAACGAAAATGAAAACGGGCGGCCCTTTCGGACCGCCCGTTCTTCTTGCGGGGCTTTGTCTTACTGGACCAGCGCGAACGCCGCCTCGAACCGCTCGGCGGGCTTGCGGGGATGCGTCACGGCTTGGGCCGCTTCAAGATTGACGGCTTCACCGACCTGGATGACCATCACCATGCCCAGCGCATAGTGTGGCAGACATTTGACGCCATAGACGCCCTCGGCCTCGACCAGCAGGTCGAAATCCTTGCTGATGTCGCCTTTGAACGCTTCTACGCCATCGGGCAGCATGCCGTCGATGGATTCGGCGTTATGGCTCTTGTCCGTGGCGACGAAATGGATCGTGTCGCCGGGTTGCGCCGCGACATAGGCGGGCTCGAACACCATCGACCCGTCGTCGCCGCGGTTCAGCATCTGCACCTCGATTGTCTCGGCAAAGGCGGGGGCCCCGATCATCACGGCGGCGGCAAGTGTCATCAGTTTCGTTTTCAGCATTTTCGCTTTCCTTTGATAAATAGCATTGGTCTTGGCGCCAATATATCCGGCCTCGGGTACCGTGAATTTGCTTTGGATCAATATTCCGATAGTTAAAGTCGGAATAAAGTGCAGCGGCTGGATCAGGCCGACCCAAAGGTCCGGAGCCCCCGAGCGGGACCGCGTGATTTAACGCTTGCCCCCGGCCAAGGTCGCCGCGACCAGCGCATTGGCGTGCCCGTGACCCATGCCATGTTCGGTTCTCAGCCAGGTCACGATCTCCATATGCGTCATCCCCGACTTCGCCCGGATCATCTCCTGCCAGACGCCGATGGGTCGACCATACTTGGCCTCTATTCACGGAAAATAGGACGCCGGGCCTTTGACCTTGTCGTTCATCTGATCCTCCTGATGTGCAGCGCGTAGCCTAGTCTGAGCCGCCGCTCTCGGCGGCGCAATCGCCACGCCGTTGCAAAATATTTGCGATGGGACAAGTTATCCCCAAGAAATGGCTTTACAGGAGTCAGTGCGGCGGTCACGATATCTGGTAGGGGCAAACAGGCAACGCTACCGTCCCTTGAGCAGGCACATAGAGCTTTGGATGCTGCCACACCCAGGGCCATAACAAACGAGGCCGAGCAGATGGCACTTTCCGAACAGTATCTTGACGCTGACGAGATCCATCCGATTGATCTGGTGGAACACATCGCCGAACACCACGCTTGGGAGTTTGACCGGATCACTGACGACCAGATCGCGATGGCCGTCGAAGGCCAGTGGCGGACCTATGCGATCACCCTCGCATGGTCGGCCTATGACGAAACCCTGCGGCTGATCTGCACCTTCGAGATGGAGCCGCCGGCAGACCGGCTACCCGCGCTTTACGAGGCGTTGAACAAGATCAACGACATGTGCTGGGCCGGGTCGTTCAGCTGGTGGGCCGACCAGAAAATGATGGTCTATCGCTATGGTCTGGTGCTGGCAGGCGATCAGGTCGCCGCCCCCGAACAGATCGACACGATCATCAATGCCGCCGTCGCTAGTGCCGAGCGATTCTATCCGGCGTTCCAACTGGTCACCTGGGCCGAACGCAGCGTCGATGACGCCATTCAGGTGGCAATTGCCGAGGCTTACGGGCGGGCCTGATGCGCCGGATGGATCAACTCCCATCTTGCGCAACCAAGGGCGGGTAAGATGGGTCTCGACCCATCCGCCCTTGAACCCGATCGGGCGCTGACCTAACAGGTTATGGTCTGGGCGGGGGATTTCACATGAATATGAACGACGTGGCGGCGCGTGGCCTTGTGCTGCTGGGCTGCGGCAAGATGGGGTCGGCCCTGCTGGCCGGTTGGCTGCGGGGCGGATTGCCTGCCGGGTCGGTCTGGGTCATTGATCCGGCGCCGTCTGATTGGCTACGCGGCACCGGCGTGCAAATTAATGCAACCTTGCCCGCCGACCCCGCCATTGCGCTGATCGCAGTGAAACCGCAAATGATGGGCGGGGCATTGCCCTCGATGCAGGCACTGGGCAACAGCGAGACGCTGTTCGTGTCGATTGCGGCGGGCACACCCATTGCCACCTTTGAATCGGTTCTTGGGCCGCAGACCCCGATCATCCGGGCGATGCCCAATACCCCCGCCGCCGTCGGGCGCGGGATCAGCGCGATCATTGGCAACAGTCATGCGACCGAGGCCCATTTGGGGTTGGCCGAGGCACTGCTGGGCGCGGTTGGGCAAGTGGTGCGGCTGGACTCCGAGGGCCAGAT
>JBBQHC010000180.1:0-4570 GCA_038323615.1 Rhodobacterales bacterium | reverse complement strand
GAGATCCGCAAGGATGGCTATATCGCCGCCGTTCGCGACGTGTCGATCGAGGTTGGCCGCGGCGAACTGCTGGTCATCATGGGCCTGTCAGGGTCGGGCAAATCGACGCTGGTGCGCTGTATGTCACGCCTGATCGACATCACCGACGGCGATATAAATGTCGACGGTCAGGACATCATGTCGCTCAGCAGCAGGGATCTGATCGAACTGCGCCGCCGCAAGATGGGCATGGTATTTCAAAGTTTCGGCCTGTTGCCGCATCGCAGCGTGCTGGACAACGTCGCGTTTCCACTGGAAATGCGCGGCCAGGACCGGCACGACCGCCGCGACCGGGCGATGGCGGTGATCAAGCTGGTCGGGCTGGAAGGCCGCGAAGATTATTTTCCGCGCGAACTGTCGGGCGGTCAGCAACAGCGCGTTGGCATCGCCCGCAGTCTGGCCATCGAACCCGACATCTGGTTTCTGGACGAACCGTTTTCCGCCCTCGACCCGCTGATCCGGCGCGAAATGCAGGATGAATTCCTGCGCCTGCGCGAACTGCTGGGCAAGACCATCGTGTTCATCACCCATGATTTCGACGAGGCCCTGCGGCTGGCCGACCGGATTGCGATCATGAAGGACGGCGCCATCGAACAATGCGACACCCCCGACAAGATCGTGTTGAACCCCGCCACCGAGTACGTCGCCAAGTTCACCGAAAACGTCGAGAAATCGCGCGTCGTCCATGCCCGCGGGTTGGTCGAGCCGATCGACGGCCACGACGTGAACGGCCCCCCGGTCGCCGCCGCCGCGACGGTGCTGCAACTGGCCCGCCAACTGGTCAATGAACCGCGCGAATACCTGCCAGTCGCCGACAAAAGCGGCAAGATCATCGGCGCGATGAACCGGCAGTCGGCACTCGACATCCTGCTTGGGGGGGCGCAATGACCACGGTGGCGGCAACGGCGCGGCGCGGTGTGACGCAGGGTGCAATACCCGGCGTGGCGGCCATGCTGCTGGTGCTTGCGGTGCTCTTCGCCCTCGCCCGCCCGTTTCTGCCCGATGTCCTGATCCGGGTGCCTGACTGGGCGGTGTTGCCCTATGACGTCTGGCTGCAGGGGCTGTTCGATTTCATCAAGGACGATCTGGGGCTGATTTACGTGACCCGCGGGATTTCAGCGGTGCTGGAATGGTTTCTCGATATCACCGCCAACCTGCTTTATGGCAAGAACCGCTGGCCCTACCTTGGACCGATCCCCTGGACCGCGATTGCGGCGGTGGCGGCGGTGGTCGGCTACGGTCTTGGCAAATGGCGGCTGGCCCTGCTGGCGGGCGGCACATTTGTCTGGGTCGCCCTGATCGGCCAGTGGGAACTGGCGATGGAAACCCTGTCGGTGATTGCCGTCGCCGTCCCGGTAGCATTTTTGCTGGGCTTGACCCTTGGGATCCTTGCGTGGAAATCGCCACGCTTTGAAAAGGCGCTGCTGCCGACCCTCGCGGTGTTGCAGACCCTGCCGTTCTTTACCTACCTGCTGCCAGCCGTGATCTTTTTCAAGGTCGGGCCGACCGCAGGCGCTGTTGCCACCATCGTCTATGCGATTCCGCCGATGGTCCTGATGACGGCGCTTGGCCTCAAGAAAGTCCCGCCCGAGGTGGTCGAGGCCGGACAGATGAGCGGCTCGACCCGCTGGCAGATGCTGCGCCATGTCTATATCCCCGCTGCCCGCACCGAAATTCTTGTCGGCGTCAATCAGGTCATCATGTTGTCGCTGGCGATGGTCGTGCTGACCGCCTTTATCGGGATGCCGGGCCTCGGGGCCAAGCTGCTGTCGCTGATGAATTCGCTGAAACTGGGCCGCAGCGTCGAGATTGGCATCACCATCGTCCTGATCGCGATTATGCTGGACCGGCTGTCAAAGGCCTGGGTCGTCAAACAGCCCGAACACCATGAACGTGGTACCCCGTGGTGGGTGCGCCACCGGCTGCTGCTGGTCGGTGCCGGGCTGTTCGTCGGCAGCATCGCGGTGGCGCAGGTCGTGCAGGTTGCCGGCTACATCACCCGCGATCAGGATCTGTCAATCGGGGCCGAGATCGATACCGTGATCCGCGCAGCGCTTGCCAATGAAACCGTCTATGGCATCACGACGGCGATGCGCGGGTTCCTGATCACCTCGGTCCTGATCCCGTTCCGCGACGCCCTGCTGTGGCTGCCGACCTTGTCGGTCATTCTGGCCGTCGCGGCGGCAGGTTATGCAGTCGGCGGGCGACGGTCGGCGTTGCTGGTCGCGGCGCTGTTTGGCGTGCTGGCCGTCACCGGCTGGTGGGACCGCGCAATGATCACCCTTTACGCGGTCCTCTCGGCGGTCGTGATCGCCGCGCTGATCGGCCTGCCGCTGGGCGTCCTTGCGGCGCGCAACAAAAAGTGGTCCGACCCGATCCTGCTGGTCTGCGACACCGCCCAGACTTTCCCGAGTTTCATCTACCTGATCCCGGCGATCATGCTGTTCGGGGTCAACGACGTGTCGGTGATCTTTGCGATCTTCATCTTCGCGACGGTGCCGCTGATGCGCTACACCATCGAAGGCATCCGCGCAGTCCCCGACGAACTGATCGAGGCTGCCGATATGTCCGGCGCGACCCGCAGTCAAAAACTGTGGAAGGTGCAGATTCCGCTGGCCCTGCCGACGATGGCGATCGGGTTCAATCAGGCGATCATGTTCGCCTTTTTCATGGTCATCATCGCCGCCTTTATCGGCACCCAGGATCTGGGGCAGGAGTTGCAAAAGACGCTTGCGGGCAATCAGTTGGGCAAGAACTTTGTGCTTGGTATCTGCGTCGCCGTCATGGCGCTGACCTTTGATCATATCATCATGAAATGGGCCGCGACACGTCGCAAGGCGCTGGGAGTTTGACAGGCTATGGGCAGACGACACGCTAACCGGCAGATCGCCCGGTTCGATACCGCCGCCTTTGTCCCGATCGACCGTTTCGGCGGCACCGAGGGGACGATGACCTGGCACAACCTGTCTTATGACCCGCAAACCGGGCGCGGCAGCTATCTGATGGTGATGGCACCCGGCGCCAGCAGCCGCCCACATCGCCATACCGGTGCCGAAGAATTTCACGTCATCGAAGGCGATCTGGTCGATTTTGACGGCCACGTTTACCACGCCGGCGATTTCGTGCGGCTGGAATCGGGCACCACCCACACCTCGCTGTCGCCGAACGGCTGCAAGCTGCTTGTTACTCAATGGGGCCACACCGAACCCGTCAGCATCGATCAACTGGAGTTCCTGAAATGAACCAGACGCAGGTCTTTGAACAACCCTTTGAACGCGCTGGCGTCGTCGTGCCCGGCCTGCCGGTTCTGTCGCCCGGCGTCGAGCGGCATCCGGTACCGGGGGGCGGCAGCCGCGCCGTGCCGATTTTCAAGGGTGACGAAATTACCCTGCAAGACCGCGAAGGCCTGCAACCCGTCGAGATGGTGTTTTTCGCCCATGACGGACGGTCCGACGCGGGGATGATCGGGGCCAAGGGCGGCCGCGATCCCAAGGGGCTGAAGGCGTCGCTGTTGCGCGATCCGTCGGGGCGCAAGGTTGTCGCGGCACTGGACAAGGCGGGTTTCGATCTGGGCCGCGCCGATGGCACGCTGGTTTTCGACGAGGGTTCCCGCGCCGGGGATTTCGCCAGCTTTACCGCGACCTGCGATGGATTGCTGATCGTCTGTGCCGCCGGCGGACCGATGGAACCGCATGACCATTGGGCGCCCACCGACATCACGCTGTACGTGCGCCGTCTGACCCTGCCCACCGGCAAGGATCAACTGACCGCCCCCGATCCGCTGGCCGACCCGATGATCGATGTCAACATCCTGCCCGGTCAGGCCGTCCCTTACGAGGTCAAGGCAGGCGAATACATCCAGATCCTTGACGTCAAAGGCCGTGAGTGTTCGGATTTTCAGGCGTTTTCCCTGCGGGCGCTCGACAAGGGGCTGGAGCGCGAAATCGACCCGACGACCACCCGGTCGCTGATGGGGTCGCTGTATCCCAAGCCGGGGATGCAGGCGAAATACTTTTCCGTCGATCAGGAACCGCTGATCGAGATTATCCAGGACACCATCGGGCGGCACGACACGTTCGGGTTGTCCTGCACCGCCCGCTATTACGAAGATCTGGGTTATCCCGGCCACGTCAACTGTTCGGACAATATGAACGTGGCGCTGGCGAAATACGGGATCAGGCCGCGTGCCGGTTGGCCTGCGATCAACTATTTCTTCAACACCTTGCTGGATGACACCCACACCCTGAGCATGGACGATCCGTGGTCGCGTCCCGGCGATTTCGTGCTGCTGCGCGCCTTGACCGATCTGGTCTGCGTGTCCACGGCCTGCCCCTGCGACATCGATCCCGCGAACGGCTGGAATCCGACCGACATCCAGTTGCGGACCTACGCGAAAACCGAAGACTTCAAGCGCTCGATTGGCTGGCGCAAAACCCCGGGGGCTGACTTGGAAGAAACAAAGAAAACCGGATTCCACGAATGTTTTGCTCGGCACACCCGCAATTTCGTTGAATACAACGGCTATTGGTTG
>JBBQHC010000179.1:0-4592 GCA_038323615.1 Rhodobacterales bacterium | reverse complement strand
CTTGACCTCGCCGCGTGAAGCGGCCAACCATCACGTGCCCGGAGATGCCGTCTGACAATTTCCACCAGTTTCGAGACACCACCGAAACTCGCTCAAAGGAAAGAGAAATACTTGGAATTTTTGGGTCTGGTACGGTGGAATGCAAAAATTTCCTGTTCTGGTTGAATCGTGAATGTTTTACTCGCGCGTTTTTCTTAAATCTTCCTGTCGGAGCAATGAAAAATACTGCCGCAGGTACTTTGGCAAAAGTGCAACTTTAACCATTTGAATGTTAATATAAAAAATGAGATTATTGAATGACGGTCGGGAGACTATGTCAGGAGAGCAGCTGGGCGGATGATGTAAAATTGAGCGAACATTGCGTCAATCCGCAAGCGTTCAAGTCGCAATTGCGAAGTGTTGTCAAGTGCTACAATGGGGATCAGACACATGAACTGTTGACTGCAGTCGTCGGTATCAGACTGCCCGGCGATGGCCGCGCTTGCGAACTCGAGCCCCCCGGGCTTCCGGGTTTGACCGAATCTCGTCATCTTCCTCAGAAATACCTCAGTGATTCTGCTGAAAAAATTCAGCGTCCACATCTCCCGCAGTGTCTTGCGAAGGATTCGCCTTAGTATTCAGATATAGCTCAAGACATTGTTCTAGTTGTATTTGGTCTATTACTGCGAAAGAAATTGACAGCTATTTGTCTGGTAAAATGTGTCGCTCACTGCGTTGGTACGATATAAGCAGAAACTGAAATCCACGGCCGACGATCTTTTGCAGGGTGCGGGCCGGCTTTTGCAGGGTGCGGGCTTGGCACCGTCGATCGGAACTTCCGTGTGCCCAAGGGGTTCGGCGCCGAGCAATAGCCGCACGGTTTTAGACTATGCGCGACATTCATGGACGCGGGCAGTCGGTCGCTGCCGGAGGTGAAAGACCGGGGTCCGCCTTGGATTGCCCAAGGAAGGCTGCCCCGATCACCGCAGACCCGGCTGTTATCACTTTATCCCGCTTGGCCGACTGCGGCACCCACACCGATACATCCGACGAGGACAAGGCTTAGCGCCCAGACAACATCCAGATTGAACCATGCGCGCGTCAGGAACCGCAGGCCAAGCCAGACATAGACCCCGACCGCCAGCGCACTGCCCGCAAGGGCCATCGCCGCCGTATGCACGCTGGCCACGATCAGTGCAGTTTGCAGGTTCGCTGCCATCAATGCGCCCGCTGCCCGGTGGCCTGCGTCCTGCATCGCGGGATCACCGCACAGCCCCAGATAGATCGGCACAAGCATCAGCCCGGCCCCATGCGCCATGGCGGCCAGGAACGACCACAGCGCCAACCGGCCCGGCGGCACCCGGGCCAGAAACCGGGGATGGCGCCGCGTCAGCAGCAGATAAAGGCCCATGGCGATTACCAGCAGCCCCGCGCCGATCTGCAATTCGCGTTGCCAAAAGATCAGGGCCGTCATCAGCGAGAACGGCAGCAGGATCACCGTCATCGCCAGAAAATGCCCAGCCGCCAGCGCCGCGAGCGCCCATGGCAGTGCGGTGGTCCGGCGTTCCATCAGGGCCGCCGACACCGCAAGCGGCCATCCCATCCCGGGATTCAAACCGTGATAAAGGCCGGAGGCGACGACGGCCCACCACAGGGCCGCCACCGATGCCGTATCACCCAAGGTCTAGACGTTCGGATAGCAAAAGCTGTCGGTTGAGCAATCGCCGCCCTCCAGCCGGATTTGATGGCTGCGATAGCCTTTCGGGAATTCAACCCAGAAGTCCTTGTTCAACGTCAGCCCGCCGCCCTTGCCCACATCGGCGCAAACCATCGCAGCGCCCCGGTCGCCGGGATAGAACTGGTCGTCCCATGTGGAATAAAGCGAATTGGTCCAGTAGACGCGCTTGCCGTCGCGGCTGACCTCGACCATCTGCGGGCCGTAGCCAAACGCCTTGCCGTTCGGATGCGGGGTCTTTGCGACAATGCCGCCAAGCTGCACCTTGCCCGCCAACTTTGGGTTCATCGGGTCCGACACATCATATTGATGCATCTCGCCCAGGCCCCAGCAGGCGACATAGAGGAATCGGTCATCAAGGCTCAGGTCAATGTCCGTCACCAGCGGCGGCACCGCGCCGAACCCTTTCAGCAGATCGGGCAGGTCGGCGGCATCGGCTGGCACCGGGTCGATGGTGATGACCTTCTTGGCCTCGAACGTGCCATCCTTGTTGCGCCACCAGGTAAAGATCGACCCCTGCAGGTTGGTCGTGTCGACCACCACACCGCAAAAGCCGTATTCCTTGGCCGGATCATGCGCGGGCCGAATTTCCAGCGCCATCTGGTGATTGGCACCCAGATCAATCGACTGCACGCATTTGCGCGCCCGCAGATCCCAGAAATGGATCGTGTGGCCGTATTTATTGGCCAGCAGATCCTCGGCGACGATGCCATTTTCGAACTGCGGCGGCAGGCCCCATTCGGAACTGACCATGTAATCACGCGGCAGGTTCCACCAGAAATCATAGTGCTTGTCCTGGATGCCGCGGTCCATCTCATACCGGCCGAGGATCTCGAAGGTCTGGCAATCCATGATGAAGATGCCGGGGGGGCCGTCGGTGCCGTCCTTGCCGCCGCCGCCAAGGGTCGAGACATAGATGCCCTCGGGGCCGCAATGGATGGTATGGGGGCGGGAATAGCCGGTTTTGGCGAACAGCTCCTCCGGCTCGATGATCTTGTGAATTTTGGCCTTGAGCGGTTCCTTGACATCGATGATGTAGATCCGGCTCGACCGGATGCCGGGAATGATCAGGTAGCGGCGTTCAAGAAACGCATGGCCGGTCAGCGGCGACAGCGCCGACGAACAGGCGTTCCAGCCGAAATGGTGGAACTCGTCGCCAAGGTTGGGCATGAACAGGCTGTGCACGATCTGCCCGTAGGTCGCGGATTTGGGGTCGACATCGACCACTGCCAGACCATCTGGCTGCGTGCCATCGGGGCTGAGCATCAGGGTAAATGCCAGCGTTTCGACCGGGGCCTGCATGGCCATTCGGGCGGTCGGGTGAAAGGTCGGGTCAGGTCTCAGGTTCATTCTCGGCTCCTCCCAGAACGGTTGAACGTCTTTGCGGCTGGACAAAACGGTTTTTGGTAGTCAGGCGAAAAAGCTGGCCTTTGCCAACGGAAATTTAGTTTCAGGAAATGACCAACGATCATGTATTTCGGATCTCGGTCTCGTGGAGAATTCATAGCACGAAACTTCCTCGTAAGCTTGATCGTTATGCGAACAGGCGAATTTCCCCATACGCATCCTTGGAGACTCGCTTTCAAACGCAATCGTTTGCCAAACTGCCGCAAACCCGGTTCTGTCCGCGCATGACCAGACAACCCGAATCCCAACCCTTCGATCTGATCGTTTTCGACTGCGACGGCGTTTTGGTCGACAGCGAAGTATTGAGTGCGGAAGTCCTGATCGCCGGGTTGTCGGGGATCGGTGTGGTGGTGGACCGGGACTATGTGCGGGCGCATTTCCTTGGCCGCAGCTTTCCCACAGTGGCGCGGTTGGTGGCGCGGACCTTTGACGTCGCGCTGCCGCCGGATTTCGAGGCCGCCTATCGGCGCAGCCTGCTGGCACGTTTCGACACCGAACTGCGTCCGACGCCGGGCATCACCGATGTGCTGGACCGCCTGAACATCCGGGCCTGCGTCGCCACATCCAGCAGTCCGCATCGGGTAGCGCGGTCGTTGGCGATCGTCGGGCTGGCGGGCTATTTCGGCGATCATGTCTTTACCGCCTCGCAGGTGCCAAACGGCAAGCCGGCACCCGACCTGTTCCTGTTCGCTGCCGCGCAGATGGGCGCCGCGCCTGCCCGCACACTGGTGATCGAGGATTCCGGCCCCGGCGTGCTGGCGGCTCAGGCCGCGGGCATGTCCGTGTTGGGTTACACGGGCGGTCTGCACATGCGCGGTCAGACCATCGCCGGCACGTCGCCACTGCGCACCTTTGACAACTGGGCCGATTTCCCCCACCTCTTATCGACCTTGTCCCTTGACGGAGCCACCCCGTGACTGTCGGCCGCTTTACGCCCGAAACCACCCGCCTTGACGACGCCGCCCGCGCCGGGTGGCTGTATTACGTCGCCGGGAACACGCAGGACGAGATTGCCCGCAAGCTGGGCGTGTCGCGGCAGTCGGCGCAGCGGCTGGTGGCAATGGCGGTCTCCGAAAGGCTGGTCAAGGTCCGGCTGGATCACCCGATCGGGCGCTGCATGGATCTGGCGGACGAACTAATGGCCCGATTCGGCCTGCGCCAGTGCGACGTCGTGCCGTCCGACCCCACCGCGCCGCAACTTTTGACCGGGGTCGCCATTGCTGCCGCTGCCGAACTGGAACGAACTCTGAAATCGCCCGAACCACGCATCATCGCGCTCGGGACGGGTCGAACACTCAAGGCCACGGTGGAGCAGTTGCCACGCATGGATTGCCCGCAACACAGTATCGTTTCGCTGCTGGGCAACATGATGTCCGACGGGTCGGCCACGCCATACAATGCGGTCATCAGCATGGCCGAACGGGTCGGTGCCAAACATTACCCTTACCCGCTGCCGGTTCTGGCCCGTGAT
>JBBQHC010000178.1:0-4744 GCA_038323615.1 Rhodobacterales bacterium | reverse complement strand
ACGACGCTGCTTCTGTCCCAAGGGACGCCGATGCTGCTGGCGGGCGACGAACTGGGCAACAGTCAGGACGGCAACAACAACGCCTATTGCCAGGACAACCCGCTGGGTTGGGTCACGTGGGAAGGCCACGACCCCGATTTCCTGGCCTTTTGCCAGAAGATCGTCCATTTCCGGCGCAACCACCCGATCCTGCGTCAGTCACGATTCCTGCATGCCCAAAGCCGATTGGTCGACGGCGTTCCCGATATCTTTTGGCGTCGCCCCGACGGCACCCTGATGACCGAAGACGACTGGACCGATACCAGCATCCGTCAACTGATCGTCGAAATGCGGATGGCTGCGGAAACCCCTGAATACGACCGCGCCGGTCGGGCGATATTGGCGGTTTTCAACATCGGCGATACAATCTCTGTGACGCTGCCGCCACGGCCCGACGGACAGGATTGGGTGCTGCACATCGACACCACCCAGCCTGATGCCGTTGCCGTGCCGGTTGCAGACACAATCACCGTGGCCGCAAATGCCGTGCTGGCACTGGTCCTTGAACCGACAACATGAACCATTCCGGGGGGATACCATGCAACGCCTGACGATCCAAACCAGCCCGATTGCCGACCAGAAACCCGGCACCAGCGGGCTGCGCAAGAAAACCCGCGTCTTCATGGGGCCGCATTACCTGGAAAACTACGTGCAGGCGATTTTCGACGGGATCGGCGGCGTCAATGGCAAGACCCTCGTGGTCGGCGGCGACGGGCGGTATTTCAACGACCGCGCGATTCAGGTCATCCTGCGAATGGCGGCGGCGAATGACGCGGCGGGCTGCATCGTCGGTCAGGGCGGCATCCTGTCCACCCCGGCCGCCTCACACCTGATCCGCAAACGCGGCACCGACGGCGGGCTGATCCTGTCGGCCAGTCACAATCCGGGCGGGCCCGATGCCGATTTCGGCCTGAAATACAACACACCCAACGGCGGACCTGCGCCGGAACACGTGACCGACAAGATATTTGCAGCAACCGAAGTGATCCGCGAATATCACATCATCGAAACGACCGATCTGGACCTTGGGACAATCGGCAAGACCACTTTGGGCGACATGACGGTCGAGATCGTGGACCCCGTCACCGACTACGCTGCACTGATGCAGACCCTTTTCGATTTCGACGCGATCCGCGCTCTGTTTGCAGGCGGCTTTCGGATGCGGTTTGACGCGATGCACGCCGTCACCGGCCCCTATGCCCATGCAATTCTGGAACAGACGCTAGGCGCACCCGCCGGCACCGTGGTTAACGGCACCCCGATGCCCGATTTCGGCGGCGGCCACCCCGACCCGAACCCGATCTGGGCGCACGAATTGGTTGCCGCGATGATGGCCGACGACGGCCCCGATTTCGGCGCGGCAAGCGACGGCGACGGCGACCGCAACATGATCATGGGGCGCGGCATCTACGTGACGCCATCGGATTCGCTGGCCCTTTTGGCCGCCAAGGCACACCTCGCGCCGGGCTATGCGGACGGTTTGAAAGGTGTCGCGCGCTCAATGCCCACCTCGGGTGCAGTCGATCGGGTCGCGGCAGCGATGGGGATCGCCTGCTATGAAACCCCGACGGGATGGAAGTTCTTCGGCAACCTGCTCGACGCCGGCAAAGCGACCCTGTGTGGCGAAGAAAGTGCCGGCACCGGGTCGGACCACGTGCGCGAAAAGGACGGCCTGTGGGCCGTGTTACTGTGGCTAAATATTCTTGCAGTATCAAAAAGTTCCGTTTCAAACCTCATGTCGTCTCATTGGGCGAAATACGGCCGCAACTACTATTCACGCCACGATTACGAAGATGTCGCCACGGACAAGGCCAACGCGCTGGTCGCTGCCTTGCGGGCCAAATTTGCCGATCTGCCGGGGCAATCGTTCGGCCCGCTGACCGTGGAAACCGCCGACGAATTCGCCTATGACGATCCGGTCGATGGATCGCGCTCTGAACAGCAGGGCCTGCGGATCGCGTTCGTTGGCGGCAGTCGCGCTGTGTTTCGCCTGTCCGGCACCGGCACGGTCGGGGCGACGCTGCGGATTTACCTGGAACTGGTCGAAACCGACCCGGAAAAACTGAATCAGGACGCACAGGCCGCCCTCGCCCCCGTCATCGCCGCCGCCAACGCCATCGCCGAGGTCAAAGCGCACACCGGGCGCGACAAACCTGACGTGATTACCTGAGCGACGGTATGATCGCCGCGATCATGGCAGACGCTGTCACGGAATAATCTCGAACTTCAGCACATCGACCAGCCCGCGGTCCGTGATTTTCAGCGCCGGAATGACCGGCAGTGCCAGAAATGCCAGTTGCAGGAATGGCTCGTCCAGCGTCACGCCCAAAGACCGCGCCGCCGCACGTAAATGAACCAAGGCGGCGCGGACCTCTTCAAAGCTCAGAAGACTCATCAACCCGGCCACAGGCAGCGCCAGTTCGGCCAGAATCTTGCCTCCGGCGACCACCACGAAACCGCCTTCGATCTGGCCCAGCCGGTTCGCCGCCAGCGCCATGTCGGCGTAATCGACGCCGACCACCGCGATATTGTGGTGATCATGGCAAACGGTCGAGGCAATTGCGCCCTGCTGCAACCCGAACCCCTGTACGAAACCCGACGCAATATTGCCGTTGACACCATGTCGTTCGATCACGGCGATCTTGACCAGATCACGCGCCGGATCGGGGCGTTTGTCACCATCCTGCGGCACGATGGCGGCGTGCAGATGCGCCGTGATGATCTTGCCCGGAATGATCCCGATGACATCCGTATCGACGCGGTTTCCGGCGGTGCGGAAACTTTCGGCTGTGACGGTCGGCGCCTTGACCGACTTGCGACCAATCGGCGGCACGATGCGCCGGGCGGCAAATGCCGCCTCTGATACCTGCACCCCGCCCGCGAACACCATCCGGGCATCGCAGTCCGAGAGCGACCCGAGTGCGACGATATCGGCCCGCTTGCCCGGCGCGATCTGGCCACGATCCTTGAGCCCGAAGGCCTCTGCCGCCGACAGCGACGCCGCGCGATAGATCGCCAGTGGCGTGACCCCTCGCGCAATAGCGCTGCGAATGACGAAATCGAGGTGGCCGTGTTCGCCGATATCCAGCGGGTTCCGATCATCGGTACACAGACACATGTAGGCACTGGTTACGTCATTCAGCAGCGGCAGAAGGGCGTCCATATCCTTGGACACCGACCCCTCGCGGATCAGCACACGCATCCCCTTTTGCAGCTTTTCGCGGGCTTCCGCGGCGGTGGTCGCTTCGTGTTCGGTGCGGATTCCGGCGGCGATATAGGCGTTCAGATCGCGGCCCGACAGTTGCGGCGCGTGGCCGTCGATGTGACAGCTCTGAAACGCGGTCAGTTTCGCCATGATCCCCGGATCGCGGTGGATCACGCCCGGATAATTCATCACCTCGGCCAGGCCGATCACCGCCGGATGGCCCATCAGCGGCATCAGATCGGCGGCTTCGATTCGCGCCCCGGAGGTTTCCATCGCAGTTGAGGGCACGCAGGACGACAGGTTCACCCGGATATCAAGGACGGTTTCACGCGACGCATCAAGGAAATACTGGATTCCCGGCACCCCCAGCACATTGGCAATCTCGTGCGGGTCGCAGATCGCCGTCGTGATGCCGCGCGGGGTGACGCAGCGGTCAAATTCGAACGGCGTGATGCAGCTGCTTTCGATATGCAGATGCGTGTCGATGAAGCCCGGAACAAGGGTCAGACCGCTGACATCAATAATCTTTTGGCCGTCATAACCGGCCCCGATCCCGACAATCGTATCGCCACAGATCGCCACATCTCCCTCCACCAGATCGCCGGTGACGACGCAGAAAACCTGACCGCCGCGCAAAATCAGATCGGCGGGCGCGTCGCCGCGTCCCTGCATGATGCGTTGTTCAAGGTCTGCCATTGTAACGCCTTTTCGCCGGGGGCACGGGTCAAGACCCATCTTGCCCCGGCCTTGTCAGCCCGTAAGATGGGTTTCAACCCATGCTACCCCAAAATCCCCGGCAAATTCAGCCGATGTTCGCGCGCGCAGTCCAACGCCACTTCATAGCCCGCATCGGCATGGCGCATCACGCCTGTCGCCGGATCGTTCCACAGCACCCGCTCCAATCGCCGGTCGGCATCCTCGGACCCGTCGCAGCAGATCACCATGCCGGAATGCTGCGAAAACCCCATGCCAACGCCACCGCCATGATGCAGCGACACCCATGTCGCCCCAGACGCTGTATTCAGCAGGGCGTTCAACAAGGGCCAGTCGGACACGGCATCGCTGCCGTCCTTCATCGCCTCGGTCTCGCGGTTCGGGCTGGCGACCGATCCGCTGTCGAGGTGATCGCGCCCGATCACCACCGGCGCGCTGAGTTCCCCCGACCGCACCATCGCGTTGATCGCAAGACCCGCCCGATGCCGGTCGCCCAGCCCGATCCACATGATCCGCGCTGGCAAACCCTGAAAGGCAATCCGTTCGCGGGCCATGTCCAGCCAGCGGTGCAGTTGCAGGTTTTCGGGGAACAACTCTTTCATCTTCGCGTCGGTTTTGTAGATGTCCTCGGGGTCGCCCGACAAGGCGCACCAACGGAACGGCCCGATCCCGCGACAGAACAGCGGGCGGATATAAGCAGGCACGAAACCGGGAAATGCGAAAGCGTTCTCAAGCCCCTCATCCAGCGCCACCTGTCTGATGTTGTTGCCATAATCCAGTGTCGGC
>JBBQHC010000177.1:0-4837 GCA_038323615.1 Rhodobacterales bacterium | reverse complement strand
TCGGCACGCATGGGCGACATCCTGTCAGAGATGTATATCCTGTCCGCCGCACTGAAACGGTGGGAGGACGAGGGGCGACAGGAGGCCGACCTGCCGCTGTTGCACTACGCCGCCGCCGTTGCCTTCAAACGCATCCAGACGGCGCTGGACGAGGTGATCGTGAACCTGCCCGCCCGTTGGGCCGCGTGGCTGCTGCGGTTCCTGACACTGCCCGGTGCCACGCAGCGCGGACCGAACGACCGGCTGGTCGAAGCCTGCAGCGATCTGATCTATGGACCCTCCGCCACCCGCGACCGGATCACTGGGCGCGTGCATCAGGGCTGCGACCGCAACGGTGTTCTTGTGCTGAACAGATGCTACGCCAAGGTCACGGAAATGGCCCCGGTGATGAAACGCCTGCGCGACGTGGACAAGACACCCGAGGAGGCGTTGCAGTCCGGTATCCTGTCTGCGGCCGAGATGGCCGATATCGCCGAGATGAACGATCTGGTGGCCAAGGTCGTCGCGGTCGACGACTTTACCCCCGAGGAGTTGTCGGACTATTTCCACGGACATACGGTGCAGACCAGCGCCGCGCACAAAGCCAATCCAAAGGAAGCCGCAGAATGACCGACCGCGCCACACAACGCGTCTATCTTGTCGATGGCGCCCGCACCCCGTTCCTGAAGGCCCGCAGCGGCCCCGGTCCCTTTACCCCTGTCGATCTTGCCGTGCAGGCGGGCCGCCCCCTGCTGGCGCGGCAACCGTTCGACCGCACCGCCTTTGACCTTGTCATCCTCGGCTGCGTCAACGTCATCGCCGACGAGATGAACCCGGCCCGCGTCGCCGCCCTGCGTCTGGGCTTGGGCGAGGCGATGGTCGCCTTTACCATGCAGATCAACTGCGGATCGGGGATGCAAAGCATCGACACCGCCTATCGTTATATCCGCGACGGCAGCCATCAGATGATCCTTGCCGGCGGGGCCGAGGCGCTGAGCCATGCGCCACTGGTGCTGCGCCAGTCCGCCGTCGAATGGTTCGGGCGGATGAACGCCGCCAAGGGGCCGCTGGATCAGGCCCGCGCGATGGCCGGGATCAAACCCGACTTCTTCAAACCAGTGATCGGTCTGGAACGCGGCCTGACCGATCCGATCACCGAACTGAACATGGGCCAGACGGCCGAGATTCTGGCGCATCGCTTTGGCATCGACCGCGAAACGGCGGATGCCTATGCGATGCAAAGCCACCACCGGCTTGCCGCTGCCCAAAAGAACGGCACGCTGGACGACGAGGTCATGCCCGCCTTTGACCGTGATGGCACCGTCTACGATCACGACGACGGCGTGCGCCCTGACAGCAACATGGCGGGGCTGGTCAAGTTGAACCCGGTCTTCGAAAAACCCTACGGCAAGGTCACGGCGGGCAACTCCAGCCAGATCACCGATGGCGCAAGCTGGTGTATCCTCGCCTCGGAAAAGGCGGTCGAAACGCATGGGCTAACACCGTTGGCCGAGATCACCGATAGTGAATGGGCAGCACTTGATCCGTCGATCATGGGGCTTGGTCCGGTTCTGGCGGCAACGCCGATCGCGCTGCGCCACGGGTTGGGGGTGGACGACATCGACCTCTGGGAGTTGAACGAGGCCTTTGCCGCACAGGTGCTGTCCTGTCTTGCGGCATGGAACGACGCGGCGTTTTGCCGTGCGGTGCTGGGGTGCAAGGGTGCCTTTGGCCGCATCGATCGGGACCGGCTGAACGTCGATGGCGGGGCGATCTCGCTGGGGCATCCGGTGGGCACCAGCGGCAACCGGATCGTGCTGCATCTGGCCAACGCAATGAAGAAACGCGGCGCAAAACGCGGCATAGCCACCGAATGTATCGGTGGCGGCCTTGGTGGCGCGATGATGCTGGAGGCTGTGTGATGACCGGACCGGTTCTGGACTACCTTGGCGAAACGAAACTCGAGCTTGGTGGCGCTGGTGCGCGCAAGGGCAACTGGCGCAGCGGGCGCGATGCGGACGACATCCTGTGGCTGGCGCTGGACAAGAAGGACACCCGCACCAACACCATTTCCGAAGATGTGATCCGCGAACTTGACGGTCATATTGCCGCCGCCGAGGCTGACCTTCCGACCGCGCTGGTCATTCGCTCGGCCAAAACGGCCGGGTTCGCCGCAGGTGCCGACATCAACAGTTTCGACACGATGACCGAAACGGGTGCGGCGGAGATGCTGAAACAGGGTCACGATGTGCTTGATCGCATCGAGGCCCTGAATTGCCCGACGATCTGCGTCGTTCATGGCGCGGCATTGGGCGCGGGCTTTGAACTGGCGCTGGCCTGTGACTACCGCATCGCCGTCGATGGCGCCTCGTTCGGCTTTCCCGAAGTGCAGCTGGGGCTGCATCCCGGTCTTGGCGGCACCTTTCGCCTGCCTCCGCTGATCGACCCGACCGAGGCGATGACGATGATGTTGACCGGCAAGACCGCCCATACCGGTCGCGCCAAAGCGTTGGGCATCGCTGATCTGGTGGTCAAGGAACGCCACGTCGACGTCGCCGTGCGCGCGGCTGCCAAAGGCGAGATCGACAGGCAGGAACCGGGGCTGAAGGCCCGCGCGCTGGGGTTCGAGGCCGCCCGCAGTCTGGTCGCCCGGCAGATGCGCAGCCAGACGGAACAAAAGGCCCCGGCTGACCACTATCCCGCGCCCACCGCCCTGATCGACATCTGGGAAAAGCACGGGTCGGACCGCAAAGCGATGCAGGCGGCCGAAATCGCCTCTTTCGCCGACTTGCTGAAAACCGACACCTCTAAAAACCTGCGCCGGGTGTTCTTTTTGCGCCAACAGCTCAAGGACGCCGGACGCGGCGACGACGACATTGCCCATGTGCATGTGATCGGTGCCGGGGCGATGGGGGCAGAAATCGCCGCGATGGCCGCGATCCGTGGCAAGCGGGTCACTTTGGGCAACGTCAAGACCGACCCGCTGGGCAAGGCGATCCGGCTGGCCGTCGCGATTTGCAAGGATCAGCACCTGAGCGACATCGAGACGCGGGATGCGCTCGACCGCCTGATACCCGACCCGAAGGGCTATGGGATCGCCCGCGCCGATCTGATCATCGAGGCCGCGCCCGAGCGGATCGACCTGAAGGAAAAAATCTATGCCGGGCTCAAGGGCAAGATGAAAAACGGCGCGATCCTCGCCTCGAACACCTCCAGCCTGTCGGTGGACGCGCTTGCCGCCCACGCCCCGGCCAAGACCCGGTTCGCGGGGTTGCATTTCTTCAACCCGGTTTCGAAGGTCGATCTGGTCGAGGTCGTGCGCGGGCAGGCCAGCACCGCCAAAACCGTCAACCGCCTTGCCGCATTCTGCGGTGCAATCGGCAAGTTGCCGGCGCAGGTCGGCGACTACCCCGGTTTCATCGTGAACCGCGCCCTGACCCCCTATCTGATGGAGGCGATGGTGCTGATGGACGAAGGTGTGCCCAAGGAAGTGATCGACACCGCCGCCCTGCGGTTCGGGATGCCGATGGGCCCGGTGACGCTGGCCGATCAGGTCGGGCTCGACATCGGATTGCACGTCGCGGAATCGCTGCGCGAAAACCTCGACCGCCCGATGGCCGAGATTTCGCAGACCCTGCGTGACAAGGTTGCGGCGGGCGATCTGGGCAAGAAAACGGGTCGCGGGTTCTATGATTGGTCCGACGGCACGCCGCACCCGGATGCCACAGCAGATGGTCGGGACGATTTGACCGACCGGCTGATCCTGCCGATGCTTAACGCGCTTGTCGAAGTGCTGCGCAAAGGTGTCGCGCAAAGCGAGGATCAGGTGGATGGCGCGATGATCTTTGCAACCGGATGGGCGCCGTTCCGTGGCGGGCCGATGCACTATGCCCAGTCGCGGGGGATCGCAGAGATCGTGGCGCGGCTGCAAGAACTCGCGCAAACGCACGGACCCCGTTTTGCCCCTGACGACGGCTGGCAAAGTATTGGCTGACGCGCCCCAGACGTTAACCGACGCGGATACGATGGCGCGGGCCATTTTCGATCGGACGCAGGGCGTGATTCGGCTTGCCCTGCCGCTTGGCCTTGGCAAACCTGTGACGCTGGTCAATGCCCTGACCCGTGCAGCACTTGCCGACCCGAAGCTGAAACTGTCGATCTTTACCGCCCTGACCCTGCAACGACCCCGCCCCCGATCGGATATCGAGAAACGGTTTCTCGGCCCGGCGATGGATCGCCTGTTCGGGCGCTACCCAGCACTGCTTTATGCCGAAATGATGCACGGCGCGGGCCTGCCCGACAACATCGCGGTCTCCGAATTCTTCTTTCAGGCTGGTGCATGGCTTGGCAACGATTACGCCCAGCAGCACTATATTTCCGCCAACTACACCCACGCCCGCGACGTTCTGATCGCGCAAAAGCCGAACGTGCTGTCGCAGCTTCTGGTGCGCGAAGACGACCGATTCAGCCTGTCGTGCAACACCGACATTTCCGCCGACCTGTTCCGGATGCGGCGCGATGGCGACATGGATTTCCTGGCCGTCGGCGAAATCAACGACGCTCTGCCCTTCATGGGCGGCCCTGCGACGATTGATGCGGGCGAAGTCGCGATGCTGCTGGAACCGGCAGACCAATTCGACCTTTTCTCGGCGGTGCGCCGTCCGGTGTCGGATGTCCAGCACGCGATCGGGTTGCATGTGTCGCGGCAGGTGGTGGATGGGGGCACGGTCCAGATCGGCATCGGGGCGATCGGCGATGCCATCGCTAATGCCCTGATCCTGCGTGAGAATGGGCAGCTTGACGATATCTGGAACGCCGCGCCTTTCCCCTTGTCCGGTGATGGCACGGCCCGTTTCGC
>JBBQHC010000176.1:0-4927 GCA_038323615.1 Rhodobacterales bacterium | reverse complement strand
CACGCAACTACATGATCGGCAAGCGGCTGATCGAGGCGGGCAAATCGCCAGCCCCAGCGGTGGTCTGCGATCCGGCGACCGACATGAAGGCGTTGCTGAAGGCGTGAGGGTCATTGCCGGACAGCATCGCGGGCTGAAACTGGCCGAGGTGGGCGCGGGCGACGTTGCGGCGCATCTGCGGCCCACGTCGGACAGACTGCGCGAAACCCTGTTCAACATCCTGCGCAATCACGGGGCACCGGGGCCGGACAGCCGCGTTCTGGACCTGTTCGCGGGCACCGGCGCATTGGGGATCGAGGCGCTGTCGCGCGGTGCCGTCCATGCGACGTTTGTCGATGATGGCAAGGTGGCGCAGCGGCTGATCCGCGACAATATCGGTCGGGCCCGGCGCGCGGCGGACGCGACCCTGCTGACCTGCGCCGCCGCCAAACTGCCCGTGGCCCCGGCCCCTTGCGATCTGATCTTTCTTGACCCGCCTTACGGGCAGAACTTGGGCCGTCCGGCGCTGGATGCCGCACAGAAACTCGGCTGGATCGCCCCCGCCGCGCTGATCGTCTGGGAGGAGAGCGCGGCCCAGCCGCCTTTGCCCGGTTTTGCCCTGATCGACCAGCGCCGCTATGGCGACACCTGGATTACGCTGCTACGCGCCGACTGAAATGCAGTTCGACAGATTGTGTTCCCGTATTACAAAAACTTCGTGCTAGGATTGTATATCGGCCAGTCTTTTCACAGCAGGCCCAAAGATCCTCCGCCTGCGGTCTGGCTGCAAAGGAGGGACCACATGGTCAAGACCATCGGCAATCCACTGTCATGGGGTGCGCGCGCCCTGCAATCGGGTGGTCACGCTGTGACCGAGGCGGTGGATGGCGTCGCCAGCCACGATCTGTCACCGCCGCTGGTGCGCGACCTGACGATGCAGGATATTGGTGACGCCCTGCGCAAGGGTGCGGCAGATTTCGCCGCCAGCCGAAGCGACGTGCTGTTTCTGGTCATCATTTATCCGGTGATCGGGGCACTGCTGATCTTTGTCGCGTTCAACCAGGGGCTGCTGCCGATCCTGTTTCCGATGGCGGCGGGGTTCGCGCTGCTGGGGCCATTGGCGGGCATCGGCCTCTATGAAATGTCGCGCCGGCGCGAAGCCGGGATCGATGCAAGCTGGGGCGCGGTGCTGGGCAGTCTGCGCAGCCGGGTCATGGGGCCGGAACTGGTCCTCGGGGCCTATCTGCTTGGGATATTCATCATCTGGATTTATGTGGCCGACGCGATCTTTCAGGCGACGCTGGGACCGGAACTGCCAACCTCGATCGGCGCCTTTGTCCGCGACGTATTCACCACCGGCGCGGGTTGGGCGATGATCATCATCGGCATGGCGGTCGGTTTCTTCTTTGCCGCCGTCGTGCTGGTGATGAGTCTTGTATCCTTTCCGATGCTGATCGACCGGCCCGTCGGCCTGCCAGTCGCAGTGACCACATCGATCGCCGTCGCCCGACGCAATCCGCGCGTTGTCGCTGCTTGGGGCTTGCTGGTCGCGGTATCGCTGGCGGTGGCATCAATCCCGCTGTTTCTGGGGTTGATCGTCGTAATGCCTATTTTGGGCCACGCGACGTGGCACCTTTACCGGGCCGCCGTAACCTAAGGCGGATCGGTTTAGTAAGTCGGATGAAACTTTCCGGCCGGGGAGAGGGTGAAAATCTCGGCCCCCGTCGCGGTGATGCCGATCGAATGTTCGAACTGTGCCGACAGCGATTTATCGCGGGTAACGGCGGTCCAGTCGTCGGCCAGCACCTTGGTTTCAGGGCGGCCAAGGTTGACCATTGGCTCGATGGTGAAAAACATGCCCTCTTCAAGCCGCGGGCCGGTGCCGGGGCGACCGTAATGCAGCACGTTGGGCGGCGCGTGAAACACCCGGCCCAAGCCATGCCCGCAGAAATCGCGGACTACCGACATGCGTTCGGCCTCGACATAGTCCTGGATCGCGGCACCGATGTCGCCAAAGGTGTTGCCGGGTTTGGCGACCTCGATGCCTTTCATCAGGGCGTCGTGGGTGACCTGGATCAGCCGCTCGGCCTTGCGCGTCAGGGTTCCGGCGACATACATCCGGCTGGTGTCGCCGAACCAGCCATCGACGATCACGGTGACGTCGATGTTCAGGATATCACCGTCCTTGATCACCTTTGGCCCCGGAATCCCGTGGCAAACGACGTGGTTCAATGAAATGCAACTGCCGTGCTGATAGCCCTTGTAACCGATGGTCGCACTGGTTGCGCCCGCGTCGATCACCATCTGGGTCATCAGGCGATCCAATTCGCCCGTAGTCTGGCCGGGCACGACGTGCGGCGCGATCTCGTCAAGGATCGTCGCCGCCAGTTTCCCGGCGGTGCGCATACCCGCGAAATCCGCAGTTTCGTAAATGCGGATGCCGTCGCGGGTCAGTCTGCCTCGGGGGTGTTCCATGCTGGGTCTTTCGTGAGCTTTTCTGGCACATAAGACAAACGAGGGTAAAGTTCTAGACCTCGACGGGGCGTGGTTGGCCCAAAGTGATCGCCTGCGGGCTGATCGCGGCGTCATAGCTGATCGCCTCGACGCCCGCTGACCGCGCCTTGGCAAAGGCGGCGGCATAGCCGGGGTCAAGATCGGCGGCCAATGTCATCGCCGTGCAGTCAGTCCGCTGGACCAGGAACAGCATCACGGCGCGGTGCCCCAGTGCGACCATCGCCGCCAGATCGGCCAGATGCCGCGCCCCACGCAGCGTGACGCAATCGGGAAATTCGGCAAAGCCCGGACGCCGCGACAGCGTCACGCTTTTGACCTCGACATAGCAGTCAGGCTGGTCCGGCCCGGTCAGCAGGAAATCGACGCGGCTGCGGTCGCCGTATGGCACTTCGGCGCGAATGTTAGGATATTGCAGGCCGGGGATCTGCCCGGCTTGCAACGCCGCGCCCACAACCCGGTTCGCCGCGCCCGTATCGACCCCGGTGAAATGCCCGTCGCCATGTTCGACCAGCCGCCAGCCATAGTTCAGCTTTTTCCTGGGGTCATCGTTGGGTTCCAGCCAGATCCGCGCCCCCGGTTCGGCCAGCCCCATCATGCTGCCCGGATTGGCGCAATGGGCGGTAACCTCGGTGCCATCGGCCAGCACCACATCGGCCAGAAATCGTTTGTAGCGCCGGATCAGCCGGGCCGGGACAAGGGGTGTGGCAAAGCGCATTTGCCCCCCCTATACCAATCCCAAAGGAGAACCCCAATGCCCAACCCCACAGCCGCCATGCTGGTGATCGGCGACGAGATTTTGTCGGGGCGGACGCGGGATTCCAATATGCACTATCTGGCGGGGGAACTCACCCGCGTCGGAATCGACCTGCGCGAGGTGCGGGTGGTCAGCGATGACCGGACGGCGATTGTGGCTGCGGTGGGGGCGCTGTCGGGGGCGTTTGATCATGTGTTCACATCCGGCGGCATCGGGCCGACGCACGACGACATCACCGCCGAGTGTATCGCGGCGGCCTTTGATGTGCCGATCAGCGTGCGCGACGATGCCCGGACATTGCTGGCCGATCATTATGCGCGGATTGGCCGCGACCTGAACGACGCGCGTTTGCGGATGGCGCGGATACCCGACGGCGCGACCCTGATCGACAACCCTGTCAGCGTGGCACCGGGATTCACATTGGCCAACGTGCATGTGATGGCCGGGGTGCCGAATGTGTTTCAGGCGATGGTCGCGTCGGTGCTGCCGACCTTAACGGGGGGCGTGCCGCTGGTGACCGACAGTCTGCGGGTGATCCGGGGCGAGGGCGATATCGCCGGGCCGCTGGCTGAACTGGCCAACCGCTACGCCGATCTGTCAGTCGGGTCATATCCGTTCGTGCAGGACGGCGTTTACGGGGCCAACATTGTGATCCGGGGGGCCGACGGCGCAAGGGTGGCGGCGGCGATGGTGGACCTTGCGGCGCTGTTTGCATGACCTTGCCGACGGTTCAGACCCTCTATGGCGTGACGGCGGCGACATGGCCCGCCGCAAGCGCCGCGCGGGTCGGGCCTTGGACGATCCGGGCCGGACTGGGCGGCGGCAGCCGGGTCAGCGCCGCGACTGCCGAAGGTCCGTTCACCGCCGACGACCTGCCAGCGGCGCAGGCGGCGATGACGGCCTTGGGGCAACCGTCGCAATTCATGATCCGGTCGGGCGACGGTGCGCTGGATGATCTGCTTTCCGCCCAAGGCTATATCGTCAAGGATCCGGTCAACCTTTATGCCGCGCCAGTTTCGGCACTGACCACACTGCGCCCGCCCCCCGTGACCAGCTTTCAGATCTGGCCACCGCTGGCCGCGCAGGCCGAAATCTGGGCGGCTGGCGGGATCGGTCCGGCCCGGCTGGCCGTGATGGAGCGCGCGCCAGAGCCGAAAACGACGCTGTTGGGCCGGGTCGGTGATCGGCCTGCGGGGACGGTCTATATCGGTATCCACGCGGGCACTGCAATGATCCACGGGCTGGAAATCCTGCCCGCGTATCGGCGTCGGGGTCTTGCGCGGCACCTGATGCACGCCGCCGGGTTCTGGGCGGCGGATCACGCGGCCACCCATCTGTCATTGATCGTGACGCGGGCCAATACCGCTGCCAATGCCCTCTACGCTTCCCTCGGGCTGACCCTTGTGGGACAATATCATTATCGCATCCTGCCGGAGTGACCCGATGACCGATGCCCCCACCGCCCTTGATCTGCCCATCGTCGATCCGCTGCCGCCCGAAACCCAGGCCTATTTCGATCTGTGTCAGGACAAGCTGGGGATGGTGCCCAATGTGTTGCGGGCCTACGCGTTCGACATTGCCAAACTGGATGCGTTCACCGGACTTTACAACGATCTGATGCTGGCGCCGTCGGGCCTGACCAAACTGGAACGCGAGATGATCGCGGTCGTGGTGTCGTCG
>JBBQHC010000175.1:0-4990 GCA_038323615.1 Rhodobacterales bacterium | reverse complement strand
TAATTTCGCGGCCCTCGAGGTCGGGCAAATGGGCGTCGGCCAGCAGGCCGGTGGCGAACAGCGTGGCGGCGGCGGTCAGCGAAGCGATCAGTTTCATGATTTTCCCCTCGGGTTGGACTGGCACCAACTATGGCGCAGGTTCCGGCGTTGGCAAGGGCGCGCCGCCACAGACCGGACAGCCGGCCCGCCGTTTCAATGTCAGCGTCCGGGTCTCGGCATAAAGCGCGTCGTAGATCAGCATCCGGCCCGCCAACCCCTCGCCCGCCCCGGTGATCGCCTTGACGGCCTCGACCGCCATCACCGACCCGATGACGCCGGGCAACGGGGACACGACGCCCGCCTCGGCGCAGGTCGGGGCCAGGCCCGCGGCGGGGGCTTCGGGGAACACACATTCATAGCAGGGGGTGCCGTGGGCCGGATCGAACAGGCTGATCTGGCCCTCCCATTGGGTGATTGCCCCGGAAATCAGCGGCTTGCCAGCGGCGGCACATGCCGCATTGACCAGATAGCGCGTGGCGAAATTGTCGCAGCCATCCAGCACGAAATCATAGTCTGCGATCAGGTCGGCGGCGATTTCTGCGGTCAGTCGGCGGTGATAAGGGCGCAGGGTGACGAACGGATTGCGGCTGCGCATCGCCGCGACAGCCGACTGCACCTTGGGGCTGCCGACCGCAGCATCATCGTGGATGATCTGGCGTTGTAGGTTCGACGCCTCGACCACATCGTCGTCGATGACCCCGATGGTCCCGACCCCGGCGGCAGCCAGATACAACAGCGCCGGCGAACCAAGACCACCGGCCCCGACGACCAGCACGCGGGCTGCTTTGAGCTTTTTCTGCCCCGGCCCGCCGATCTCGTGCAGGATCATATGGCGGGCATAGCGGCTCAGTTCGGCGTCCGAGAATGCGCCCGGCATCGCAGGGGCCACGCCGCCGACTCGTGTGCGCAACCGCCGCAAAACCGCACGGTACACCCAGAACAACACCGCGAACCCCAACAACAGCGCCCAAAGCCGGATATCGCCGCCCGTCGCCGTCCGCATCGGATGCCCGTCGGGCAGCACAAGTTGCACCAGCGTAACACCCGCTGCCAGCACGCCGATCGTTACCCAGCGGGCGCGGCGCGGCGCACCCATGGCCGAACCGATACCCCACAAGACCGCCGCCATGACGCCAACCAGAATCATCTGCCGGTCGATCCGAATCCGGCGTCGCCCCGGTGCGTGCCATCAATCGCGCCGATCGCAAAACCGGCCCGCACCACCGGGGCCACGACCAGTTGGGCAATCCGCATCCCGTGGGTGATGTGAAACGGCGCATCCCCGGCGTTCAGCACGATCACCCCCAGTTCGCCGCGATAATCGCTGTCGATGGTGCCCGGCGCATTGGGCAGGGTGATCCCGTGTTTCAGCGCCAGACCAGAGCGCGGCCTGACCTGCACCTCGAACCCCGCCGGGATCGCCAGCCGCAGCCCGGTCGCTACCAGTGCCCGCGCACCCGGCTGCAAATGGATCCCGTCGCGCGCCCCGTCAGAAAAATTCGCGCAGACATCGGCCCCCGCCGCACCTGCCGTCTGATAGGCGGGAAGCGGCAGACTGCGATCCGCGCCGTCGACCCAGGCGATGGCGATCAAAGGGGCCATCACCGCCCGCCCCTTCTTTTGGCCAGAAATATCCCCGCCGGAGGCATCAAACCTCTTTCCCAAGCGCCGCCGCGATCCGCGCCGCCAGCCGCTCGGCCACTGCGACCTTTGACATCCGCGGCCAGTCTTCGGCCCCCTTGGCGGTGATCAGCGTCACCGCATTTTCGGCCCCGCCCATGATCCCGGTGCCGGGCGACACATCGTTGGCGACAATCCAGTCGCAGCCTTTGCGCAGCCGTTTGGCGGTGGCATGGGCGATCACATCGTCGGTTTCGGCCGCAAAGCCGATGACCAGTTTCGGGCGGTCCTTTTTGCGTTGCGCGACGGTCGCCAGAATGTCGGGGTTTTCGGCCAGGGTCAGCGCGGCGCTGGCCCCGGCGTCTTTCTTGATCTTGCGATCCGACACCGCCGCCACCCGCCAATCCGCGACCGCAGCCGCAAATACAGCAATTTCAATACCTTCCAGCAAGTTGACAGCTGTCAACATTTCCGCCGCCGTCTGCACCGGCACCACATTGACCCCCAGGGGCGGCGGCACTTCGGCGGGGCCAGTCACAAATGTCACCTCGGCCCCCAGTGCGGCCAAGGCGGCGGCGATGGCCGTGCCCTGCGCCCCCGAGGACCGATTGGCGATATAGCGGACCGGGTCAATCGGTTCATGGGTCGGGCCGGAGGTGACCAGTGCGCGGACGCCGTTCAGCGGCCCGTCGCCCAGCGCCGCCGCTGCCGCCGCAACGATCTCGAGCGGCTCGGCCATCCGACCGGGGCCGTATTCACCGCAGGCCATGTCGCCCTCGCCGGGACCGACGCGCAGGATGCCGTCGCCCGCAAGCGTCGCCAGATTGCGCTGGGTTGCCGCATGCAGCCACATCCGCAGGTTCATCGACGGGGCGATCAGCACCTGCTTGTCAGTGGCCAGCAGCAGGGTCGAGGCCAGATCGTCGGCCTGCCCCCCGGCCATTTTGGCCATCAGATCGGCGGTGGCCGGGGCGACGACGATCAGATCTGCGGCACGGGACAGTTCAATATGACCCATCTCGGCCTCGTCCGTCAGATTGAACAGATCGCTGTAGACCTTGACCCCGCAAAGGGCGGAGACACTAAGCGGTGTCACGAACTCCGCCCCGGCGCGGGTCAGCACCGGCGTCACGGCGCAGCCGCGTTCCTTCAGCCGCCGGATCAGGTCGAGCGATTTATAGGCCGCAATGCCGCCGCCGATGATCAGTAGGATATGTTTGCCTGCCAGCATTGCCGCCCCCAGAATTCAGGGGCAACCCTAGGCGTATCAGCAACCAAGGACAATCTAGAGCAATGCCCGCACTTCGGGTGCCTTGGTTTCCAGCGTCCGGCGCAGTTTGGTAAAGGCGGCAGCCTCAAGCTGGCGGACCCGTTCCTTGGACAGCCCCAACTCGTTGCCCAGACTTTCCAGCGTGCGCGGATCGTCGCGCAGCTTGCGTTCGCGCACGATCAGCCGCTCGCGGTCGTTCAACTGCGACATCGCCATCGTCAGCCATTGGTGCAGGGTCGCGGCGTCGTGGCTGTTCTGGACGATCTGCGCCGCCTGATCGCTGTCGTCTTCCAACGCGTCGATCCATTCGCGCCCGTCCTCGTCGCTGGACTGGGTGGCGTTCAGCGAATGATCCGAGCCGCCAAGGCGACCTTCCATCATCACGACGTCGTTGACCGGCACACCCAATTCGGCAGCGATCCGGTCGGTCAGGATATGGCCGGGCAGGGTTTCGCCCATCGCCTCGGCCTCGCGCTCGATCCCGGCTTTGACCCGCTTCAGGTTGAAAAACAAAGATTTTTGCGACGAGGTCGTGCCGGTGCGCACCATCGACCAGTTGCGCATGACGTGATCCTGGATCGAGGCCTTGATCCACCAGACCGCATAGGTCGAAAACCGCAGGCCGCGGTCAGGATCGAATTTCTCGGCCGCCTTCATCAGCCCCAGCGATGCCTCTTGGATCAGGTCGTTCAAGGGCACGCCGTAACGGCGGTATTTGCCGGCCATCGAAATCGCCAGCCGCATATAGGCGGTGATCAGGCGGTGCAACGCCGCCTCGTCACGTTCATCACGCCATGCGAATGCCAGCGCCAGTTCGGTTTCGGCATCCAGCAGCTCGGCCTTCATGGCGCGGCGGGTGTGGGTGCGGTCTGCGGTTGCGTCAAGTGCCATTGGGTCATGCCCCCTGCTGGTTTAACGTGGCTTGCTATTTTCGGTTCCGTCGCTTTGTTTACGCATCGGTAACCCGATCGGATCAAAGTCATGCCCTTGCCTTTTCTCAGCCTCGTTCTAGGTGGCGCGAGTTCGGGGAAATCGGCCTTTGCCGAAGCATTGGTGATGGCCACGGGACGCCCCCGCGTCTATATCGCCACGGCGCAAGCCTTTGATTCTGAAATGAAAATCAAGATCGCCGCTCACAAGGTCCAGCGCGGCCCCGATTGGCGCACTGTTGAAGAACCCCTGAATTTGGTCGCTGCACTGGCTGGGGTCGGCCCCGGCGAGGCGGTGCTGATTGACTGCGCAAGTTTGTGGCTGACCAATCATCTTTTGGCCGGCAATGACCTGGCAGGCGTCAGTGACGCGCTTTGCGCCAGCCTTGCCGCCAGCCTTGACGCCAGCGCCGCCCCGGTGGTCATCGTCAGCAACGAAGTCGGTCAGGGCATCGTGCCCGACAACGCTCTGTCGCGGCAGTTTCGGGCAGCACAGGGGCGGCTGAACCAGCGTCTTGCCGCGCAGGCCGGGCTGGTCGTCGCGGTGATGGCCGGGCTGCCGCTGGTGCTGAAAGGGCAGCTGCCGTGACCCGGCTTTGGATGGTGCGCCACGGTCCGACCCATGCCAAAGCGATGGTCGGCTGGTCGGATATTCCTGCCGATCTGTCGGACCATGCCGCCGTTGACCGCCTGTCGGCCTATCTGCCCAACGCCCCCGTCGTATCGTCCGACCTGACCCGCGCCGTCGCCACCGCCGATGCCATCGCGCGGGGCCGGGCGCGCCTGTCGCACGATCCGGCTTTGCGCGAAATCCATTTCGGCGCATGGGAATTGCAAACCTTCGCCGATATTCAGGCGTCTGACCCCACCGCCATCCGCGCCTTTTGGGAGCTGCCCGGCGACACCGCCCCGCCCGGTGGCGAAAGCTGGAACGCCTTGTCGGCAAGGGTCAGCGCGGCGGTGGATCGGCTGGCGCAGGGGCATGCCGACCTGATCGTCGTGGCGCATTTCGGCGCGATCCTGTGTCAGTGGCAGCGGGCGTCAGGCATCACGGCCACGGCAGCCTTTGCGCAAAAGATCGACCCTCTCTCGGTCACTCAGATCACTTTGGGCAACGCCCCGCAGGTCGGCG
>JBBQHC010000174.1:0-5125 GCA_038323615.1 Rhodobacterales bacterium | reverse complement strand
GGCGAGGACGAAGTTGGTGTGGCTTTCGTCGCAACCGACGCCCAGTTCCAGCAGGGCCTGACGCAGCCACAGGCGCATCCGGGCATTGTCGGTCACGCATTTCAACGCATAGTCGCGGTCACGCAGCGCCGCCTCGGCCGTGACCATCTGGGTCTCGGACAGGTTGAACGGCTGGCGGATCCGGTTCAGCACGCCGATAATGTCGCGGCTGGCATAGCCCCAGCCGATGCGCAGACCGCCCAGACCATACAGTTTGGAAAACGTCCGCGTCATGATCACGTTGGGGTGGGCGTTCACCACCGACACGCCCCCGTCGAACCCATCGGCAAATTCGGCATAGGCACCGTCCAGCACCAACAGGCAACTGTCAGGCAGGCCAGCGGCCAGCTGATGCACATGCGCCTCGCGCAGCAGGGTGCCGGTGGGATTGCCGGGGTTGGCGATAAACACGATCCGGGTTTTCGGCGTGACGGCTGCCAAGATCGCGGCGACATCAACGTGGCGGTCAGTTTCGGCCACCATGACCGGAGTCGCCCCGACGGCCCGTGCCAGGATCGGATACATCGCGAACCCATGCGCAGTGTGGATCACCTGATTGCCACTGCCGGCGTAGGCCTGCGCGACGAATTGCAAAACCTCGTCAGATCCGACGCCGCAGATGATCCGGTCGGGGTCAAGGCCATGAATGTCGCCGATGGCGGTTCGCAGTTCGGTGTGGTCAGTTCCGGGATAGCGGTGCAGCATCTGGGCGCTACGGGCAAACGCCGCCTTGGCCTTGTCAGACGGTCCGGCGGGATTTTCGTTGGCCGACAGTTTTAGCACGCTTTGCTGGCCCGCAATAGCTGACGCGCCGCCCTGATAAAGCGCAATCTGCATGATACCGGGTTGCGGTTTGATCAGGGTGGACATGGGCAGCCTTGCAAGGTCTGCCCCCTCTTAGCGGGGTCGGGGGCGTGTGGCCAGTGGCGGTGTTCGGGTCGCAGACAGGTCTGGCAAACGTGCCGCACTAAATCAACATCCAGACGCCCATCGCCACCATCATCAGGTTTTCGGTCAGCGACACGAACCCCAGAGGCACGCGGCTGTTGCCACCGACGCAGGCGCATTTGAGTTCGCGTTTGTCGATATATACCGCCTTGATGACCGACACCGCACCGATCGTCCCGATGATCAGGGCCAGCGGGGCCGCAACCCATGTCAGGGCACCGGCCAGCATCAGCACCCCCGCCAGCCCTTCGGCAAAGGGGTAGATATAGCCATAGCGGACCCAGCGTTGCGCCAGCAGGTCGTAATTCAGGAACATCGTCGAAAAACTTTCGACGTCCTGAAGTTTCTGCAAGGCCAGCAGGCACATCGAGATCGCGATGAACCAAGCAATCGTCGCCAGCGGCATGATCGCGCCCGCCACCGCCCAACTGACCGCCAGCGCCATCAGGGCGGCCATGCCGAAAATCATCAGAACCGGCGTATAGCTGGTCGCATCCTCGTCGGGCACCGTTTCCCCGAAGTACCGGCGCAGATCGTCGTAACCGCCGATCCTTTCGCCGTCGATGATGACCTGCGGCGTCGTCTCGACGTCAAGCCGCGCCTTGATCGCATCGGTTTCTTCGCGGGTTTTCAGCTGTTCATCGACGACGTCATAGCCCTGCCGTTGCAGCATATCCTTGGCCTTGAGGCCGTAGGGACAGGTATGGTCAGGCATGACCATGCGGTAAAGGGTAGCTTCTTGGGTCATTTGCCGTCTACTTCGGGCGTCGCCGCCGGGCCGCCGTTCAGGTCAACGATCAACGCCTTCATCTCGGCAATTTCCAGGTTCTGTGCTTCGATGATCTGGTTCGCCAGTGCCTGCACGCGCGGGTCGCTGAAATTGGCCCGCGAACTGGTCAAAATAGCGATCGAGTGGTGCGGGATCATCGCCTTCATCCATGCCACATCGCCGATGGTCGCCTGCGAACGGACGAAATAGACACCCGCAGCAAATGCCAAGGCACTGACCAGCAGGATTGCGGTATTGGCAGCCTTGTTGGCATACATCTCCCACATGAACGCCAGCATGATGATGGCCATGACACCGCCCATATAGAGCGCCATCCAGGCCCGGGTCTGGCTAAAGAAAATGTGGTCGAGAGCCCATGAGTTCAAATACATCAGACCGAACATGACCACGGTCGAGGTGACGATCATCACGATGAAACGGGTATAGGATGCCATTGCGTAATTCCCCTGATTTGGTTCGCGGTTCTGGTCGAAACAACTATCCCACGCAGGAAGGTTCCACTGACCCGGAATAAAACTTCGGACCGCACCGTGAAACGCAAAAAGGGCCGCACCCTGCGGCGCGGCCCTTTGAAAACGATTGCCTCGGAATGGCTTAGTTTTTGGCGTAGAATTCGACGACGAGGTTGGGTTCCATCGTGACCGGATAAGGCACATCGCCCAAACCCGGCGAACGGACGAACTTGGCGGTCATCTTGGAATGATCGACCTCAAGGTAATCGGGTACGTCACGCTCGGGCAGTTGGGCGGCGACCAGCACCAATTCCATCTGCTTGGACTTTTGGCGAACCTCGATCAGATCGCCCTCTTTCACCCGGTAGGACGGGATATTGACGCGGATGCCATTCACGGTGACGTGGCCGTGGTTGACGAACTGGCGGGCGGCAAAAACTGTCGGGACGAACTTGGCGCGGTAAACGACCGCGTCCAGACGCCGCTCAAGCAGGCCGATCAGGTTCTCGCCGGTGTCGCCCTTGACGCGCTCGGCCTCGGCATAGATGCGGCGGAACTGCTTTTCGGTCACGTCGCCGTAGTAGCCCTTGAGTTTCTGCTTGGCGCGCAGTTGCAGGCCGAAATCCGACACTTTCGCCTTGCGGCGCTGACCGTGCTGGCCGGGGCCATATTCACGCTTGTTCACCGGGGATTTCGGGCGGCCCCAGATGTTTTCACCCATCCGGCGGTCAATCTTGTATTTGGCAGAGGTGCGTTTTGTCACCGTCTGATCTCCTTCGTTATGACGACGCCGGACACCGGCGACACTGAAGGGCGTTGTCCTTTGGGCGCGAACCCCGACAGGCATCCCCTTGCAGGGGCCACCAACACCATGAAGCGCGGCTTATAGACGGGGCGATGGCAAAGTCAACGGGCCACTGGCCCTAGTTGCGCGGATATCCGTAAAGATAGCTATCGCCCTGCTTTTTCAGCAGCCGGGAGTCGATCATCGGGTGGCTGGCCGGGTCGATCCCGTCAAGCGGCGGAATCGTAATTGGCTGCCGTCCCTGCCCCGGACCGCACGGCGTGGCGGCGCGGATCGCATCGGCCTTGGAGCGGTCGATGTATTCGGCGACGATGCAATACCGCGTCCCTTCTCCGGCCGAATAATCGCCCCGGTGCAACAGGTTGGTATCGAAGATCAGGCAATCGCCCGCCGTATAGCTGACCCGCATTTCCTGCTGGCGCTGTTCCTTTTTTGGCCGCTTCAACAGTCGCGCCCATTCGTCGGCGACGTTCATTTCGTACAGGTTGGGGCGCGGGGCGGGCACGATCAGGGTGCCTGCGGGGTCGCCTGTCGTGTCAAAGACCATGAACACCTTGAGGCGATACCCGACCTGATCGGTATGCCAACCTTCGGACACCGATGTCAGCCCGTCGCTGACCGTCTTGACATAAACATCGTCCAGCCGCGCACCCACGCCCAGATAGGCGCGGGCGATACCGCTTAGACGGTCGCTGGCCAGCAGGGCCTGCCACAGGAACGCGGGGATATCCCAACTGGTATAGATTTTCTTGCCGTCCGCCGGAGTGACACGCAGATCGGACGCAATCAGGGTCCGGGTCATGCCTTTACCCAACAGATCGTCGATCGGCAGCCGCAGAAATCCGTCAGTGAGCCCGCAATTTGCCGGATCGACGGCGGCATCGGCGCGGGTGTCGTGGGCACGGATTTTCTGGCCGTAGATATAGCGTTTGGCCAAAAGGCCCGGCGCTTTGACGAGGTGTTTCATGGCGGCTCCTTAACTCGCCCGATTGATACCGCATCCGGCCCCTCGGTGGCAATCGCGCTGCCATTCTTGCGGTGTGGGGTCGTCACGGATAGAACGCGCATAGCTTGCAAGGAGTACCCGCGTGCCGCCCAGGATCCTGTTCGTCGATGTTGGCACCCATATGGCGCAGGAATACACCGCGCTTTTCGAAACCGGGCGCTGGCGGTATTGGTGGAACTTTCTGAAGAACCGCGAACGTGCGTGGAAAAAGGGCAGCCCAAAAATGCCGCGCGACGCATTCGACCGGATGTTGGCGGATGCCGCATGGCTGCGGGCGCGACGGGCTGATTTCTTTTACGTCATGGTCGAACCCAACCCGAACCTGTTTGCCTTGCCAATCTATCGGCGTGCCGATCTGGCCCTCAACACAGCGTTATTGACCAATGCGGCGACGACATCGCTGCTGCCGCTTTTCTTTTCCCAAGGGAACCGCACCGGGCAAGGATCATCCTTATTCGCCGCCAAGCCGAACGTGGACACGTCGGACTTTCAACAGGTGCTGGCGCTGGACGCACTGCATTTTGTGCAGATGCTCAAGTCAATGTTCGATGAAGTAACCCAAGGCGAGGACTACAGGGTGATCCTGCGTTTGAACAACGAGGGCGCCGAGGTCGAAGTGATCAAGGCCTTTGAGGGCGAGTTTGGGAAGCGGCTGTCGGCCGTCCTTGGGTCGTTACTTGATGTGGGTAAGATCAAAGGGCAGGCCGAACTGGATAAGCTTTATGCGTTTCTGGCAGGCAAGGACATTCCGTTCCTGCCGCTGTCTCCGGTTTTCGCAAGCTGGGCCCCGGCAATGGCGCTGATCCGGAAACGCACGGCAGATCTGATTCAGGCCGATATTCGCGGTTGAACAGTGGCAACGACAAAGATTGACCGTTCTTCAAGTCGATAGCTATTTAAGGAAATAGTCTATTATTATCAATATTTTACAACTCCAGTTTTCTAGAAAACTGGAGGCGCCAAAACACGACTTTCACTTGCTCGGTCGGCTATGCCGCCCCCCTGACATGCCCCTGCCACCCGGCGTCGTGCCGCAAAATTGCCGCCTCGCCGTCGGAAAGCACGCGGCGGGCATAGCTGCCGTA
>JBBQHC010000173.1:0-5131 GCA_038323615.1 Rhodobacterales bacterium | reverse complement strand
GCGATCTTGCGGCTGATGTCGAACACCGAATGGGCGACCTGACAGGTGACCATGTTCACCTCGTCGCTGTGCGTCGCGGCGATGATCATATCGGCGTCGCGGGCCCCCGCGCGGGCCAGCACATCAGGGTAACTCGCGTGCCCCGTGACCCCCTGAACATCAAGGGTTTCAGTCGCGCGGCGGACCAGTTCAGGGTCGATGTCGACAACAGTCACATCGTTCTTTTCGCCCGAAAGATGCTTGGCGATCTGCCAGCCGACCTGACCTGCGCCGCAGATAATAACTTTCATATGGGTTCTCCGGGCCTTTCAGGGCGCGAGAGTGTGGTGACAGACGGGGCGCAAAGGGTCAATTCACGCCTCGCCATCTTCGATGAACGCGACGCGCGCGCCGGCCTTGTTGGCGGTGACGACGCCAAGGCTTTTGAGTTTGCGGTGCAGCGCCGACCGTTCCATGCCGACGAAGGACGCGGTGCGGCTGATGTTGCCGCCGAAACGGTTGATCTGGGTCAGCAGGTACTCGCGTTCGAACAATTCGCGAGCCTCGCGCAGGGGCAGTGTGGCAAGGCCACCCGACAAGACGATCCGGCTTTCCCCGCCTTCGCTGTCGTCCTGATTGGGCAGTTCGCGGGCGGCGATGTCGCCACTGGCGTCGCCAAGGATCAGCACCCGTTCGACGACGTTCTTCAATTGGCGGACGTTGCCCGGCCAGATCATCGTCTGTAACAGGGCGCGCGCGTCTTCGGCCAATTTTCGCATAGGTAAGCCCTGCACCTGATTGAAAAAGCTGATGAAATGCTCGGCCAGCAGCGGAATATCCTCGCGCCGTTCTTCAAGGCTGGGGACATGGATCGGCACTACGTTCAGGCGATGGAACAGTTCCTGGCGGAATGTCCCGGCGGCGATCTCGGCGGCCAGATCGCGGTTGGTGGACGACACTACCCGCAGATCGACCTGCACCTTATCGGTGCCGCCAACCCGGGTGAACGTCTGATCGACCAGCACCCGCAGGATTTTCCCTTGGGTTCCCAGCGGCATATCGGCCACTTCATCGAAATAGATCACACCGCCGCTGGCCTGTTCCAGCAAACCCTTTTCGACCCCGCGTTCCGGGCTTTCGCGCCCAAACAGCACCTCCTCCATCCGTTCCGGCAGAACCGAGGCGCTGCTGACGGTCACGAACGGCTCGGACGCCCGCCCCGAATTTGCGTGGATGTAGCGGGCGGCGATTTCCTTGCCGGCACCCGCAGGTCCGGTCAACATCACCCGGCCGTTCGATTTCGTGACCTTGTCCAACTGCGACTTCAGCGCCCTGAAGGCCGAGCTTTCACCCAGCATTTCGGCGCTGGGGCCGTCGCCACGCTTTAGTTCCTGATTTTCGCGGCGCAGCTTGGATGTTTCCATGGCCCGCCGGATCACCACCATCAACTGGTCGATATTGAATGGCTTTTCGATGAAGTCGTAGGCCCCCTGTTTGATCGCGGCGACTGCAATTTCGATATTGCCGTGGCCGGATATGATGACGATCGGAATATCGGGATGGTCGCGTTTGACGGACTTGAGGATGTCGATCCCGTCCATCCCGCTGTCTTTCAGCCAGATATCAAGGATCATCAGCGCCGGTTTGGCCTTGGCAATCTCGGCCATGCACTGGTCGGAATTGGCAGCCAACCGGGTCTGAAACCCCTCGTCTTTCAGGATGTCCGAGATCAGTTCCCTGATGTCGCGTTCGTCGTCGGTGATCAGAATATCGCTCATGCAAACCTCACGCTGGTATCTTGTTGGCCTGTGCGGCAACGCGCATCACAGGCAGGTCGATGACGGCCATCGCGCCGAACTGGGCGTTGCCGTCAAATTGCGGGGCATCCTCAAGACGCAGGGTGCCGCCATGTTCCTCGATGATCTTTTTGACGATGGGCAGGCCAAGGCCGGTGCCCTTGTCGCGGGTCGTGACATAGGGTTCGAACAGCCGGGCGCGATCCTGCGGCAGGCCAATGCCGTTGTCGGCGATGGTGATCCGGGCCTGTTCGCCGTCGCTGTTCAGGGTCACCCGGATTTCCGGGGTGAAATTCTCTGGCAGACCTTTTTCTGACAAGGTTTCAATGGCTTCACCGGCGTTCTTTATCAAGTTGATTAGTGCCTGCGAAATCATCGTGCTGTCCACCTCGGCCAGAACCGCGTGAGCAGGCAGCGTCGACACAAACACGACATTTGGCTGTCCGGCCTCTTGCAGGGTAATCGCGTCACGCACCAGTTTCGTCAGATCGTTGGTCAGGCGTTCGGGTTCGGGCATCCGGGCGAATTTGGAAAACTCATCAACAATGCGCCGCAAGTCATTGGTTTGGCGCACAATGACGTCAGTCATCTGCTCGAGCGCCTCGCCCTCGTCACCGACTTTGCTACGAAATTTTCGCTTGATCCGTTCGGCCGAGAGTTGGATCGGGGTCAGCGGGTTCTTGATCTCGTGCGCGATCCGGCGCGCCACGTCGCCCCATGCTGCCATCCTTTGCGCACTGACAAGGTCGGTTACATCGTCGAACGCGACGACATAGCCCTCAAGGTCACCGGTCTCCGTGCGTCGGGGTGCCATCCGCACCAACAGGCTTTCCTGACTGCCACTGCGGATCAGGTTGACCTGCCCTTGTACCACGCGCCGCCCCTCACTGCGCAATTCGTCGAACAGGGGCGCGAATTCGGGCACGGCGGTCGACAATGCGCGTTCAGTATCGGCCTGCCCGACGTCCAGCAAGCGCCCGGCGGACGGATTGGCAAAGGTCACTTTGCCGCGCGCGTCCAGGCCCATAACGCCCGACGTCACCGAATTCAGCACCGAGTCGAACAGGCGTCGACGCTGTTCAATTTGCGCGGTGTTTTCCAAAAGCGCCGCCCGTTGCTCTTTCAACTGGCCAGTCATCTGGTTGAAATATTGCCCCAGTTGCGAAATTTCGTCATCGCCGTCATCCTCGATGACCCGCACATCCAGATCGCCGGCGCCGACTCGCTGCGATGCCGTCACCAGCCGCCCCACCGGGCGCGAAAGCCGTTCGGCGAACCACAGACCCAGCCAGATTGCGGCCAAAATCAAGATGACCGCAAAACCCAGATAGAGCAGTCCGAATTCAAGCAGAAGTCGCCCCCGGTCGGACTCCAGCTGCTGATACAGCGCCACGGTTTGTTTGGTTTCATCCAGCAGGCTGAGAATTGATCCGTCGACCCGCCGGGTGACGTAAAGATAGCGATCCAGAAAGGCAGTCAGCGGGATCAGGGCGCGGAATTCGTCGTTGGCGTAATCCTCGATGATAATCAGGCCCTTTTCGTCGGCTTGCGCGAATTGCGCGGCGTCAGGGCGTTCAAAACCGAACTCGTACGACCTTGCCCCCCGTGCCTTGATCTCGCCCGCGCTATCGACCACGAAAGCCTCGGTCAGGCCGCGTTCGATCTGGCCCTGCACCCGGCCCAACGCTTGCCGGATTTCGCCGTCAGACATGAAGAACGTTTTCTGCCGTTCGGCATCCAGAAAATCGGCCAGTGCCTCGCCATCGCGTCGCAGGTCGGCGCGGTGTTCATCTTCGTAGGCCTGTGCTGCGGACAGCGACGAGGACAACACGTTCTGTACCCGTTCCGAAAACCATCCCTCGAGGCCGATGTTGATCGACAGGGTGGCGAAAACGGCGACCAAAATCGTGGGGATCAGCGCCAGCAAGGCGAATACGCCGGTTAATCGCAGGTGCAATCGTGACCCCGCAGAACGGGCACGCCGCGCGATGATCAGTTGCGCCACCCGCTGCAGCACAAGTGCTGCGATCAACAAGATATAGACCAGATCGGCCAGCAGAATAATCCGCAGCCACGGCCCGTTGCTTCCTTGATTAAGCGGCCCCAGCACGGTGAACGTCAGCCCGGCCAGAACCGGCCCCAGCAGGACCAGCCCCAGCGTGCCAGCATTCTGCACCCGACGCTGGCGACGCCAGCGGCTAAAGGTGGTAACATTAAGACCCAAAAGGGATCGCTGTACGCGCAACGCCCGTTTCCCCCAGCCGGGTTTGCCCCGACCACCGCCGATTACGTGGTTCCTGCGGTGCAAACGAAACGCTTGCGACTCCGCGGCCACTGTTCTGTTGCGCTTTTACATCAACTTGCGGCGGCGTGTCACGCGGATATCCAGTTCGCTGATCTTCTTGCGCAGGGTATTGCGGTTGATCCCGAGCAAATCAGCGCATTTCGCCTGATTTCCGCCGGTCGCATCCAGCGCGATCTCGATCAGCGGCGCCTCGACCTCGCGCAGAATGCGCGGATAAAGGCCCGCGGGTGGCAACATTCCGCCATGCAGATCGAAATACCGCTGCAAATGGCGCGCGACGGATGCCGACAGTTTGTCGCCGTCACCCCCGGCACGCAGCGGTTCCATCGCGGGTTGATTGGACAGCACGACATCCATCTCGGCGCGCGTCACCTCTTCTTCGGTGCCGGTAACGACCAGACGGCGCAACGCGTTTTCCAACTGGCGGACATTGCCCGGCCAGCTATAGGCGCGGGCCAGCTCCAGCGCACTGGTGCTCAGTTTGCGCAAGTTCGTGCCCTCACGTTCGGCCCGCTCTAGGAAATATTCCGCAAGCAGGGCGATATCGTCCACCCGTTCGCGCAATGGGGGCACGGCAATTGTGACGCCGCCCAACCGATAGAACAGATCCTCGCGGAATCCGCCATCAGCGATCCGGTCCTGCAAATCGACCTGTGAGGTTGCCATGATACGCGGCGCGTTCTCGGCCAGATTGTCCAGCATCCGCACGATCCGGCCCTGGATGTTGGCGTCCATATCGCCGACCTCGTCAAACAGCAGCGACCCGCCACGGGCCCGCGCCAACACGGTGGCCGGGCCGTCCATCCCCTCAACGTCGGCAGGGCTGACCGTGACAAAGGGCAGATTTCGCCGGTCGGAAAAATCATGGATGGCGCGCGCGATCAACGATTTCCCGGTGCCGCTTTCGCCCGTGATCAGCACCGGCAGGGTCGTGTTCATCACCCGCGCCACCAGTTTGTACAAGCCCTGCATCGCCGGGGTCCGCCCGACAAGGGGAAGATCGCTGGTTGGCCGCTCGTCCGCAATCTTTGGCCCCGGCGTGCGGCGTTTG
>JBBQHC010000172.1:0-5134 GCA_038323615.1 Rhodobacterales bacterium | reverse complement strand
TTTCGACGAAGTCGATGCGGCCTTGAACGAATCGCTGTCCAGCCTGATCTGGGAAGGTGAGATCGACACGCTGACCTTGACCCGCAATGCCCAACCCGCACTGATGGCGACATCGATGGCCGCCCTTGCCGCATTGCAGGCGGAGGGGTGCAAAATGGCCGATTTCGCCTTTGTCGCAGGTCATTCCTTGGGGGAATACACCGCGCTGGCCGCCGCCGGGGCGATTTCGTTGTCCGACACTGCCCGGTTGCTGCGGATACGCGGCGATGCGATGCAGGCGGCGGTGCCTGTCGGGGTCGGCGCGATGGCCGCCGTTCTGGGCCTGGATTTCGCAGCGGTCGTCGATGTCGCCGCCGAAGCCGCGCAGGGCGAGGTATGCGAGGCCGCCAACGACAATGATCCGGCGCAAGTCGTTGTGTCGGGCCACCGGGGCGCCGTCGAACGTGCCTGCGAGATCGCCAAGGCGCGGGGTGCCAAGCGGGCGCTGATGCTGCCGGTCAGTGCGCCGTTTCATTGCGCCCTGATGGAATCCGCCGCATTCGTCATGGCAGAGGCGTTGGATAACGTGGAGATCCGCCAGCCGGTTGTGCCCCTTGTTGCCAATGTCGAGGCCCGTACGGCCAGCGATCCGGGCACAATCCGGTCGTTGCTGGTTGAACAGGTCACAGGCGCGGTGCGGTGGCGCGAGAGTGTCAACTATATGGTGTCACAGGGCGTGACCGAGTTCTGGGAGGTCGGCGCGGGCAAGGCTTTGTCGGGCATGATCCGTCGGACCGCGCCGGGTGCGATCTGCAAGGCTGTCGGGACGCCGGACGATGTTGTGGCGGCGCTGGGCAAAGGCGCGTGAGATTACGCCCCCAACGAGGTGGAGAAGGATCAGTAGATGTTTGATTTGACAGGAAAGAATGCCTTGGTGACCGGCGCGTCTGGCGGGATTGGCGGGGCTATTGCAACCGTGTTGCATGGGGCTGGCGCGGTCGTTGGAATATCCGGGACACGCATGGAGCCATTGCAGGCTTTGGCCGCCGAACTGGGCGACCGCGTGCATGTCATGCGGTGCGATCTGTCGGATGCCGCTGCCGTCGAGGCCCTTCCCAAGCAGGCCGCCGAGGCGATGGGGTCGGTTGATATTCTGGTCAACAATGCCGGGATAACCCGTGACAATCTGTTCATGCGCATGTCCGACGACGAATGGTCTTCGGTTCTAAACGTCAATCTGACCAGCACGATGCGGCTGTGCAAAGGCGTCGTGCGCGGCATGATGAAGGCCCGCTGGGGTCGGATCGTCAACATCAGCTCGATCGTCGGCGCGACGGGCAATCCGGGGCAGGCCAACTATGCGGCGTCCAAGGCGGGGCTGATCGGCATGTCCAAATCCATCGCCTACGAAGTGGCGACACGGGGAATCACGGTGAACTGCGTCGCGCCGGGATTCATCACGACAGCGATGACCGACAAGCTGACCGATGAGCAAAAGTCCGCGATTCTGACCCAGGTGCCGGCAGGCCGCATGGGCGAGGCCGCAGAAATCGCGGCCGCTGTTCTGTATCTGGCAAGTAACGAGGCGGGATACACCACGGGAGCAACAATTCATGTCAACGGCGGTATGGCGATGTTATAGCGCATCGGTGAAGGTGTGCCGCGCGTCGGCCTTATCGGAGGCATTTGCGTTCGGTTTCAGAGGATGTGCTGCGCCCGTGCAAACGCAGTTGAAAGCGTTTGCCTTGTGGGCGTTCTCTGGTATAGCCCGGACAGATCGGCCGAAAGCATGCGTGCATGAAGATCGGTTTCGGCCCTGACCAGGGCGGATTGAACCGCCTGCAAGGGCAAAGCAAAGAGCGGGCCAAAGCCCGGACAAACGCGAGGAAATAAGATGAGCGACGTCGCAGATCGTGTACGCAAAATCGTGGTTGAACACTTGGGTGTGGACGAAGACAAAGTCGTCGAAAGTGCGTCGTTCATCGACGATCTGGGTGCTGACAGCTTGGATACCGTCGAACTGGTGATGGCGTTCGAAGAAGAATTCGGGATCGAAATCCCCGATGACGCGGCCGAGACGATCCAGTCGTTCGGCGATGCGGTCAAGTTTATCAGCGCCGCCCAATAACCCGCGGTTGCCTGATCAGATAGACGGCGTCCCTTATCGGGACGCCGTTTTTGTTTGTGCCATTCGCAACGGGGCATCTCGCTGATTGCGTTTCCTGCCCTTGCCCCTTTGCAAGCCGCTGGGCTATCACCCTGCAAGGAAACCGAAGAGCAGGGTGGGCAGAATATGCGCCGAGTGGTTGTCACGGGGTTAGGGTTGGTCACGCCTTTGGCCGACGGGGTCGAACTGAGTTGGAAGCGCATCCTGGAAGGGCGGTCTGGCGCCGGGCCGATCACGCTGTTCGATACAACCGGGTTTGTGACCACCTATGCCTGCGAAGTGCCGCGCGGCGATGGCAGCGACGGCACGTTCAACCCCGACACCTATATGGAACCGAAGGACCAGCGCAAAGTCGATGATTTCATCATCTTTGGGCTGGCTGCTGCCCAGCAGGCGGTCGAGGATTCGGGTTGGATGCCGACTGACCGTGCGGATCAGGAACGCACTGGCGTTTTGGCCGGGTCGGGCATCGGCGGGCTGAATTCGATCGCCCAGACCGCCATTCTTATGAAGGAAAAGGGGCCGCGCCGGGTCTCGCCGTTCTTTGTGCCGGGCGCGTTGATCAACCTGATTTCGGGGCAGATTGCCATTCGTTACGGTTTTCGCGGGCCGAACCATGCTGTGGTTACCGCCTGTTCGACGGGGGCCCATGCGATCGGCGATGCCGCCCGGATCATCAAATATGGCGCTGCCGATGTGATGATCGCAGGCGGGGCCGAAGCCACCATTTGCGAAATCGGCATTGCCGGGTTTAACGCCTGCAAGGCGCTGTCGACCAAACGCGCCGATGACCCGACCAAGGCCAGCCGCCCCTATGACGCCGACCGCGACGGGTTCGTCATGGGCGAAGGTGCGGGCATGGTCGTGCTGGAGGAATACGAACACGCCAAGGCGCGCGGGGCGAAGATTTATGCCGAGGTGTTGGGCTACGGGATGTCTGGCGACGCCTATCACATCACCGCCCCGTCCGAGGATGGCGAGGGTGGCGAGCGGTCGATGCGGGCAGCACTGGCCGATGCCGGGCTGGTGCCTGCGGATGTCGATTACATCAACGCGCATGGCACCTCGACAATGGCCGATACCATCGAGTTGGGTGCGGTCGAGCGGATGATGGGCGATGCGGCGGGCAAGGTCACGATGTCGTCGACCAAGTCGATGACCGGGCATTTGTTGGGTGCGGCGGGTGCGATCGAGGCCATTTTCTCGATCCTGGCAATCCGCGATCAGGTCGCGCCGCCGACGATCAATCTGGATAATCCGGCGGTGGAAACCGGTGTCGATCTGGCCCCGAATGCCAAGCGGGATCGCAAGATTAATGTCGCGCTGTCAAATTCATTCGGGTTTGGCGGCACCAATGCCAGCGTTTTGTTTGGCAAGGTGCCCGCCTGATGTGGCGTCATGTGGCAGCCAATGCGCTGACGTTCTTTATCGTCGCGCTGTTTTTGGTCGGCGGAGTCGTGATCTGGGGCAGTAAACAATATGCCGCCCCCGGCCCGTTGGCGCAGGCGATCTGTCTGCGTGTCGAATCTGGTGCAACGATGCGCGGCGTCAGCAATGATTTGGCGGCGCAGGGCGCGGTATCTTCGCCGTCGATCTTTCGCATCGGGGCGGATTATTCCGACAAGTCGGGCCAATTGAAGGCGGGCAGCTTTCTGGTGCCCGAACGCGCGTCGATGGAAGGCATTGTCGACATCATCACGCGTGGCGGTCAAAGCACCTGCGGCACCGAAGTGGTCTATCGCATCGGCGTCACCCGCAATCAGGTGCAGGTCCGGGAATTGGACCCGACGACAAATCGCTTTGTCGAAACCGCGAATTTTGTTCCCGGTGCCGAAGATGCCCCGGCCGAAATGCTGGCCGAGTATGAGGCCGTCCGCGTCAAGGCCGATACCCGGTTTCGCGTGTCTATTGCTGAAGGCGTGACAAGCTGGCAGGTGATCAATTCGCTGAATGCAGTTGATGGATTAGAGGATTTTACCGGCGATGTACCGCCAGAAGGTGGGCTGGCCCCTGACAGTTACGAATTCGTTCCTGGTGGTACGGCGGCGGGGATCGTGGAAAAGATGACGTCGGCCCAAGCGGCGATTCTGGCGGCTGCCTGGGCGGAACGGGCCGAGGGGCTGCCGCTGGCCAGCCCAGAAGAGGCGCTGGTGCTGGCGTCCCTTATCGAAAAGGAAACCGGCGTGCCCGAGGAACGCCCGCAAGTCGCCAGTGTGTTCGTCAATCGTTTGCGTCAAGGGATGAAGCTGCAAACTGACCCGGCGGTGATTTACGGCATCACCAACGGGCAGGGTGTGCTGAATCGCGGTCTGCGCCAAAGCGAATTACGCGCCCGCACCCCTTATAACACCTATGTCATCGACGCCCTGCCGCCGACGCCGATTGCAAATCCGGGACGTGCAAGCATCGAGGCGGCGCTGAATCCAGCGACGACTGACTTTATCTTCTTCGTCGCCGATGGCACCGGCGGTCATGCGTTCGCCACCAATCTGGACGATCATAACCGCAATGTCGCGGTGTGGCGCGAGATCGAGGCGCGGCTGGCTGCCGAGGCGGCGGCGGGCGAGGGCAACTGATCCTTAAACAAATGTAGTGGCAACGGTCGCACTGACCGAGGTGTGTTGCGCAACACCTTGACTTTACGTGCTTTTCATGGCACTCGTTTCGACATGCTAGAAGACCTGAATGAGCGGCCGGATCGGTGATCCGGGCCGCTTTTTTCATGTCTCTCGACGATGGCGGACATCTCAACAGGCAAAAACCACATGAACCCAGACACGATCCCCGATGTGGGACCGGACCCGGAGAAAATCGCGCTGTTCCGGGCCCGCAAGGTATTTGAAAGCGTGGTCGAGCGGGTTTTCGTCCTGATGTTGGCGGCCGAGGGGGGCGATGCGTCAGCCCCCAAGGCCGTCTTGGCGAAACTTGGTGATCTGCAACGCGCCTATCTGGACGCAAAGAAGGCGGAAGAGGTTTTCAATGACAAGT
>JBBQHC010000171.1:0-5164 GCA_038323615.1 Rhodobacterales bacterium | reverse complement strand
CCGACCCCGCCAAGGTGCAGATTTTCCACAACGGCCAGTCGCTCTGGTATCGCTAAAGCGGAACTTGCCGCCATCGGCCCGCTGGCTAAGGTGGCGGCATGAATATCCTTTTTGTCTCCATCGAAGACCTGAACGACTGGATTGAACCGCTGGGTGGGCATCCGCAGGTCAAGACCCCCAACCTGACCCGTCTGGCAGCGCGCGGCACGGTGTTTGACAGTGCCTATGCCGTGGTTCCCGCCTGTTCGCCGTCGCGCACCGCGACCCTGTTCGGGCAGGCACCCTGGCGCAGCGGTGTCTATACTAACGACGAAACATGGGACATGGCCTATCCCCACGGGCAGCGGCTGTCGCTGGTCGGGGCCTTGCGCAGCGCGGGTTGGAAAACCATTGGGGCCGGCAAGATTTTCCACAAGGATGTCAGGGGTTTCGATCCAGACGATTGGGATCAGTATAATACCGACGTTGGGCATCTGAACTACCCGCCGATCAGCGCGACGATCAAAAAGGGTGATTTGAGGCGTTTGTCGGATTTCGGCCCGGTTCAGGGCAGCAAGGGGTGTTTTGACGCGCAGAACACCAACTGGATTTGCCGCAAAATCCGCCCCGGCGATGATCAGCAATTTTGGGGGTTCGGTCTGTATCGCCCGCATCTGCCGTTCATCGTGCCGCAAGAGTATTTCGACCTGTATCCCGAAACCGTCGCAGTGCCGCCGGGGTTGAAAGGCGTCAGTTTTGACCCCGACGACCGCGACGAGGTGGCGGGATTGCCACCCGAATCCGCACGTTTCGCCAATCGTCGGATTGGCCGGATTCTGCACGCCAACGGCGAATATAATGCCTTTCTACGGGCCTATCTGGCATCGGTCAGCTATGCCGATGCGATGCTGGGCCGGGTCCTCGATCGATTGGACGAAACCGGACAGACCGACAACACGCTGATCGTTCTGTGGTCCGATCACGGCTGGCAATTCGGGGAAAAGCTGGCGTTTCGCAAGTTCACCCTGTGGGAACGCGCCCTGCGGGTGCCGCTGATCGTTGCGGGGCCAGGGGTCGCGGTGGGGCGTTGGTCGCGTCCGGTTTCGCTGCTGGACATATATCCAACCCTGATGGCGCAGACCGGGGCCAAGGCGCCGCACGATCTGAACGGCACCGATCTGTCGCCAATTTTGCGCGGCGAAACGCCCGACAGTTCCGACGCGGCGGTGGCCGTCTGGGGCAAGTTCGAGGATGACGAGGATGGCCTGATGGCCTTTACCCTGCGCACCCCCGACCACCGGTATACGATCTATTGGGATGGCGGCGAAGAGCTGTACGACAGCCGCGCCGATCCGTTCGAGCACAACAACCTCATGGTCGGGGCGGGCGGCAACGTGCGGATGTTGGCCGACCAGTATCAGGATCGGCTGAACCGCGAGTTGGCGACGATTGCGCCGCGGGTGACCGGCCGGACCTAGCCGCGTGCCCGCCGACCTGTGCGTGCGCGGCCTTCGCCTGCCGCAACAACAGGGCGGTTGAACCGGATCCATTCGCCGCCCGATGCATCATTGTCGGTCAGGAAATTTGCGGCACGGATCGCTTCCATCTCTTTGCCTGCACGCGGTCTGGTCGATCCCAGACCGAACAGGACGCAAAATGTTTCGTCGTCCATATCGGGCGGCAACACGATGCCCCGCGCCTCGACTTCGGCCTTTTTGGCGGCGATGTCGGCCAGTTTTACGGGGAGCGCGATGGGGTTCATGATCGCGCTGGTCATGCCGGCAACCATCGCCATCGGCAGAAACGCGTTGTTGATGCCGTGCCGGTTGGGCAGGCCGAACGAGATGTTGGAGGCGCCGCAAGTCGTGTTGACGCCGAGTTCCTCGCGCAGACGCCGCACCAGCGTGAAGACCTGCAATCCGGCAGTGCCCATCGCGCCGATTGGCATGACCAGCGGGTCGACGACGATGTCATGCGCCGGGATGCCGAAATCGGCAGCGCGTTCGACGATCTTTTTGGCAACGGCAAAGCGCACTTCGGGGTCTTCGGAAATCCCGGTGTCGTCGTTGGAAATCGCGACGACGGGGACGTTGTATTTCTTGACCAGCGGCAGGACCAACTCCATCCGCTCTTCCTCGCCGGTGACCGAGTTCAGCAACGGGCGACCTTCGCACGCCGCCAGACCGGCCTCAAGTGCGCCGGGCACCGAGGAGTCGATGCACAAAGGCACATCGACAATGGCTTGGATCCGCATGATGAGTTCCCTCATCAGCGGCGGTTCGACAAAGTTGTTGTCGGCATAGCGGGGGTCTTCGGCCATCTTGTTGGTGAATACGGCGCCCGAATTCACATCAAGTACACCCGCACCTGCGGCGACCTGCGCAATCGCGTCAGCCTCGACCGTGGAGAAATCCCCGGCCTCCATTTCGGCGGCAAGTTTCTTGCGCCCGGTGGGGTTGATCCGCTCTCCGATCACGCAAAAGGGCTGGTCGAACCCGATAATGGTGGTTCTGGTTTTGGATTCGACGATCGTGCGGGTCATATTTTTTCCTTAAGCGTTTGCGGCGGGCACGCCAGCGGCACCGCCGTGGTCTGTCACCCAGGTTGCATTGGTCTTGATCCCGCCAAGCGGGAAGAAATGCACCTGTTTGATATTGAAATCGGGGGTCTTGGCAGCGTGGGCGGCCAGTTCGGCCACCACCTCGGTCGGTTCGTAGGGCAGCAGCAGTTTGGTCACATCCATCGCCCGCTTTTGCAAGACCCTCAAGGACGGGCCGACGCCGCAGGCGATGGCGAATTTAATCATGGTTTGGAGCTTGGCCGGGCCCGCGATGCCGATGTGGATCGGCAGGGTAATGCCGGCATCGCGCAGTGCGTCGGCCCAGGCGATGATCGGTTGCGCCTCGAAACAAAACTGGGTGGCCAGCGCTATGTCGGCGTCGGTCGTGTCGTTGAACTTTTGCTTCCAGCGCAGGGCTTCCATCACGGCGCGGTCCGACCCGTCAGGGTCGATGTCTTTGTTGCCTTCGGGGTGACCGGCGACGTGCAGACGTTTGAACCCCGCCTTGTCGAACAGCCCGGTTTCCATCATCTGCATCGAACTGTCGAAATCGCCGTGTGGCGTTTTGACACCACCGGCCAGCAGCAGCGCCTGATCGACGCCCGCCTCGCCGGCATAGCGTGCGATCCAGTCCGCCAGCATCGCCTTGTCCTTGATGATGCGTGCCGGGAAATGCGGCATCGGCTTGAACCCTTCGGCGGTGATCCGTTTTGCCGTGGCGACCATGTCGTCAATCGGCGTACCCTCGATATGGGCAACATAGACCCGGGTGCCGACCGGCAGGATGTCGCGGAACGATTCCACCTTTTCGGCGGTGCGCGGCATCACTTCGATGGAATAGCCGCGCAGGAACGACTCGACATCCGGGTTGACGGCGCTGTCGACGAACACTTCTTTCTTTCGCAGGAACGGGAGCAGGGACACGACAACCTCCTTGAAGCGGGACGCGGGGGACGGGATTTCAGTCAATTCCAGCCATCATTGGCAATCAGGGCCTTGATCCGGCTCTGGTCGTATTCGGCCTCGATCCGGGCGGCCTCGGCCTTGGCAACAGTTTCGTCGTCGGGGCCATCGACGGGGTAGGGCGGCGCTTTACGCCATTCGGCCAGATACTCGTCGGTGCCCGCCGCCCCGGTTTTCATCGCGGCGCGGTCGATCGCCTGTTCAAAACGTTCCGGCAATTGGATTTTGTGCCCCCGGCGGCCTTTGCCGACGATAATCTGCGCCGGGATGTCGCGCCAGTAAACGATGGTGACGTCGGGCATATGCGATTCCCTATCTGCGGTTGACGCGGTTCTACGCGGACACATACGCCATCCGGTGTCGGTTTTCGACATGGTGGCCGCTTTTGGCGACTTAGCAGAGTCGCGGGGCAGGTTCCACGGCCCTGCACCGAATAATCCTGCCAATCGTCATGGTCCCTTGCGCCACTGGCAGCGCGAGCCTAGGTTTATCTCAACTCGATATGGAGGGCGTGTGTGATGACGCCCAAGCGTCCCGAAGGTGCGGGCGCGTTCCCCAAAGCGGTCGAAAGCCCCGCGCCTGAACCACCCGATCCCGGCACGCTGTATGCCGCGCTGGATTTGGGAACGAACAGTTGCCGCATGTTGATTGCCCAGCCCAAGGGCAGCCAATTTCATGTGATCGACAGCTTTTCAAAGTCGGTCCAGCTGGGGCACGGCCTTGAAAGCACAGGCAAACTTAGCCGCGCATCAATGAACCGCACGATTGCGGCGATGCGGGTCTGCAAGCAAAAACTATCCCGCCATAACGTCAAACATATGCGATTGGTGGCAACCGAGGCGTGTCGGCGGGCCCGCAACGGGGCGCAGTTCATCGCGCAGGTGAAACGCGAAACCGGCCTGTCGCTGGAAATTATATTGCCCGAGGAGGAGGCCCGACTCGCGGTCATTTCCTGTGCCCCGCTGGTCAGCGTCAAGACCGAACAACTGTTGGTCGTCGACATCGGTGGTGGGTCGACCGAATTGGTCTGGATCGACCTGACCAACATTGAACCGCGCGAACGCCCCCGCGCGATCATGCGGCTGCATCGCGGATTTACCCAGGATCCGGGGCCGTTTCAGGCCGCCAAGGTGGTCGATTGGATTTCCGTCCCCCTGGGCGTCGCAACGCTGCGCGATCATTTCTCCGATGTCGAGGACGACGCCGCCAGGTTCGCCCTGATGAGCTGGTTTTTCGAGGAGAACCTCGCCAATTTTGCGCCCTACGCCGCGGAACAGGCGCGTGAGGGGTTCCAGATTATCGGCACCAGCGGCACTGTCACCACTGTCGCCGCCAGCCATCTGGGTCTGCGCCGTTATGATCGCACCAAGGTGGACGGGTTGCGCATGACGTCTGATCAGATTGATTCCGTGATCCGCGAATATCTGACCCTTGGTCCGACCGGTCGGCGCAACGACCCGAGGATCGGACGCGACCGGCAGGCGCTGATCATGTCGGGGGCGGCGATTTTGCAGGCGTTGATGCGCCTTTGGCCGACCGACCGGCTGTCGGTCGCTGACCGGGGTCTGCGCGAGGGGTTGCTTTATGCGCAGATGTCGGCAGATGGGGTCCTCGAAGACGCGCCGTATTGAGCGGGCCGATTTTGCGCGAGAGATTGAAGCG
>JBBQHC010000170.1:0-5256 GCA_038323615.1 Rhodobacterales bacterium | reverse complement strand
TCGTCGCGGATGGGCCGTTTTCGGTGTTTCCGGGCGTGGCGCGCAATCTGACAGTGATTGACGGGCCGGGCTTTGATCTGTTGGGCGACGCACGGCTGCGCGCGGCGCCGCTGGTGCCTGTGACGTTTGACGGCGGATTGGAGATCCGGGCGGAAAACGTCACGGCCCCCAGCGCTGATTTCAACGTCATGACGGCGCTGGATCTGCCGCGCCCGGAGGTGCGGGTGATCGGGCCGGACAGGGTGCGCCCCGAAGCGGGCGGGCTGGTCGCCTTGTACGCCCTTGGGGTGGTGCGGATCGGCGCAAATGATTTCCCTGCACAAACCCTCACCCTTGCCGACGAACCGCTGACCCTGCTCGCGGGGCAAGCGATTGCAGTGCGGCTTTTCGCGGGTTCTGCCCCCTTGCGGTTGCCAGTGGTCGGGCGTTAGCCTGCTGGCAGCCACAGTGGGGACCAACCGATGCGACTGACCCGGAATTCTATTGCTTTTACGCTGTTGGCACTTGGTGCCTGCGCGACCCCGGACCAGACGAAAACCGAGGTCGGCAATTTCGGTGCCGGTATCCGCGACCAATATGCGCAAGCCATCGGCGGTATCCCGTTTCAACGCGGAACCGTATCGGTTCTGGCGACCGAGCGGGGCAAGCTGCGCACCTATACGCTGACGCCATGCCGTGGCGGCACAGCGGTTTGCGCGGGCGGGTTGAACGGGCATTCGGGGCAACTCACCCGGCTGGGCGATTATCATGTCGTGTCCGAGGCTTATCGGGGTCGCGCGTTCTATCTAGCGATTAACGGCACGGGGTATCTGCGGGTTGGCGGGCAATCTGTTCCGCTGGTCTGGGAATAACGAAACCTGAAAGCCCTAGATTCCAAAGAAACGCTGCGCCAGTCGGGGCAGCAGCGCGTTGAACCGCAGTGGGGCGTCGGTGGCGGCAAGGCAGATACAGTCGGGGCCAGCCTCGGCTATCGGTTGATGATTCAGATCTTCGTTCGCCACCTCGATATCGCCGGTGCCGAAACGGCTGATTTCGTCGCGAAACGCGCCTTGCAGGACCAGCGTCAGTTCGCTGCCCCGGTGGCCGTGATCGGGGACGGCAGTGCCGCCGGGGATGCGCAGGAGGCGCACCGTCGCGCCGCCCGCAGTTTTCAACAGCGATTGCGATACGCCGCCGCCGATCCGCCGCCATTTCACCGCGTCCAGATCACCGCCGACGTAGTCCTGTAGTGGCGTCGGAAAGATGCCGCCCTGATGCGGTTTGGCGGTCGGTGTCCGGTCGCCTTGGGTGATCAGGGCCAGCGTCGCGGCAAGGCAGTCGTCGGCCAAGTCGGCATGATCCGACCGTTCCATCACAGCGCCGCCAAGTGCGTCATAGGCCCCCAGCCGGGCGCGGCATTCGTCGCACAGCGACACATGGGTCGCGACAACAAGGCTGAACGCCTCTGGCAGGGTGCCGGCGGCGTAGCCCATCAACAGGGCGTCGGACAGATGATGTTGGATCGTGTTCATTGTCTTCTCTTAATTCATTGCGTGGCGCAAACGGTCCAGCGCCAATCGGATGCGGGATTTGATGGTGCCCAGCGGCAGACCGGTTTCGGCGGCAATTTCGCTATGGCTCAGGTCGCCGAAATAGGCGCGTTCGATCAGAAGGCGTTGCTTGTCGGGCAGGGTGGCCAAGGCCTGCGCCAGTTTTTCGGTATCCTGGGCCAAGGCCAGTGCATCGGCCTGATCGGGTTCGCCTTCGGGGCCCCACGGCAGGTCTTGGGGTTCGGGGCGGCGCTGTTTGCGGATCCGGTCAATCAGCCGGTTGCGGGCGATGGAAAATATCCAAGTCGCGGCGCTGGCCTTGGTCGGATCGAACAGATGCGCCTTGTGCCACAGGGTCGCCATGACTTCTTGGGCGCATTCCTCGGCCAGATCGGGGGCGGCACCGCTGCGCATCAAAAAGCCTTTGATGCGCGGTGCGAAATGGCCAAACAGCGCCGCAAAGGCCCGTTGATCGCGCCCGTCGCGGATCGCAATCATTTCAGCAATCCATGCCTGCCGGTCAGGAGGTGGGGTGGTCGTCACGCGGCCAAACTTTCCGGCACTTTGGAACCCAGCTGCAACAGGCCGCCGTTCAATCGGAGGCAAGCCGGGCGCGGATTCTGATCGAGGCTGCACATGGGTCAACATATGCAGCATACGGCGGTGCGACGAAAGTGGATCACATGCCCGATTGGCGAAACTAATCATCCGACTACGGCGTGGCTACGTAAGAACAAGACACAGTTTGTGCGGGGAGTGGTCGCGCCTATGCCGATTCAGAGAGGGCCGATTGGTCCGAAAAAAAAGATTGCCGTGATTGGTGCCGGTATTTCCGGAATGGGTGCTGCCCAAATGCTGGCCGACGAACACCATGTGGTGCTGTTCGAGGCGGAAAACCGACTTGGCGGTCATGCCCGCACAAGGATGGCAGGTGCGCGTGGCGATCAGCCGGTCGATACCGGGTTCATCGTATTCAACTATGCCAATTATCCGCATCTGGCCGCCCTGTTCGCCGAACTGGACGTGCCTGTCACCCCGTCGAACATGAGCTTTGGTGCGTCGGTCGATGGTGGCCGGATCGAATACGGGCTGGCATCGTTCGCCGCGATGTTTGCGCAAAAACGCAATCTGGCAAATCCGTGGTTTCTGCGGATGATGCGCGATGTGCTGCACTTTAATTCCCGCGCAATCGGCGCAGCCAATCAGGACGCGATGACCATCGCGGGTCTGCTGGACAAACTGGGGACCGGCAGCTGGTTTCGCGATTATTACCTGTTGCCGCTGTCGGGCGCGATCTGGTCCACTCCGACCGAAAAGATCATGGAATTCCCGGCCCGCGCGATGGTCAGGTTCTTCGAAAACCATGCGTTGCTGAATTATTCGGGCCAACATCAATGGTTCACCGTGCAGGGCGGATCGCAGGCCTATGTGTCGCGTCTGGCTGCGTCGATGCAGGCCAAGGGCGTTGAATTGCGTCTCGGCGCGCCGATCAACGCGGTCCGGCGCGACGCGCTGGGGGCCGAGGTCAAGGCGGCAGGCGGCGACTGGGAGCGCTTTGACGAGGTCGTCTTTGCCACCCATTCCGATGACACCCTGCGCCTGCTGGCCGATCCGTCGGCGCAGGAAAAGGCGGTGCTGGGCGCGATCCGCTATCAGCCCAACGATGTCGTTCTGCATTCGGATGCGTCGATCATGCCCAAACGCCGTGCCGTCTGGTCGTCGTGGTGCTATGCCGAGGATCGCGGCAAGACCGATGCCCGGATCGATCTGACCTACTGGATGAACTCGTTGCAGCCGTGGCTGACTGGTGATCCGATGTTCGTGACGCTGAACACGACGCGGCCCATTCGTCAGGAGTTGATCTGGGATCAGGTCACCCTGCGTCATCCGGTCTATGATCTGGGTGCCTTTGCGGCGCAGGCACAGGCGGCGGCGATGAATGGCACCAACCGGACGTGGTTTTGTGGCGCATGGATGAAGAATGGGTTTCACGAGGATGGTCTGGGCAGCGCCGTCGATGTCGTCATGGCAATGCGGTCGTCCCTAAAGCTGGCGGCGTGACCGGGATCGACCATATCGCAGGCCATACCTGGCACGGACGGCGCGGGGCGACGCGCAATGCCTTTCGTTATTCCATCGACTATGTGTTGGCCGATGCCGAGGCGATGCCCGATCATCCCGGCCTGTTTGGTCGCAACGCACGCGGCCTGATGTCGCTGCATGATGTCGATCACGGCGGCGCACCGCGTAAAGGGCGCGGCGCGGTCTGGGTCCGCGAGGTGCTGGCGCAGCTTGGGCTGGACGCGACAGGGCGCATCGATCTTCTGGCCCAGCCGCGTGTCCTTGGCCGCGTGTTCAACCCGGTCAGTTTCTGGCTGTGTCATGACCCGGCGGGTGCCTTGCGGGTGGTGATTACCGAGGTCAGCAATACCTTTGGCGACCGTCATTCCTATCTGTGCCACCATCCCGATCTGGCCCCGATCACCGCGGCGGACACGCTGACCGCGACCAAGATTTTCCACGTTTCACCGTTTCAGCCGGTCGAGGGCAGCTATGATTTCCGGTTCGATATTACCGCCGATCGTATCGCCATCCGCATTGACTATTCACGCGGCAACGGCGGGCTTGTCGCCACTTTGGCGGGGCCGCGCAAGCCGCTGACCAACGCATCGATCCTGCGCGCGATGCTGCGCCGCCCCTTTGGATCGCGCCGGGTTCTGGCCCTGATCCATTGGCAGGCGGTCAAGCTGTGGTGGAAGGGCGCGAGGTTCCGACGCCGCCCCGTCCCGCCGGTCGATGAGGTCTCAAGGTGACTGAACGGGCGCCCCGCCTGCCTGCGTTTTCGGCGCTGGCGGCGGTGATTTCGGCGGCCGGCCTGCCGATCTATATCTATGCGCCGACCTACTATGCGCAGACCTATGGCGTCAGCCTGACGATGTTGGGCGCGGTCCTGTTCGGGTTGCGCCTGTTCGACGTGATCCAGGACCCGGCGCTGGGCTGGATCAGCGAGCGGTTGGACAAGGGCCGGGCATTTGCGGCGACCAGCGTGGCCGGAGTGCTGGCGCTGTCGATGATCGGGCTGTTCGCCGTCGCGCCGCCGATCGCGCCGATCTTGTGGTTCGCCCTGACGATCACCGGGCTGTTCAGCGCGTTCAGTTTGCTGACGATCAATTTCTACGCCCAGGGGGTCGGCACGGCCAGGTTGCTGCACGGCGGGCACGAACAGCTGGCAGCGTGGCGCGAATCCGGGGCGTTGTTGGGCGTTTGCGTCGCGGCTGTGGTGCCAACCCTGCTGGTCGGCGTGGTTGCTGCGCCTTTCGCCACCTTCGCGCTGGGCTTTGCTGTGGCGACGATGTTCGCGGCGGCGACGTTCTGGCCGGAATGGCGTGAACGGGCCAGCGTCGAACCGACGCGGATGGCGACGATACTGGCTGACAAGGTCGCGCGGCGGTTGCTGATCCTCGCGCTGGTCAACGCGACGCCGCTTGCGGTGTCCTCGACCCTGTTCCTGTTCTTTGTGCAATACCGCCTTGACGCGCCGGGGTGGGAGGGGCCGTTGCTGGTGCTGTTCTTTCTTGCCGCCGCCGTCTCGGCACCGCTGTGGGGCGGAATGGCGCGACAGTTCGGACCGAAACGGGTGTTGCTGTCGGCGATGGTCCTGGCGGTGGCCTCGTTTGCCTTTGTGCTGACATTGGGTCCGGGCGATGCGGCGGGCTTTGCCGTCATC
>JBBQHC010000169.1:0-5448 GCA_038323615.1 Rhodobacterales bacterium | reverse complement strand
TGTGGCGATGACGCTGGTGATCACCACGGCGGGAATTGATCTGTCGGTGGGGTCAACCGTGGCGCTGATCAACGCGGTGGCGGCACTGGCAATGGCGACGGGCATGGCCTGGCCGCTTGTCGTGGTGTTGATGCTGGTGCTGGGCGGGTTGATTGGCTTCGCACAGGGCTGGTTCATCGCCTATCAGAGCATTCCCGCCTTTATCGTGACGCTTGCGGGTCTGTCGATCCTGCGCGGCTATGCGCTGTATCTGACCGAAGGGTATTCGATTCCGATCACGAATGTGCCCGGCTTTTTCTGGCTCGGACGCGGCACTTTGGCGGGTATCCCGGTTCCGGCGCTGATCTCAATCTTTGTGGCGCTGCTGGGGTTCATCGTCATGCTGCGCACCCGCTATGGCCGCCGTGTGGTGGCCGTCGGGTCGAACATGGAGGCGGCGCGCCGTGTCGGTATGCCCGCGCTGTGGACCGTGGCCTCGGTCTATATCGTGTCGGGCGTTGCTTGTGCCATTGCGGGGCTGCTGATCGCGGCGCGGCTTGGCTCGGGTTCGTCGAACGCCGCTGTGGGGTTCGAGTTGCAGGTGATTGCCGCCGTGGTTCTGGGGGGCACGTCCCTGATGGGCGGCAAGGCCAGCATGGTGGGCACCGTCTTGGGCACCATGACCATTGCGGTGATCGGCAACGGGTTGATCCTTGTCCATATCTCGCCGTTCTTCACCCAGATCGTGACGGGCACGATCATTCTGATCGCCATCTGGATGAACACAAAGCTGTTCAGTTCCGGCCTGCGGTTGAAAAGGAAACCCACATGACATCCGAATTGTCCAAGGCCCACGTCGGTTCCGGGCTGGTGATGACGGTGGATGGCCCCATCGCCAGCGGCCAGATGGGGCCAACCCTGATGCACGAGCACTTGCAAAACGACTGCTCGTGCTGGTGGAATCCGCCCACCACGCCCGACCGTCAGTATCTGGCCGAAGGCCCGGTGCGGATGGCGATATTGTCCGAGTTGCGCCAAGACCCGTTCGTGAACAAGCACAACATCGCACTGGATGACCCCGATCTGTGCATCGCCGAGCTTGGCCCGTTTGTTGCCGAAGGTGGGCGCACGGTTGTTGACCCGACCTGCCGTGGCATCGGGCGCGATCCGGTGACGCTGCGCAAGATCGCGGCGGCAACCGGGCTGAACATCGTGATGGGGGCCGGCTATTACCTTGCGTCGTCCATGCCAAAGGAAATGGCCGATCTGTCGGTGGATGGCATCGCCGACCAGATCGTCGCCGAGGCGCTGCATGGAACCGCCGGGACCGATGCAAAAATCGGTTTGATCGGCGAGATTGGCGTGTCGTCCGATTTCACCGAGGCCGAGGAGAGATCGCTGCGCGGTGCCGCCCGCGCACAGGTACGCACAGGCCTGCCGCTGATGGTGCATTTGCCGGGATGGTTCCGTCTTGGGCACCGGGTTCTGGATATTGTCGAGGCCGAAGGCGCCAATCTGCGCCACACCGTTCTGTGCCACATGAATCCGTCATATGACGACTGGGACTATCAACGCCGCGTCGCCGAACGCGGTGCCTTTGTCGAATTTGACATGATCGGGATGGACTACTTTTATGCCGACCAACAGGTGCAGTGCCCCGCCGATGACGACGTTGCGCGGGCCATTTTGCGGCTCGCCGATGCGGGGTTTCTGGACCGGGTGCTGCTGTCGCAGGATGTGTTCATCAAGATGATGCTGACTGCCTATGGCGGCAATGGCTATGCCTTTGTGCAGCGCCACTTTCTTCCCCGGTTGCAGCGCCACGGGCTTGACCCCGCCGCCTGCAATCAATTGCTGACAACCAATCCCCGCAGAGTCTTTGACGCAACCTTTTGACGGCAATGAAAGGCAATCCGATGACAACCAAGGTTCTTCTCGTTGGCGAAAGCTGGGTCAGTTCGGCCACCCATTACAAGGGCTTTGACCAGTTCGGCAGCGTCACCTTTCACCTCGGGGCCGAACCTCTTGTGGCCGCGCTGAAAGGGTCGGAGTTCGAGTTGACCTATATGACGGCGCATGACGCAGCCGAGGGCTTTCCCTTTGAGATGGAAGGGTTGGATGCCTACGACGTGATCCTTTTGTCCGACATCGGGGCGAATACATTTCTGTTGCCGCCTGCCGTCTGGCTGCGGTCGCAGACCGTGCCGAACCGGTTGCGGCTGCTCAAGGCCTGGGTGGAGAAAGGCGGCGGCCTGGCAATGATCGGCGGCTATTTCAGCTTTCAGGGCATCGACGGCAAGGCCCGCTGGCGCAACACCCCGGTCGAGGATGTGCTGCCCGTAACCTGCCACCCGTGGGACGACCGGGTGGAAATGCCCGAGGGGGCCGTGGCCGATGTGCTGCAACCCGATCATCCGGTGATGGCGGGTCTGGGCGGCGCATGGCCGCTGCTGCTGGGCGTCAACGAGGTGATGGTGCGTGACGGGGCCGAGGTTCTGGCCCGCCTGCCGCAAGATCAGGGCGGGCATCCGTTGCTGGTGCTGGGCGGGTTTGGCAAAGGGCGCACCGCCGCCTGGACATCCGACATCGGGCCGCACTGGCTGTCGCCGGCGTTTTGCGAATGGGACGGCTATGGCCGGCTGTGGAAAAACCTGCTCGGCTGGCTGGCGCAAGGACGTGGCTGACAGTTCCGATCAGGTCTGCGACAGGATTGCGGCAATCGCTGACTGGTCCGGAAACGCCGCCGCCGTGCCGGGCCGCGACACGGTAAAGGCCGCAGCCGTAGCCCCGTGCCGCAGGGCGCGCGCGTCCAGATCGACGCCCCGCACCAAGGCCGAGGCCAGCGATATGGCCATGAAACAATCGCCCGCCCCTGTGGTATCGACCACCGGGGTCGGCACGGCGGGGACGTCTTGGGTGGCGCTGGCCGATATCAGCCGCGCACCCGCCGCGCCCAGCGTCATCACCACTTGCCCGACCCCCGCCGACAGCAGGGATGCCGGGCCGCCCAGGGCCAAGGCCTCGCCCTCATTCGCAAAGACCACATCGACAAGCGGCCAGATCGCCGCGGACAACTCGCCCAAAGGTGACGGATTGAACGCCGTCCGCATTCCCAAGGCGCGGGCGCGTTGCATGACGGCCAAGGTCGTGGCGGCCGAAAGATTGCCCTGCATAACCAGCAAATCGCCTGCCCCGGCGCCTTCAAGCAAGGCAAGCGCCGCATCGGGCGCCAGCGACAAGGCCGCAGCGTTGGTGGTGATGATGGCATTTTCACCGGTTCCCGCCATCAGGATGACCGAGAAATCGCTGGCCACACCCGGCACCGTCAGCAACCGCGCCCTGAGCGGTTCTGCGTCCAGCCGGGTCTGGATGGCGCGGGCGCGGGCATCGGCGCCAACCACCGCCCCCAAGGTGCAATCGACCCCGGCCCGGCCCAGAACGATCGCCTGGTTGGCGCCCTTGCCACCCAGATCCTGCGACACTGCCTGGCCGTGGATTGACGCGCCGGGGGCTGGCAATTCGCCCACCGCGATGGTTTCATCCAAGGCCACATTACCAATCACAAAAGCGCGCATCGCGGTGCCGTCTTCCCATTCGAAGGACTAGTGATGACACACCTATCAAACCGTTCAGCAAGCGCGATAGCCGAAATCTATGGACGCCCGAAAGTGCTGATCGGCATGATCCACTGTCCACCCTTTCCCGGTGCGCCGCGCTATCGCGGCGACACGATGGAGCAGATTTATGACGCCTGCCTGCGTGATGCCGAGGCGCTGATTGATGGCGGTTTGCACGGGCTGATCGTGGAAAACCACGGCGACATTCCGTTTTCCAAGCCCGACGATATCGGCCCCGAAACCCCGGCGTTTCTGGCGGTCGTCACCGACCGCGTGCGCCGCGCGGTGGGCGTGCCTGTGGGCATCAACGTGCTGGCCAATGCGCCGCTTCCTGCCCTTGCTGCGGCTGTTGCGGGGGGCGCTGATTTCATCCGGGTGAACCAATGGGCCAACGCCTATGTCGCCAATGAGGGGTTCATGGAAGGCCGCGCTGGCGAGGCGATGCGCTATCGATCGCTTTTGCGGGCCGAGAATGTGCGGATCTTTGCGGATAGCCATGTCAAACATGGCAGCCACGCGATTGTGGCCGACCGCTCGATCCCGGAACTGACCCGCGATCTGGCCTTCTTTGATGCCGATTGCATCATCGCCACCGGCCAGCGCACCGGCCATTCGGCCAGCCTGGAGGAGATTGACGAAATCGCCGGGGCGACGCATTTGCCGGTCCTTGTGGGGTCTGGCGTGACCAAGGCGAATATTCTGGCCATTCTTGCGCGCACCAGCGGGGTGATCGTTGCCTCGTCGCTCAAGGTGGACGGCGTCTGGTGGAACCCGGTTGATCCCGACCGCGTCAAGCAGTTCGTCGCCCGCGCCGCCGAAGGGCTGTAATCGGCAACACCACCTCGGCTCGCCAAGCGGTTGAGCATTTCATCCTGCAGATTAATCTCGGTAATCTGTGTTCTTTTGCGTTGCTTTCCTTGTAGGGCGTCAGATCGGAAGTGGGATGAATCTCTGTCTCCTGATTGCCCACCACGCCCCAGCCGATCACAGGAAAGCGCCGCCAATGAGCACCGCGACAAGACCAGGTGCCGTACCCCAGGGCGCCAGGAGCTCTTTGCCTCGGTCAACGCCCTAGCGCCTCGACCAGTAGTCCGGACGCTGCGGCGCGGGTCACGCAAAGCAATACTGCGTTCCTATTGTTCTCGTGCGCCGGGACGCCCTCGTGAACGGAGGTCGTGACCATGGAGTAAATGTCGATCGACGCGGCACTGGCGGGACTCTTAGAACCTCTCGACCCAAGGGCGGACGGCAATCTCGTTTGACCAGGCACTTAGGTCCTGATCGATAAGATGCCGAAAGGTGCGCGCGATGGCCTCGGGGCGGAGCATGGATCCGGGTGAATCAGCAGGTTCAGTCCGTCCAGGATTGAGGATCGCACCGTCGACGTTGACCCATACGACATGGATCCCCTTGGGATGAAGTTCCCGGGCCATGCTCTCGGCCAGTCCGCGTTGCGCAAACTTCCCCATGGCAAAGGGGGGCTGACAGGGGGAAGCCTTTCACCCCGGCCGAGGCGCCCGTGAACAGGATCGTTCCGCGCGTCCCATTGATGGGTTCGGCCTCCAGCATCCGGCGCGCGGCATGTTTGCCGGAAAGGAACGCGCCAATCGCCGTGACCTCGATTGCCTGGCGGACGTCGTCGACGGAAAGCTCTACGATTGGCCCACGCACACGCGCGGAGGGGTTGTAAATGACAACTCTCGGAGCCGTGGGCAGCCCGTTGAAAAGGGATGCGACATCGGTTTCATCCGTGGCATCCAAAAGGACGGTCCGGGCACCGGTCTCTTTTGCCACCGCGCGCATCTTGTCTCCGCTTCGGGCGGCAAGGGTCAGGTCATGATCTGCCACGAGT
>JBBQHC010000168.1:0-5464 GCA_038323615.1 Rhodobacterales bacterium | reverse complement strand
CCGGTGCAGATACTCGATCAGTAAATCGCGCCGCCGGGGTGCCGCCCCGAGCAGCCCCTTGACCTGATCCCAGGCCGCATCGTCCAGCTGACGCCCCTTCGGCGTATGCCGCCCCTTGCCCTTGCCCGATTTCCAGACTCCCGGCTCTGCTTTCTGAACGTTCATGACTTCTCCCTGTTGGCGCATTTTTCACCTGACTCGGTCATAGTTACAAATACGATTATCGGAATGCGTCATTTGTGTTTGTTATAATGAAGCGCGCACCGCGAGCTTGAGCGCCTGCACCATCGGCAAGACGGGCGACTGGTCTTTGACGCACAGACCCACGGTGTGACTGACGCGGGGTTCGACCAGATCGAGGTTGACCGATGATTTCAGCGCGAAATAGGTTTCGGCGACGCCGCGCGGCGCGATCGTCGCCGCCGACCCGCTGGCCACCTGCGCCAGCGCAGCAGTAAAACCGTTCGCCTCCATCACGATGCTTGGAACGGCCTGAACCTGCGCGAAAATCTTGTCCAGAAACTGTCGGTTGCGCATGTCGCGCGTCAGCAGACACAGCGGCAGCCGTGCCGCCTCGGCCCATGTCACAGTGCCTTGGTGACGCGGCGCCAGCTTGCGCGGCGAGATCAGCACATAACTTTCCTCGTATAAGACTTCGGTCGTGGCCGGATCGGCATCCTCGTAATACATGATCCCGGCATCCAGCGAATAATCGCTAAGCCGGATGTCGATCTGGCCGGTGGACAGCGAATGCACCTCGATGGACAGGTTCGGATGCGACCGACGCAGATGCGCCGAAACCTTGGCCGCAAAGGGCAGTGCGGTCGGAATGACCCCGATCACCAGCTTGCCCATCAGGTTGTTGTTCAGGGCGTCAATCTCCTGCCGCATCCCCTCGACATCGGCGAGCAGTTTGCGCGCCCATTTCAGCACCACCTCGCCCTCGCGGGTGAACCCGATGAATTTATTGCCGCGCCGGACCAGCGGAATCCCATACCCCTCTTCCAGCTTGCGGATCCGGGCCGAAAACGCGGGCTGTGAAATGCCGCAATCATCGGCGGCACGCGAAAAATGTCCGTGCCGGGCCAGCGCCGCCAACAGTTGCAGATCGCGGATTTCAGGCATTCGGCCCCCACGCCCCAAGCGTGAACCGATGTTCATGATCAACGTCCACTTTTGGCCGCTTGCCGACCGGTCCCTTGTCGCAACTGATCCCGATCCGGTCAAAAAACCCGTCGTCTTCGAACGTGATGTGACCATCGTCGGTGCGGCCCAGCACCTTGAGTGTTTCGGCATCGGCAAAGGTCACCTGCGGCACATGGCGGATGCAGTCGGCCAGAATGTCGTCGGTGGGTTCGGTCGGCAGCAAGACATCGGCGGCAGCCTGCGCGTCGATGTTCACATGCTGATAGCGGTTCATCTGGCGCATTGCCTCGGGGTCAAGGATCGTCACCTCGCCGTTCCAACCGAACGCGACGGTGCGGGGCCGGTCGCCCAATGGCACGCTGTTGTCCAAAAACTCGAAATGCACGCGCTGCTGGGTTTTGTTGACCCAAGACAGGAAAAGCTGCGGCATTCCGGTATAGGCCTCGATATTGTGAAACAGCAGATCGTCCACCGCCTTGAAGCGTCCGGTCTTTTGGCCGCGCTTCCAGGCGCGTTCGACCGTTTCGGCGGGCGGCGTGATCATGAAAAACATGAAAACCTGGTCACCAAAGCGGCTGAGCAAATTGCCCTCGGCGGTCTTTTTCGCAAGGGGGGTGAAACTGTCAAACCGAAAGCGGTCGATCAGCAAATGCGGCACCTGCCCTCGCGCGGCCTTGGCGGCCATGTAACTGTCAAGTTTCTTGTCGATAATCTCAAGCTCTTCGCCGGTCAGCATTGCGGCATATTTGAAATCATCGCCCAGCGCAGCGTAATCAAGCAGGAACTTGCGCCAGTAGTCGGGACTGATCAGGGCAAAATCCTGCCACGGAACGCCCATCCGTTCGGCCAGTTCGCGTTGCAGAGGACGGATCGTGCTTTTGCCCGCAGCCGACGCGCCCTTGACGTTCAGCACCATCGGTTTGGCCTGATAGGGCAGAACGCGGTAACCTTCGGCGCTGGCGCTGGCGCTGATGATCGGCTCGATCCAATCACCAATCTGGCGGCTGCCGTAGGTGTTGCAGACCAGTCGGGCGGCCAATGTGATGATCAGATCGCGATCGGCCATCAGCCGACCGCGCTGCCGCAACATACCGCCAACAATCGCCTTGAGGCCGCTACAACAGGCAAGTTCGAGCGGGTCAGTTCCCTCGGGTGCGGCGGCGCTCCAGATGGACAGCGCGGCAGTCGCGGGGTCCGGCCGGGGCGGCGGCGGTGCGGCCTTTTTGGCGAACCGGGCCAGAAACCCGGTCGGCGCCGCTGGCAAAGGAGCCTCGTCATAAAGGTCACGGTCGACGATCTTGCCCAACCGCTCTTCAACCTCGCGGCGCAGGGTCGCAAATTTGGCATCAAGCGATGCCATTTGCGGCGTGATGCCATTGCGCAGGATCGTGTCCGCCATGCCGCGAAGGTTCAGACCCAGTTCGGCGTAATTCGGCCCGTCTGGCACGAACAGATTGGCGGTCACCCGGATCAACAATTCATGCACCACCAGTCTGGAAACCCGCAGAGCCGCCATATCGCGCGGTTTCATTCCGCAGTAGTTCGCCGCCTCTTTCGCGTCGCGGTAATTCACATCCGAATTGTCGGGGCGGTAAAGCGTGATTTGTTCCAGCAAGCGGTGCGGGATTTCAGAGGCGAGTCCGGGGTTCCAGGCATTCAATTTTGCGTCAGGCATTTCGGACCCGCCGAAACGACAAAACGGGAGGGTTGCCCCTCCCGTTCCGTCTGTTTTTGATCTGATCTGCAATCATCTTATGCGGTTCCGGGGCGCGCCCGATATTTCTTGCGCATCCAGTTGAAGAACGGCAGCAGGATCAGGATGACCGCGACAACTGTGATCGGCCCGGCAATCGGGCGGTTCAAAAAGATCATCGGATCGCCCGATGACAACAGCAGCGACTGGCGCAGCGTCGGTTCGGCAATCGGGCCAAGGACGATGGCCAGAACCGCCGGGGCCAGCGGATAATCCAGCTTGCGCAGGGTAAAGGCGCCGATTCCAAAGGCCAGCATCAGCCAAAGATCGTGCATGCTGCGCGTTGCCGCATAACCGCCGACGATCGACAGGACAAAGATCAGCGGCGCCAACACGGTAAATGGCATCCGCAACATCCAGATGAACAGCGGGATGAACGACAGGTTGACGATGACCGCGAACAGGTTGGACACGTAGAACGACCCGATCAGGCCCCAGACGAATTCGGGTTGGTCGACGAACAGGCGCGGACCGGGGGTCAGCCCCCAGATCACCATACCGCCCAACAGGATCGCCGTTGTCGGCGAACCGGGAATACCCAGCGTCAGCATCGGCAGCATCGCCCCGGTCGAGGCCGAGTTGTTGGCGGATTCCGGCGCGGCGACGCCAGATGGATGGCCTTTGCCGAATTCCTCGGGATTTTTGGATACCATCTTGGCCACGCCGTAAGCCATCAGCGACCCCGGCGTCGCCCCGGCGGCAGGCAGGATACCCACGAAGAACCCGAGCGACGAACCGATCGCGGTACCTTTCCAGCCGCGCCGCATGGCTTCCCGTGAATCCGCCAGAATCGAACGAAAGCTCATTTTCGCTTCGGTGGTCGCGACCTTGCCGCGGGTGCTTTCGATGGTCCAGATCATCTCGCCGATGCCATAGACCCCGATTGCCAGCACCAGAAAGTTGATGCCGCGCATAAAGCCCTGAATGTCAAAGAACACCAGCCGGGGCCGACCGGAAATCACGTCAAAGCCGACGGCGGCAAAGACCAGCCCCATACAGATCGACAGGATTGTTTTGGGAATGTCATCGCCACCCAGGCCGACGAATGTCGCAAAGGCCAGCAGCATCAGGGCGAAAATTTCCGGTGGTCCAAAGCTTAGCGCGACTGTCGCCAGTAGCGGTGCAAAGATGGTGAACAGGACGATCGAGACTGTGCCGCCGATGAACGACGCGAGCGCCGCGGTCACCAAAGCCAGACTTGCCTGACCTTTCAGCGCCATCGGCCGGCCGTCAAATGTCGTGGCGACTGCCGTCGATGCGCCGGGGATGCCCAGCGTGATCGAACTGATCGCGCCGCCATACATCGCCCCGTAATAGATCGCGGCCAGAAAGATGATGGCCGAAGTCGGTGGCACCAGGAACGTGATCGGCAGCAGGATTGCCACGCCGTTCACCGACCCCAAGCCCGGCATCGCACCGATGAACAGACCGACGGTCACCCCCACCAACATCAGCGCCATGTTGATCGGCATGAACGAGATCAGAAAACCGTCGGCTAATTGTCCCAGAATTTCCATGTGTGTTTCCCCCTCGGATCGCGCGGAGTCATGCGACCGAGATTAGTAGATGATACCATAAAGCACGTTGAAGAACGGCTCGGTGAAACTCAGACCCTTTGGCATCGTGATGCGCATCAGGCCTTCGAAAAAGAAGAAGAAACCGATTGGCAACGAGATCGCCAGAATCAGGGTCAATAGCCAGGTGTGGCGGCCCAGGAACTTGAGGTAGTAAATCAGGAACAGGCACATCGCGCCGTACATCGAGATGATGTTGGTCAACGCGATAAAGCCGAACAGCCCGCCTGCCACCTGCAGCAGCGTCTTTTTGCCATGCGCATCCAGAAACGGTTCTTCCGATTGCGATGGCGGCGAGGTGCGCCGTGCCCAGTTGATTGCAATCATGATGGTGGAAAGCAGCATGATGGCCGATAGCCAGAACGGCCATGCGCCACCTCCGGGGCCCTGGCCCCGGATGTAGCCGACATTCAGTTCAGTACTTTTGACCATCATGTAGATGGACAGAAGGGCGAGAACACCCGCCGTAACGATTTCCGCAAGGCGCATCTCGCCCTCCCTTGTTCAGTACTTGTTCAGCACTTGACCAAATTTGGTCCGCTCAGTCTTCCATCTTGGCCAGCAGTTCCTTGTGACGCGTGATCTGGGTATCCCAATAGGCGCGCGTGTCATCGGGGCTCATCCACAGCGGCGACAGGCTTTCTGATTCCATGTAGCCCTGCCATTCCGGCGTGTTGTAGATGGTCTCGAACAGGCCCTGATAATAGGCGGCCGCATCGTCCGACATTCCCGGCGCACCGACGACGGCACGCTGGTTATAATAGCTGAAGTCCTGCCCCAGCTCTTTCAGGGTCCGCACCTCGGGAAAAGCGGCCAGACGCTCGTCCGAAAAGGCGATCAGCGGGATCACGTCGCCCGACTGATAGAACCCCTTGGCTTCGGAGGGGTTGTTGACCGAGGCCATGATCTGCTGACCAGCAAGATCCTTGGCCACCGCACCACCGCCATCATAGGGGATGTACTTGATTTTCAGGTCATAGGCCTGCTTGAG
>JBBQHC010000167.1:0-5507 GCA_038323615.1 Rhodobacterales bacterium | reverse complement strand
GTCGCCACCTCGGCCACCGGATGTGCCCGCAGCCCCGCGATCAGGTCTTCGACGAACCAATGCGGGGTCAGGGGGGCGTCACCTTGCAGGTTGACGACGATATCGTAGCCGCCACCCAGCGTATCAAACGCCTCGGCACAGCGTTCGGTGCCGTTCTGACACGCCTCGGAGGTCATCACCACCTCGGCCCCGAAATCCTGCGCGGCGTCACGAATCCGGGCATCGTCGGTGGCGACGACAACCCGGTCAACATCCTGCACCAGCATCGCGGCGTCCCACGAACGGCGGATCAGGCTTTTCAATTCACCCCCGGCACCACGCAGTTCAACAAGCGGTTTGCCCGGATAACGGGTCGAGGCATAGCGGGCGGGAATGACGATCAGGGTGCCCATCAGGCGGACTCGAGCTTTACGCCGGGGGCCATTGCGATGAAGAACGGATTTTCGAACCCCGGTTTGCCATAGGTCAGCGGTTTGTGATCGTCATGGCGCACCACCGAACCGCCCGCACCCGCCAACACGGCGTGACCAGCGGCAGTGTCCCATTCCATCGTGCGCCCCAGACGGGGATACAGATCAGCCTCGCCCGTGGCGACCAGACAGAACTTGAGCGATGACCCCGCGCTGGTCATGTCGCGAACGGCATATTTGGCGATGTAATCGTCGGTGGCGGCATCGCGGTGCGATTTCGACGCGACGACCATCAGGGCGGCGTTATCGGGGCTGGCGACGCGGATAGGGCGGGTCGGGCCGACAGTATCCTTGGCAAAATCGCCGGTTTCCTCGACCGCCTGACCATCGGCGCGGGTATAGAACAACCGTCCCTTGGCCGGGGCATAGACGATCCCGCGCAGCGGCAGACCATCGACGACATAAGCGATGTTGACGGTGAAATCACCACGGCGCTGCACGAACTCCTTGGTGCCGTCCAGCGGATCGACGATCAGAAAGGTGCTGACGGTCTGGGCATGGGTGGCGGCCTGCTCTTCGGTCACCAGCGGCACACCGGCGAATGCGGCACGCAAACCGGCGGCAATGATCGCATCGGCGGCCTCGTCTGCAGCGGTGACGGGGCTGTCATCGGATTTGGCGCGGACCTCGAAATCGGGGGCGCGATAGACCGCCATGATCGCATCGCCCGCCTCCAGCGCCAAGCGGCGCATGACCTCGGTCAGCCTGTCGAAATCCATATTTTGCCCGTCCTTCACATGCCCGCCAGCCCCTTGGCGTTATTGTTGTAGTCTGCGGGCAGTCCCTTTATGCTGCGCGACCAGGCGATCGGCAAGAATTTCATGTGATACGTCACGGCATCAGGTAGCAGGATCAGACAGTTGTATCAGGGCAAATTGCGGCGCACGACGACCGGCACGGCCTTTGGGATGCTGGAACTGATCTATCACTCCATCGTCCGCCAGATCCGCAAGGATCACAGCAATGCGCTTGTCGGGTTGCTGCTGGCGGTTTCGCAAACCCTGATCTTTGTCGGGGCGTTCTATTTCATGTTTACGGTTCTGGGGCTCAAGGGCAACGCGATCCGCGGCGATTTCCTGCTGTATATCATGACGGGGATCTTTCTGTTCCTCACCCATACCAAGGCGATGGGGGCGGTATTCAAATCCGAAGGACCGGCATCGGCGATGATGCAGCATGCCCCGCTGAACACCATCATCACGATTGCGGCGGCTGCGCTAGGGTCGCTGTATATTCAGTTGCTGTCTTTGCTGGTGGTTCTGTTCCTGTATCACGTTCTGATCACCCCGGTGTACATCGACCAGCCGATCCCGGCGTTGGGCATGTTCCTGCTGGCATGGTTTTCCGGCGTCGCAGTCGGCATCATATTCCTGTCGCTCAAGCCGTGGTTTCCCCAGTTTACCGGCGTAGCGCAGTCGATCTATGCCCGCGCCAACATGATCGCGTCGGGCAAGATGTTCGTCGCCAATTCACTGCCTAGCTTCATGCTGGTGTTGTTCGACTGGAACCCGCTGTTCCACACGATTGATCAGATGCGTGGCGATGTGTTCATCAACTACAACCCGCACAACAGTTCGGTCAGCTATCCGCTGATCCTGTCGCTGGTGCTGGTCCTGATCGGCATGATGGCCGAATTTTTTACCCGGAAAAACGCATCCCTCAGCTGGAGCGCGGGACACTGACGCGTTGCGCCCCGACGTGGCAAGCCGCATAGTGATCAGGGATTCTGGCCAATTCACCCGAGAAACCTGTGTTTTGCGCACCAAGTCTGCCCTGCCCCCGTTGCAGCCCCCAAATCGGACCCCTATATAGCCGCTATCAGCAGCAAGGCATCCTCGATGCCGCGCTGTTCACCTCCAACATTGGCGCGGGTGCCACGACGGGCCTGTGCCGCTCAAACCGCCTGAAGAATGGGATTTGAAAATGGCTAAAGTTATCGGAATCGACCTCGGAACCACGAACTCCTGCGTCGCCATCATGGATGGCAGCAAACCCCGCGTCATCGAAAACGCCGAAGGCGCGCGCACCACCCCGTCCATCGTCGCCTTTACCGACAATGAACGGCTGGTCGGTCAGGCCGCCAAGCGGCAGGCCGTGACCAACCCCGAAAACACCATCTTTGCGGTCAAGCGCCTGATCGGCCGCCGCGTCACCGATGACGAAGTGACCAAGGACAAGAAACTTGTCCCCTTCACCATCGTCGATGGCGGCAACGGTGACGCCTGGGTCGAAACCCGTGGCGAAAAATATTCGCCCAGCCAGATCAGCGCCGTGATCCTGCAAAAGATGAAGGAAACCGCCGAAAGCTATCTTGGCGAAGAGGTGACGCAGGCCGTCATCACCGTGCCCGCCTATTTCAACGACGCCCAGCGTCAGGCGACCAAGGACGCCGGCAAGATCGCCGGCCTTGAAGTGCTGCGCATCATCAACGAACCCACGGCGGCGGCGCTGGCCTATGGTCTGGACAAGAAAGAGTCCAAGACGATCGCGGTCTATGACCTTGGCGGCGGCACATTCGACGTGACCATCCTGGAAATCGACGACGGCCTGTTCGAAGTCAAATCGACCAACGGCGACACCTTCCTCGGCGGCGAAGATTTCGACATGCGGATCGTCAATTATCTGGCGGACGAGTTCAAAAAGGAACACGGCTCCGACCTGACCAAGGACAAGATGGCGTTGCAGCGGCTCAAGGAAGCCGCCGAAAAGGCCAAGATCGAACTGTCGTCTTCCACCTCGACCGAAATCAACCAACCGTTCATCTCGATGGGGACCAACGGGCAACCGCTGCACCTGGTGATGAAACTGACCCGCGCCAAACTGGAAAGCCTTGTCGGCGATCTGATCAAGGCGTCGATGAAACCCTGTCAGGCCGCGTTGAAAGACGCCGGGCTGTCGACCAAGGACATCGACGAAGTGGTGCTGGTCGGCGGCATGACCCGGATGCCGAAAGTGGTCGAGGAAGTGACCAAGTTTTTCGGCAAGGAACCCCACAAGGGTGTGAACCCGGACGAAGTGGTGGCCCTCGGTGCCGCGATTCAGGCCGGCGTGCTGCAAGGCGACGTCAAGGACGTGGTGCTGCTCGACGTGACCCCGCTGTCGCTGGGCATCGAAACGCTGGGCGGCGTGTTCACCCGGCTGATCGACCGCAACACGACGATCCCGACCAAGAAATCGCAGGTGTTCTCGACCGCCGAGGACAACCAGAACGCGGTGACGATCCGGGTGTTCCAGGGCGAACGCGAAATGGCCTCCGACAACAAGATGCTGGGCCAGTTCAACCTTGAATCGATCCCGCCCGCACCGCGCGGCATGCCGCAGATCGAGGTGACGTTCGACATCGACGCCAACGGCATCGTATCGGTCGGCGCCAAGGACAAGGGCACCGGCAAGGAACAGGCGATCACCATTCAGGCCAGCGGTGGTCTGACTGACGAAGACATCGAAAAGATGGTCAAGGACGCCGAAGAGAACGCCGAAGCCGACAAGGCCCGGCGCGAACTGGTCGAGGCCAAGAACCAGGCCGAGGGGCTGATCCATTCGACCGAAAAGTCGATGGAAGAACATGCCGCCAAGGTCGATCCGACGACGATCGAGGCGATCGAACTGGCAATTGCCGCGCTCAAGGACGACCTTGAAGGCGACAATGCCGGCAAGATCAAATCGGGCATCCAGAACGTTACCGAAGCGGCGATGAAACTGGGCGAGGCGATCTATAAGTCAAGCCAGTCCGAAGCCGACGACGCTGAACCGCGCGCCGCAGATCAGGGCGACGACATTGTGGATGCCGACTTTGAAGACCTCGATGACAACAAGCGCGGCCGCTGATCGCGCCTGAACAACGACATGGACGGGCCGGCCCGACACCACGGGCCGGTCTTTCCATTCGCAGACTTTTAAGTTTTGGGGGAAACCCGACCAATGGCCAAACGTGACTATTACGAAACGCTTGGGGTCTCGAAAGGCGCAAACGCCGACGAGATCAAAAAGGCCTATCGCCAAAAGGCCAAGGATCTTCACCCCGACCGCAATGCCAGCAATCCCAAGGCCGAAGAGCAGTTCAAAGAGGCCAACGAGGCCTACGAGATCCTCAAGGACGCCAACAAAAAGGCGGCCTATGACCGTTACGGTCATGCGGCGTTCGAAAACGGGATGGGGGGCGGGCGCCCCGGCGGCGGACACAACGATTTCGCATCGTCCTTTTCCGACGTCTTCGACGACCTGTTCGGCGATTTCATGGGTGGCCGTCAGGGCGCCGCAAGCGGGCGCAGTCGCGCATCGCGCGGCAACGACCTGCGCTATAACCTGCGCATCAGCCTCGAGGATGCGTTCAACGGCCTGCAAAAGACGATCAACGTCCCGACCGCCGTCGCCTGTTCGCCCTGCAAGGGCACCGGCGCCGAAGGCGGCAGCGAACCCCAGACCTGCCCGACCTGTTCGGGCATGGGCAAGGTCCGCGCCCAGCAGGGCTTTTTCACCGTCGAACGGACCTGCCCGACCTGCAACGGGTTGGGCCAGACGATCAAGAATCCCTGCAATACCTGCCACGGTCAGGGCCGCGTTCAAAAGGACCGCAGCCTGTCGGTAAACATCCCCGCCGGGGTCGAAACCGGCACGCGGATCAGGTTGGCGGGCGAGGGCGAGGCGGGCATGCGCGGCGGCCCGACCGGCGATCTGTATATCTTTATCGAGGTGCAGGAACACGCCCTGTTCCAGCGCGAGGCCAACAACCTGTTCTGCCGTGTGCCCGTGTCGATGGTCGACGCCGCGATGGGCGGCGATATCGAGGTGCCGACGATCGACGGCGGGCGTTCGCGCGTCAAGATTCCCGAAGGGTCGCAGACCGGCCGGCAGATGCGCCTGCGCGCCAAGGGGATGCCGGCGCTGCGGTCAGGCGGCCCCGGTGACATGTTCATTGAACTTACGGTGGAAACCCCGGTCAAGCTGACGACCAAGCAAAAGGAACTGCTGCGCGAATTCGACAAGCTGAGCGCGGAAAACAACCCGCAGTCTGCGGGGTTCTTTTCAGCGGTGAAA
>JBBQHC010000166.1:0-5509 GCA_038323615.1 Rhodobacterales bacterium | reverse complement strand
GCGAGATGCTGGACTGGCTCGATCGGCAGCGCGGGATCGCGCCCCATATCCCGGTATTCGACAAGTCGGGGCGCAAGGATGGGAGATTCGAACGGGCCGACTTCGCCTGTGATGCAGAGAACGATGTCTCCATCTGTCCGGGCGGCAAGGCGTTGCAGCAAAACCGTCGGGCCTTCACAAAACCCAGGAAGACGAAGCCAGACGAGGATGGCAGGCTCCGCTACCGGGCCAGCAAGGCCGATGGCGATGCCTGCGAACTGAAAGCACGCTGCTGCCCGAAGGAACCTTCACGGGAAGCTGCTCCGGTCGATTTACGAGCGATCCCGCGATCGGGCCCGTGCGATCGCTCAGACCGCGGACTACGCGATCTCCTGCAAGCTGCGGAAGAGGGTTGAAATGCTGTTTGCGCATCTGAAGCGGATCCTGGGGCTAAACCGTCTTCGATTGCGAGGACCGAGCGGCGCAGGTGATGAATTCCACCTCGCAGCCACCGCCCAGAACCTCCGAAAGCTCGCAAAGCTCCTGCCGTCACCACAAATCGCCGGCGGACAAGGGACGGGCCGACGCGCGTTTAATCTCAGGAGATAATCAACATGGCTACCGGGCCGAGTTTTTCAACGGAATAGGCGCAGAGCAGAACTTGAGATCTCCGTCGACGCAATACGCGACGTCCTCTAATCAAACCAGATTTCTACGTCAAAAGTTGTGCCGTTGAACTTGATCTTTTCTCGGCCCTGAATTGCTATCATACCTTCAATTCCAATTACCCTTCGAGGAGGGTTGAAAGCGCCCTGAGGCCAAGCAAAGTCAACCTCGCGCCCTAGTGCACCAACCAGCCACGATGCGAAGGTCGGGCCAACTTCGTCATCGTCACTAAGTCCTCTACAGATGACTCCGCAAACGTGCCCCGAATTGTTCATTACCACGCCACCGCTCATGCCCCCAACGCTCCCGCAGAGTATTTCTATCGTCGGAAAAGGCATAAGAACTGAATCTCACTGACGCGGATAAACATTACTTACCTCACCAACAGCACTCATCAGTTTGAATTGAATGGCGTCCTCAAGCGCCCCATCGAGCAAACCATCAGAATAGCCAATTAGGTGAAGTTGTTCTCCTACCTTTGGTGCTCTAGTCGTCAGAAACTGAAAAAATGTTCTATCTTCATGCAACGTGCTGCGGGGGAGGAGCGACAAGTATGCTATGTCGCTATCATCAGTATAGTTGATGTGTCGGATGTCCCAAATTGTGGCCTGCCCTGAGCGCAACCCAAAACAGAACACTTGAATTTCTGACCGCAAGATAGCGTCAATATCTGCGGCCAACACATGGAAGGCCGAAATTGCAAGGCCGGGTGCAACTAAAAAAGCCGTTCCCATAACCCGTCGCTGCCACCACCTACAACGATGGCGAGAAGCGCACCCTCGAAAACTTCTGGATTTCGAACATCTTGAGCGCGAGCAATCGAGTCCGCGCTATGGAACTCGAACACTTTGAAGTCCAATGACTCGCCGACCTCAAACTCAAGTGGCTCAGTGATGCGGGTTTTGAAAACTCTGTCGCTCATTGGCGCTGACTCCTTACTGGAACTATAAGAGGCGGCGGGATGTAAATAAAATAGATTGTTTGCCTCCGAACGGCAGATTCGCCTGCAAAGTGGGCATTTGAGGACGGCGTCGAGGTAGGTCCGCCAAACCCCGTTGCCATCGCACTCCACACCGCCTACTCCATCTCCATGACCCACCACTTCACAACCCGCGTCTATTGCGAAGACACCGATCTTGCCGGGATCGTCTATTACGCCAACTATCTGAAATTCATTGAACGGGCGCGGACCGAATGGGTGCGCGGCCTTGGCATTGACCAAGCCAAACTGAAACGCGACGAGGGCATCGTCTTTGCGGTGCGCCGGATCGAGGCCGATTATCTGGCTCCGGCCCGGTTCGACGATATGCTCGACATCGCCACCACGCCCGAGGATATGACCGCCGCACGTCTTACCTTGCGCCAAGAGGTCAGCCGCGATGGCCAGCGCCTGTTCGCGGCCCTTGTCACGCTGGTCGCCATCGGCCCGACAGGCGCTCCGGCGCGGCTTCCGGCGATGATCCGCCGACAGGTCCATTGATCTGCACAAAAATCCTGCCTGAAAACGCTAGTGTGATGTGTGTTCTGTTGGATTTCCCTCGGAATATGCGCTAAGGCCGGGGAAATCAGAGGCCAAACTGGCCCGCCACAGCAGAGCAGGCAAATGGAAGCAGCAACCGACTATACCATGTGGGCGCTATTCGCCCGCGCCACACTTGTCGTCAAACTGGTGATGATCCTGCTGGTTCTTGCATCGGTCTGGTGCTGGGCCGTCATCATCGACAAGTTCATCCAGTATCGCAAAGCCCGGGCCGAGGCGGCGGTGTTCGACCGGTCGTTCTGGTCGGGCGAACCGCTGGACGGGTTGTTCGACGCCATCGGCCAGAACCCCAAGGGGCAGTCGCAAAAGGTCTTTGTCGCCGGCATGCTGGAGTGGCGGCGCAGTCACCGTCAGGACGGCGGGCTGATCGCCGGGGCGCAGTCGCGCATCGACCGCAGCATGGATGTCGCCATCGCCAAAGAGGCGGGCAATCTGCAACGGGGTCTGCCGGTGCTGGCGACGGTGGGGTCGACTGCCCCGTTTGTCGGTCTGTTCGGCACCGTCTGGGGCATCATGAACGCCTTTATCGAGATCGCGCAAAGCGGCAACACCAACCTTGCCGTCGTCGCACCGGGGATTTCCGAGGCGCTGCTGGCCACCGGACTGGGCCTGATGGCCGCCATCCCTGCCGTCATTTTCTACAACAAACTGTCGGCGGACAGTGACCGCATCGTGTCGGGCTACGAGGCCTTCGCCGACGAATTCGCCACCATCCTGTCGCGCCAGTTGGACAGTTAGATGGCCGCCGGTGTCATGAGCAAGGACGACGGAGGCGGGCAACGCCGCCGTCGCCGTCGCCATCGCGGTAACAAACCGATGTCGGATATCAACGTCACGCCCTTTGTCGACGTCATGCTGGTGCTGCTGATCATCTTTATGGTCGCCGCCCCGCTGATGACCGTGGGCGTGCCCGTCGATCTGCCGAAAACTGCAGCCAACGCGCTGCCCCCGGATCAAGAAGAACCACTGACCGTCACGATTACCGCGGACGGTCTGCTGATGATCCAGAACACCGAAACGCCGGCGGGCGATCTGGTGACGCGCCTGCAGGCGATTGCCGCCGAACGCACGTCGGACCGGATTTTCCTGCGCGCCGACGGGGCCAATAGCTGGGACAAGGTGGCGCAGATCATGGGTGCGCTGAATGGGGCCGGATTTTCAAACGTTGGCCTCGTGACCGATGTGGGCGGGCCCGCGAACGCCCTCCGGCAATAGGGCGCACGTGACACCGGGGCAAAACATATCCGCCGCGGGCCATGTGGTCCTGCTGGGCTGGCTGATCCTTGGCTGGGGTCTGAACGCCGACCCGCTGCCGTTCGAGGTGGCGCAGGTGTCGGTCGTGTCCGGCGCCGAATATGCTGAATTGGTCGCCGCCACGTCGCCACAACCCAGCACCGATCAGCCCCCCGCACCCGAGGCCCCCGCCGTCGAAGCAACCCCGCCCGCGCCGGTCGCCGAGCAGGTGACGCCGGAACCGCCGCCAACGCCCGAAGCGGTGCAGCCGCCGGTCGAGGACACGCCGCCCCCCCCCGCGCCCGAGGCGCCGCCGCCGCCGACTGAACTGACCGATGTCGCGCCGCCCGAACCTTCGCCGCCCGAGGTATTCACGCCGCCGCCATCGACGATCGTCGACAACAGCCCGCGTCCGACGCCCCGGCCCGCGCCGCGCGTCGCCCCTGTCGCCGTCGCGCCGCCGTCGCCCGATACGACGGTGGCCGAGGTTGAACAGCAGGCCGCAGCCGATGCGCCCGCCGAGGTAGTGGTGGAACAACCGACCGAGGCGGCCGCGCCGCAAGAGGCCGCGACCGAGATCGTGACCGAAGCGGAAAAGCCATCCGGCGCCCCGACCACGTCGATCCGCCCGCCGACCCGGCCGCGTCCGCCCGCCGCCGCACCGGCGACGCCACAGACCCAGACCGCCAGTACGCCCGCACCGGACAGCCCTTCGACGACCGGTTCAGGCGATGCCGCAGATCCCGTCGCGGCGGCAGTCGCGGCCGCCGCTGCATCGGCCCCGGCAAATGCCGTCGCCAACGGGCCGCCGATGACCGGATCGGAAAAGGAATCGTTCCGCGTTGCGGTCAACGCCTGCTGGAACGTCGATCCCGGTGCGGAATGGGCGCGGGTGACGGTGACTGTCGGGTTCAGTCTGGATCAAAGCGGCAAGGTGCAGGGCGAACCGCGTCTTGTCTCGGCCAACGGCGGCACCGACGCGCAGGCCAACACCGCATTCCAGTCCGCCCGCCGCGCGATCCTGCGCTGCCAATCAACGGGCTACCAACTTCCGGCGGACAAATACAACGAATGGAAAGATGTCGAGATCACCTTCGACCCTTCGGGCATGAGGTTGCGCTGATGCAGGTCGCATCGCAATCAGGGGAGCAAACCGGGGAAATGGCGCGTGGCGTTGGTCACACCGTTGCGCCGCCAAATGACGAAATGACCCCTGATTGCAACGATCCGCGCATTTTCCGCTTATACCTGATAACCCGTGCTATTGACTATCAAAGCGGGGGCATGGGACTGACCCCGCAACACACGCACATAAGGATCACCCTTAGATGACCCGACTGCTGACACTTTTGCTGGCCCTGTTGATGGCGCCGGTTCTGGCAACTTCGGCGCTGGCCCAAAGCGGCCCGCTGCGCCTGACTATTACTGACGGGGTGATCGAACCTCTGCCGTTCGCGATCCCGACGTTTCAGGCCGAGTCAGGTGGATCCGAACAGATGGCCGCCGACATCAGCCGTCTGGTTGCCGAAGATCTTGCCGGGACCGGGCTGTTCCGCCAGATCCCGGCCTCGTCATTTATCAGCCAGCAGGCCAGCTTTGGCCAAGCGGTCGCATTTCCAGACTGGCGGGCGATCAACGCGCAGGCACTGATCATCGGTGCGGTGTCGGTGTCGGGCGATCAGGTCGTGGTCAAGTTCCGGCTGTATGATGTGTTTTCCGGCGTCGAAATGGGCGAGGGGATGCAGTTAGCAGGGACCAGTCGCGGCTGGCGGCGCATCGCCCACAAGGTCGCCGATCAGGTCTATTCCCGGATCACCGGCGAGGGCGGCTATTTCGACAGCCGCGTCGTTTACGTGTCCGAATCCGGTCCCAAGGACAACCGCCTGAAACGGCTGGCAATCATGGATTACGACGGCGCGAATACCCAGTTCCTGACCGAATCCGGCTCGATCGTGCTGGCACCGCGGTTTTCGACATCGGGCGACCGGGTGCTTTATACCAGCTACGAATCCGGGTTCCCGCGCAACTATGTGCTTAACGTGGCATCGGTCGGGCGGCAGGAATTGCAGACTGCCCCGGGCGAAATGGCAT
>JBBQHC010000165.1:0-5549 GCA_038323615.1 Rhodobacterales bacterium | reverse complement strand
CTTTCGGGCGGCTGGCTGACGCATCAGTCGGCGCAGATTGGCGGGACTTGGGTGCAACTGGTGCGGGTGTCGTTTGCTGGCGAACTGGGTTGGGAAATCCATTCCAAAGTGGCGGATACCGGCGCGGTCTATGATGCCGTCATGGCGGCAGGGGCGCCGATGGGGCTGAAACCTTTTGGCATGTGGGCGCTGAATTCCTTGCGCATCGAAAAGGGGTATCGGGCATGGAAGGGTGACCTTTCGACCGACTACACCCTGCTTGAAGGCGGCCTTGAACGGTTCATCAAATTCGACAAACCGCAGGATTTTCCGGGCAAGGCTGCGCTGCTCGCCGAAAAACAGCGTGGCGTCAAAAAGTCGTTCGTCACCCTGACGCTGGACGCACCGGGCGACGCCGACGCACCCTATATGTCAACGATCTGGCATGACGGGGTGGTGGTGGGTGAAACCACCAGCGGTGCCTGGGGCTATCGCGTTGGCAAATCGGTGGCGCTGGGGATGATCCGGCCTGACCTGAACCGGCCCGGAACGGCGGTCGAGGTCGAAATATTCGGCCAGCGGTTCGGCGCAACGGTGCAGGCGGATGAACCGCTCTGGGATCCGGCAAACGCACGGATCCGGGCATGACGACGATCACGCTACTGGATGGTGGACTTGGGCAGGAACTGGTGCGCCGGTCGGGGGACGCGCCGACGCCGCTCTGGTCGACGCAGGTGATGGTTGATCATCCGGGGATGGTGTCGGCACTGCATGCGGATTATTTCGCGGCGGGCGCGTCCTTGGCGACGACAAACACCTATTGCGTGCATCACGACCGATTGGAGGGAACCGCGCTCAACGGCCGGTTTCACGACTTGCATGTGGCGGCCGTGGCCGAGGCCGTGGCGGCGCGTCCGGCGGGCAAAAAGGTCGCGGGGTCGATTGGGCCTTTGGAGGCGTCCTATCGCCCCGACAAACATCCGCCGCATGATGTGGCGGCCGCGCGCTATGCCGAGGTGGCACGGGAAATCGGCCCCAAGGTCGATCTGATCATCTGTGAAACCGTTGCGTCGCTGGCCCATGCCCGCGCGGTTCTTGAAGGGGCACGCGCGGCGGGCAAGCCGGTCTGGCTGTCGGTCACGGTCAGCGACGCGGATGGGACGCGGTTGCGGTCGGGCGAGCCCACAGCGGATGTCTGTCAGGTTGCACTGGACGGCGGCGCGGTGGCATTGCTGGCCAACTGTTCGGCGCCCGAGGCGATGCCGGCGGCGCTGGACGCGCTGAAGGCGGCTGGCCTGCCGTTTGGTGCCTACGCCAACGGGTTCACCCAGATCACCGAGGATTTCCTGCGCGACAAACCGACCGTCGCCGCCCTGCACCCGCGCCGCGACCTTGGCCCCGACGCCTACGCCGCACACGCGATGGGTTGGATCGCGCAAGGGGCCACCATTGTCGGTGGCTGTTGCGAAGTCGGACCCGATCACATCGCCACCCTTGCCCGCGCCATTCTGGCCGCTGGCCACACCATCGCATGAGGCCAGTATGACCCTGCCCACCCACGCCCGCGTCGTCATCATCGGCGGCGGCATCATCGGCTGTTCCGTCGCCTATCACCTGACCAGTCTGGGGTGGCGCGATGTCGTGCTGCTGGAGCGCAAGCAACTGACCAGTGGCACGACCTGGCACGCCGCCGGGCTGATCGCGCAACTGCGGGCGACGGCGAACATGACCAAACTCGCCAAGTATTCGCAGGAACTCTATGGGTCGCTCGAGGCCGAAACCGGGGTCGCCACCGGATTCCGGCGGGTTGGGTCGATTACCGTGGCGCTGACCGAAGAAAGGCGCGAGGAGATATTCCGCAGCGCTGGAATGGCGCGTGCGTTCGGGGTCGAGATCGAGGAGATCGGGCCGCAGGAGGTCAAGAACCGCTATCCGCATCTGAATACCGATGATGTGATCGCCGGGGTATATCTGGCCAAGGACGGTCAAGGCGACCCCGCCAATATCACACAGGCGCTGGCCAAGGGCGCGCGGGCGCGTGGTGCGGTCGTGGCCGAAAGAACCTTGGTCACAGGCATCGCCCGCGACGGGCGGCGCGTCACTGGCGTGGATTGGGAAAGCGGCGGTATGCGCGGGCACATCGCCTGCGACATGGTCGTCAACTGCGCCGGGATGTGGGGGCATCAGGTCGGTAAAATGGCCGGGGTCAATGTGCCGCTGCATGCCTGCGAACATTTCTATATCGTCACCGAGCCGATCCCCGGCCTGACCCAGATGCCGGTGCTGCGGGTGCCGGATGAATGCGCCTATTACAAAGAGGACGCGGGCAAATATCTGCTGGGCGCATTCGAACCGAACGCGAAACCCTGGGGGATGAAGGGTATCCCGAAGGATTTCGAGTTCGACCAACTGCCCGAAGATTTCGACCACTTCGAACCGATCCTCGAGGCCGCGGTGAACCGCCTGCCAATGCTGGCCGAGGCGGGAATCCATACGTTCTTTAACGGCCCCGAAAGTTTCACTCCCGACGATGCCTATCACCTTGGCCTCGCACCCGAGATGGACAATGTCTGGGTCGCCGCCGGGTTCAACTCGATCGGTATCCAATCAGCGGGCGGCGCCGGGATGTCGTTGTCGCAGTGGATGGACGCCGGCGAAAAACCGTTCGATCTGGGCGATGTCGATATTTCCCGGATGCAGCCGTTTCAAGGCAACAAACATTACCTGTTCGAACGCTCCAAGGAAACCCTGGGTCTGCTCTATGCTGACCATTTCCCCTATCGCCAAAAGGCCACCGCGCGGGGCATCCGCCGCACCCCGTTCCATGCGCATTTGCTGGCCGAGGGGGCGGTCATGGGCGAACTGGCCGGTTGGGAGCGGGCGAATTGGTTCGCGGATCCGGGTCAAGACCCGGCTTACCAGTATTCATGGCAGCGGCAGAACTTCTTTGGAAACGTCGCCGCCGAACTGGCCGCCGTGCGCACGAATGTGGGCATCTACGACATGTCGTCGTTCGGCAAAATCCGCATCGAGGGGCCGGACGCGACCGCGTTCCTGAACCACATCGGCGGCGGTGAATATGACGTGCCGGTGGGCAAGATCGTCTATACCCAATTCCTGAACCCGAAGGGGGGGATCGAGGCGGATGTGACGGTGACGCGCCTATCGGAAACCGCCTATCTGGTCGTCACCCCCGCCGCGACGCGGCTGGCCGACCAGACGTGGATGCGGCGGCATATGGGCGATTTCAACGTGGTGATCACCGATGTGACGGCGGGCGAAGGCGTGCTGGCGGTGATGGGCCCCAACGCACGGGCGCTGATGCAGGCCGTCAGCCCGGCGGATTTTTCCAATGACGTGAACCCCTTCGGGACGGCACAAGAGATCGAGCTGGGCATGGGGCAAGCCCGCGTCCACCGCGTCACATACGTCGGCGAGCTGGGGTGGGAGGTCTATGTCTCTGCCGATATGGCGGCGCATGCGTTCGAAACGCTATGGGCCGCCGGGCAGGACGTGGGCGCCAAACTCTGCGGGATGCACATGATGGACAGTGCCCGGATCGAAAAGGGATTCCGGCATTTCGGACATGACATCACTTGCGAGGATCATGTACTCGAGGCGGGGTTGGGCTTTGCCGTCAAGACCGACAAACCGGCGTTTATCGGACGCGACGCCGTGTTGGCCAAGAAGGCGACCGGGCTGGACCGGCGACTGGTGCAGTTCCGCCTGACCGACCCGGAGCCGCTGCTTTATCACAACGAACCGATCCTGCGCGACGGGCAGATCGTCAGCTTCACCACCTCGGGCGCCTATGGCCACCACCTGAACGGCGCAATGGCGCTGGGCTATGTGCCGTGCAAGGGGGAAAGCGCAGCGCAACTGCTGGCCTCGACCTACGAGATCGACGTGATGGGGACACGGGTGCGGGCCGAGGCATCGCTGAAACCGATGTATGATCCGACAGGCGAGCGGGCCAAAGTATAGGACGGCTTGAAACCCATCTTGTGATGTGATGGGTGGCGCCATGAGTCAAAAATCAGACAGCGGCGACACCCCCGCAGGCCTTGGCTTTGCCATTTCGGCCTATCTCCTGTGGGGATTTCTACCATTCTACATGAAGCTGCTGAGCCACATTTCCCCGGCGGAAGTGGTGGCCCACCGCGTCATCTGGTCGGTCCCGATCGCGGGTGCAGTGCTGATCGCGTTGGGGCGGACGGCGGACATTCGCGCCGCGCTGACCTCGCCGCGGACCTTGGCAATGGGCTGTGTCACGGCGGCGCTGATTTCGATAAACTGGGGCATCTACGTCTGGGCGATCACCAGCGGCAACGCTTTGGAAGCCGCTTTGGGCTACTATATCAACCCGCTGTTCAGCGTGTTTCTGGGCGCGGTCCTGTTGCGCGAACGGCTGTTGCCCCTGCAATGGGTCGCCATCGGGCTGGCCACCGCCGCGGTGCTGGTCTTGACCTATGAAAGCGGCCGCGTGCCGCTGGTGGCGCTTAGCCTGACCGTCAGTTGGGGGCTTTACGCGTTCTGCAAGAAGTGGCTGCCGGTCGGGCCGAACCAGGGGTTCCTGCTTGAAGTGCTGATCTTGCTGATCCCGGCCTTGGGTTATTGGGGCTGGCTGACGGCGACGGGGCAAAGCCATTTCGGCGTGACGACAGGCGATACCTGGCTGCTGCTGGGGTGCGGCGCGGTGACGGCTGTGCCCCTGCTGCTCTATGCCAACGGGGCCAAGCGGTTGCGACTGACGACCATCGCGATCCTGCAATACATCGCCCCGACGATGATTTTTCTGGCCGCCGTGTTCTGGTTCGGCGAACCATTTGGACAGGCCCGCGCCGTGGCATTCCCGATGATCTGGGCCGCGGTTGCCTTGTATCTGGTGGCGGTGTTCCGGCGGGCGCGATGACAGATTACGCGCCGCCGACCGACCCGCTGGTCATCCTGCACCACGACCATCAACTGCTGCTGGTGGACAAACCCGCCGGGCTGCTTTCGGTCCCCGGCAAGGGCGAACATCTGGCCGATTGCCTGCTGACCCGCGTCCAGGCGGTGTTCCCCGAGGCACTGTCGGTGCATCGGCTGGACCGCGACACCAGCGGCGTCATGGTTTACGCCGTGACACCCCACGCGCAGCGTCATCTGGGGTTACAATTCGAACGGCGGCATACGAAAAAGACCTATGTGGCGCGGCTTTGGGGCGAGCTGACGCCCCGCACCGGGTTGGTCGATCTGCCGCTGATCGTCGATTGGCCAAACCGGCCCTTGCAGCATGTGAACCACGAAACTGGACGGCCCGCGCAGACCGAATGGCGCGTCGTGCGAGTGGGCAAAGGCGAAACCCGGGTACGGCTGATGCCGCTGACCGGGCGGACGCACCAGTTGCGGGTGCATATGCTCGCGCTCGGGCATCCGATCTTGGGCGATCCGTTTTATGCCGAGGGTCCGGCGCTGGATTTCCCCCGGATGATGCTGCATGCCGAGACATTGCAACTGCGCCATCCCGATGGGGGCGCCGGGGTGCGGTTCACCGCAAAGTGCCCGTTCTGACGACAGCGGGGGAGCCT
>JBBQHC010000164.1:0-5590 GCA_038323615.1 Rhodobacterales bacterium | reverse complement strand
CACCATCGACCCGACCGAGATTGCCAAATTCGAGGCGATGGCCGCCGAATGGTGGGATCTCGACGGGAAGTTCAAGCCGCTGCACATGATGAACCCGGTGCGGCTGGATTATATCACCCGGCAGATCGCTGGCGAATTTCAGCGCGATCTGGGCGGCGACGCGCCCTTCGTGGGCTTGCGGATCCTCGATATCGGCTGCGGCGGCGGATTGCTCTGCGAACCGATGGCGCGGCTGGGGGCCGATGTTGTCGGGGTCGATGCGGCACCGCGCAACATTCCGGTGGCACGGTTGCACGCCGAACAATCGGGGCTGGCGATCGACTATCGGGTCGGGACCGCCGAAGACATGACTGCCGCAGGCGAACAGTTCGACGTGGTCCTGAACATGGAAGTGATCGAACACGTGGCCGACCCGCTGGCCTATCTGACGGCCTGTCGGCAGTTGCTGCGCGCAGGCGGGCTACACATCTGTTCGACCCTGAACCGCAACCCGAAAAGTTTCGCGATGGCGATTGTCGGCGCCGAATGGGTGATGCGCTGGCTGCCAAAGGGAACCCACGACTGGGCCAAATTCGTCACGCCGGACGAATTGTTCGGGCTGCTGGAAAAGGCCGGGCTGACCCCGGTGGACCGCAAGGGGTTTCAATTCAACCCGGTCAGCTGGGATTGGCGAATTTCCGAGCGCGACCTGAGCTGCAATTACGTGACGGCCAGTATCAAACCCTAATCGTCGGTCAGATTGACCCGCAACTCGCGCAGCACCGGCAGCGCCGCGCGGACCTTGTCGGCGCCGATCTTTTCCACCACCCGACCGATCACCGGAATGATCGCCGCCAGCGCCGCATCCCGCGCCTTCAGCCCCGCCGGACTGATCGACACCATCTTGCGTCGCGCATCCTCCCAGTCGGGACGGATATGGACCCAGCCGTTCCACTTCAGCTTGCCCAAGGTATTGGTCATCGCCCCGCGCGTCAGGTGAAATGTGCGGGCCAGTTGCGCCGGAGATTTCTCGGCCCCCGCATGGGCGAGATGGTTCAGCACCGAAAAATGCGACAGCTCCATCCCTTTGGGCATCGCCCGAGCGACCGACATCCGGGCCAGTTGATCGACCATCACGATCTCGGAAAACAGCGACACCGCCAGACTGTCGGTCGGGTTTTCCATCAGGGGCCTGTGAACGGACGGTCGTGGGTCAGCGCCGGGATGCGCCGGCGGGCCTGCGCCACCGCGGCGATGTCCAGATCGGCCAGGACAATCCCCGGCTCCGTGCCGCCATCCGCCAGAACCTCGCCCCAGGGCGCCACGACCATGCTGTGCCCGTAGGTCTGGCGCGGTTTGCCGGTGCTGATCGGATGATTGCCGGTCTGTGCCGTCGCCAGCACATAACAGCCGGTTTCAATCGCGCGGGCGCGCAGCAGAGGTTCCCAGTGGGCGATCCCGGTGACCGGCGAAAACGCCGCCGGAACCAGCAGAATATCGGCCCCACCCTGGGCAAGCGCACGGTAAAGATAGGCGAACCGCAGGTCATAACAGACCGTCAGACCGATCCTGGCAAACGGCGTATCGGCCACGACGGCGCGGTCGCCGGGGCGGAATCCGGCGGATTCGTGGAACGTCTCGGTCGCCGTCACATCCACGTCGAACATATGGATTTTATCGTAGTGGGCGACGATTGCACCGCGCGGGTCGATCAGAAACGACCGGTTGGCAAACCGCCCGTCCGCATCGCCGGTTTTCAGCGCGAGCGAGCCGATGGCCAGCCAAACGCCCAGTTCCGCCGCCCCGGCGCGCAATCCGGCCAGCGTGATATCGTCCGCCTCGGTCTGCAAGACTGCCCGCTGACGGTCGCGCGACTGCGACACGCAGTTGGTGACTTCGGGAGTCAGCACGAACTCCGCCCCCTGCGCTGCGGCATCGCGCATCATCGCCAGCACCATTGCCAGATTCGCTGCCGGATCGTCGCCCGAGGTGATTTGCAGCAGCCCCGCCTTCATGCGTTCAAAAGCGCGTCAAGCCGCCCGGCATCGTCCAGCGCATACAATTCGTCGCAACCGCCGATATGAGCGTCGTCGATGAAAATCTGCGGCACCGTGCGCGCCCCGCCCGCACGCTGTACCATCTCAGGCCGTTTGCCCGGCTGCGCGATGACGTTGGTTTCGCTGAAACTGACGCCCTTGGCGGTCAAAAGCCGCTTGGCCGCGTGGCAATAGCCACAGGTGGGGGACGTGTAGATTTCGACTTTCGCCATGATCGGAGCCTTTCGGGAACGCTTTCCCAGAACCTAGGCATCTTTTGCGACGCGGGCCAGTACCAGCACGCAAACTTGCGTGGCCCCGGCGGCGTGGCACGCCTCGGTCGCGGCGGCGAATGTCGCGCCCGATGTCATCACGTCATCGACCAACAGCACGGATTTCCCGGCGATCAAGCCGCCCCGTTTGGGATGCACAGCAATGGCGCCCTGCAAGACCTTGAACCGCGCCTCGCGTCCATGACCATCAAGCGACTGCGTCCGCCGCGTACGCAAAAGCGCGTCCGGCACGCAAGGCCGGTCAATCGCCCGCGCCACAGCATGCGCCAACAGCGCCGCCTGATTGTAACGGCGGCGCAACAGGCGGGTCCAGTGCAGCGGCACCGGCACCACGACGGTATCGGCCTGCACCAGCGGCCCCGCCGCCCGTGCCAGCCAGCGCCCCGCCGCCTGGGCCAGATCGGTCCGGTCGCCGTGTTTCAACGCCAGCACCAGCCGCCGCCCGGTCGCGCCATAGCCAAACGCGGCCCGGCCCCGCGACCACGGCCGCGCCACCACCATACAGTCGTCGCAATGTACCGGATCGCCGCCTTCGTCGCCCGGCAGGGGCGTGCCGCAGGCATCGCAGACCAGCCCGGAAATGAACGGCGTGTCGCGCCAGCAGGCCGCGCACAGGCCAAACTCGGCCTCGGTCAATTCGTCGCAGGCGATGCACTGGGCCGGATAGATCACCCTGATGACGCTTTGCAATCCCATCGTGACCCCCTAAATCAAGCCTGACATGATCAGCCCGCCCATCCTGACCGACCGCGCCGCACTGGCCCGCAACCGCGCCCGCGCCACGGCGATGTTCCTGCAATCGGCGGTGGCCGACGAGGTGCAGGAAAGACTGAACGAGGTTAACAGAAGGTTTACAGCGGCCGCCGTCGTGACAGGTTTTCCCGATTTCTGGGCGCAGCGGATGCCCAACGCACGAATCGTCCCTGATGCCGACACGCTGGACCTGACAGCCGGGGCGCACGATCTGGTCATTCACGCGTTGTCGCTGCACTGGGCGAACGACCCAGTCGGGCAATTGGTGCAGGCCCGCCTCGCCCTGCAACCCGATGGCCTGTTGATCGCCACACTGTTCGGCGGCGACACGCTGGGCGACCTGCGCCGCGCCCTTGCCAGTGCCGAATCCCAAATCACCGGCGGCCTGTCGCCCCGTATCGCCCCGATGGGCGAGGTACGCGATCTGGGGGCGCTGCTGCAACGGGCCGGTCTGGCGCTGCCCGTCGCCGACAGCACCGATTATCCGATCAGCTATGCCAGCCCGCTGGCCCTGATGCGCGACCTGCGGGCAATGGGCGAGGGCAACGCGCTGAACGACCGTCTGCGCCGACCCACCCGGCCCAAGGTCTTTGCCGAAACCGCCCGGTTTTACCCGACGACCGAAGGCCGCACGCCGGCCCTGTTTCAGGTCATCACCCTGACCGGCTGGGCCCCCGCCGCGACCCAGCAACAACCCCTGCGGCCCGGTTCGGCGCGACAGCGGCTGGCCGATGCGCTGCGCACGGACGAAACGCCGCTGCCCGCCAAAGACGATTGACCCCCAGAGCAGGACAGCTATGTGACGCGGATGTCAGATAAAACCAGTCACTTGCCCGCTGACCATCCCGCCGTCCGACCTGCCAGGATCGGCATCCTGCTGGCCAACCTCGGCACGCCTGACGGAACGGATTACTGGGCAATGCGACGCTATCTGTCGGAATTCCTCTCCGACAAGCGGGTCGTCGATTATTCGGCATGGCTGTGGCAGCCCTTGCTGCAACTGGTCATCCTGTCGCGCCGTCCATTCAAATCGGGGGCGGCCTATCGGTCAATCTGGAACACCGAAGCTGACGAAAGCCCGCTGCTGACGATCACAAAAGGTCAGACTGGGGCGATTGCGGACGCGATGCAGGCGCAGTTCGGCGACAAAGTGATGGTCGATTTCTGCATGCGCTATGGCAACCCATCGACTCTGACCAAAGTGGCCGAGATGACGGCGGCTGGCTGCAACAAGATCCTGTTTTTCCCGCTTTATCCGCACTACGCCGGGGCCACGTCGGCATCCGCCTGCGATCAGTTTTTCCGGGCATTGATGCGTGAAAAGTGGCAACCGGCGGTGCGCGTCGTACCGCCCTATTTCGACGAACCGGCCTATATCGATGCGCTGGCCCAATCCGTCGAACGGACCTGGGCGGCGGCAACGACCCCGCCCGATATGCTGGTCTGTTCCTACCACGGCCTGCCCGAACGATATCTGCGCGAAGGCGACCCCTATCACTGCCAATGCCAGAAAACGACGCGTCTGCTGCGCGAAAGGCTGGGCTGGGACGCCACACAGATCAGCACCACATTCCAGTCGAGATTCGGCCCCGAAGAATGGCTAAAACCCTACACAGTCGAAGAAGTAGCGCGGCTGGCCCAGCGCGGGATCAAGAATATCGCCGTCTGCGCCCCGGCGTTTTCTGCCGACTGCATCGAAACGCTGGAAGAGATCAACGAAGAGATCAGGGAAAGTTTCGAACACGCCGGCGGCGAAACGTTCACCTATATTCCCTGCCTGAACGACGATGTCGCCCATATTGCGGCGCTGTCCGGGGTGATCACCGCCAACCTGCGCGGTTGGATCGACGGCTGATAGCGTACCAGAGACACCGAAAAAGCAGAAGGGCGCGAGGTTTCCCCCACGCCCCTCTCAATCCGAAGATTGTAAAGCTTAGTTCGAAGCCGCAGCAGCGATAACCGCGATCAAGATCAGCGGAATCAGGATGCCAGCCGACGACGATGCCTGCTTGGTTTCTTCGACGATAACGGCCGGAGCCATTTCGATCACAGGTTCAGACATGCCGCCAGCGAAAGCGGTCGAAGCGGCGCCAACAAAGGCAGCGGCGAGTGCGATTTTTTTCATTTCTAACTTCTCCAGTTTTTTGCCCACCACCTATTTGGTTGAGGATGGCAGCAGGCACCCAAGACTTACCTCGTAACATTGCTAAACCAGCATTCGCCGCCAAATGCAAAGGCTTCAATCGCGGATAGGCAATCTGACGCCCGAAATGTCGTCATATTGGCAACACTCGGGTGCCCAGATTTCTTTGCACGAAAAGTTCCGCAAAGTTTTCCTCATTGAACCCATGCGCCCTTTTAACGACCGACGCCCGTTCTTGCGCTAGTTGTTCCATCCCGGATGATCACATAGCCCCTCGTCGATCAGCGCTTTTCATGGCACGCTGTATTTTGACCGAGGCGCGGGATGGGAGAGCGACATGCTGATCAAGCTTCACAGCCAAGCGACGACGACGCCGAAGATCAGGG